>NZ_CP108393.1:7700464-8066947 GCF_035961655.1 Streptomyces sp. NBC_01317 | reverse complement strand
CCTTCGGGCTGCGCCCGAAGAAAACGAACCAGGTCGCTGCGCTCCCTGGCCGCTCACGCTCCGCGTGAGCGGAGGCGACTCGCTCCGCTCGCTCGCCAGGTCCTTCCGCTTCGCTGCAGGACCAACCGCAGAGGTAACGGCCCGCGTTGCGGGCCCGAGCGGGAGGCCGGCCCGGAGGCTTCCGCTGCGCTCCAGCCCCCTAGTGCGCTGCGAGCAGCTGGTGCGCCACGCGGAGCGTGGCGCACCCCTCGGGCCTGACGGCCCGGCAGCAAGGAGATGTGGGGGGCTTGGTCGTAGCTGTGTGGGGGTTCACACTTGTTGCGGGTGGCCACCATCGCCCTCAACCACAAGCCGGTCGGTGCCGGGCTCCTCGGCTCCTTCCACCACCGTCACGTCGATCTTCCCGTCACCGGTGGTGTCGAACTGGTAGAGGTCGGCCTTGCCGTCGCCAGTCGTGTCTGTCATCCAGACATCGGGCTTTCCATCACCGTTGGTGTCGGCGCTGAGGACGACATGATGCTCATCCCCCTGGGTTGCGATCACTTCTTCGGCACCTTCGTTAATTTCCATGCCAGGCCGATTGCCCCCGGGAAGAGGTTCGAAACCGTGTCGCACCCGGGGCTCGCGCGAGACGTCTGCTTCAAACTCTATCTGGGATAGACTCTGGACTGAGAGGCGGACGCCTGATGAGGGAAAGGACTCGTTCGCTCGTCTTCAACCCACGTGGTCCGCCGGGCACGATGCGTGGCCCTTAAGCTCGTAAATGCCCTTGTCTCCAGGCATGTTCGAGGTGACTTGTGAGCGTGATTGCTAGAAGGAAGTGGGAGTGACGGACAAAGAGCTGAGGTCTCATCAGCGTGAAGCGGTCGACAGAGTGCGGAGGGCACTCGAAATCCCTGCAAGATCACGGGTTCCTGACCGGGGCCTGCGCACACAGGTGATCATGGCGACCGGGTCAGGGAAGACACTCGTGGCAGCCCGCAGCGCGGAGGAACTCCGCGCGGGCCGGGTGCTCGTGCTCGTACCCTCGCTGGACCTGCTCGCCCAGACCGAGGCCGCGTGGCGTGAGGGCGGCCGCCGGGGGCCGATGATCGGGGTGTCCTCGCTGCGGGGCGAGGAGGCATCGTTCCCCAACACCACGGACGTGGACGAGCTGGTGGAGTGGACGCGGGGCCTAGACAAGGTGACGGTGTACGCCACGTACGCCAGCCTCGGGCTCGGCACGCTGGAGCGCGCGCACGCCGCCGGCCTTCCCGGCTGGGACCTCATCGTCATCGACGAGGCGCACCGGACCTCGGGGCGGATCGGGAAGCCGTGGGCGGTCGTGCACGACAACCAGAAAGTCCCGTCTTTGCGTCGTCTGTACATGACGGCCACGCCCAGGCTCTGGCAGCTCGGAGATGAGGACGAGGCCGGCGTACCCGGTGAGCTGGTGGCGAGCATGGACGACGACCCCGGCGGGCCGTTCGGCAGCCGCTGCTTCACCCTGACGCTCTCCGAGGCCATCGACCGGGGAATCTGTGCGCCGTACCAGGTTGTGTGCGTGGACATCAGTGACACGCAGCTCCAGGCCGCGCAGCTCCTGGGCGCCGAAGGCCGGTCGGCAGAGGTGCGCGGGGCGCGGCTCGCCGCCCTCCAGACCGCACTGGTGAAAGCGTCGGCCGAGGAGAGCTTCCGTCGCACGCTGGTCTTCCACCACGTCGTCAGGGAAGCCGAAGCGTTCGCGGCCGGCCTCCCCGACGTGGCCTCGCAGCTGCACGCCGGCGACCCGGAGCTGTACCCGGAGACAGTCTGGGCGGACTGGCTGTGCGGCGACCACAAGCCGCTCCACCGCCGTCAGGTCCTCGGCGAGTTCGCCGCCGGGATCGCCACCGACGGCATCGTCGTGGAGAAGGGCTTCCTGTCCTCGGTGAAGGTGTTGGGCGAGGGCGTCGACACCAAGAACTGCGACGCCGTGTACTGGGCGGATGTCCGCGGCTCCATGCCCGACCTCGTCCAGGCCGTCGGCAGGGCACTGCGCATGCAGCCCGGAGAGGGCAAAGTGGCCAACCTGGTCGTGCCCGTACTCCTCGGGCCCGGCGAGACCGCCGACAACATGCTGACCTCCCGGGCGTACGGCGGACTCGCCAAGCTGCTGGAAGCGCTGCGGGCGCACGACGCCCGGATCGTGGAGCAGCTGGCGGAGCAGCAGGCCCCGAGCGCCTACAAGCCTGTCCAGAAGGCCGCGCGGGGCCAGGAGGGCCGGGGTGAAGGGAACGAGGCCTCCGGCCCGTCGGCGCCGGCCCGGAGGTTGTTGAAATTCTCCACCCCGCGCGACCCCGCCGTGCTCGCCGCGTTCATCAACCTCCGGGTTGTCGACCCGGAACGCGAGCACTGGCGGCGCGGTGTGGAGGCCGCTGTCATCTACGTGCGAGAGCACGGCGACCTGAGGGTGCCGTTCACGTACCGGGTACCCGGCGGCAACGGCCAGGAGGAGGAAGCCGAAGGGTGGCCGGCGTCGCTCGCTGAGTTCCCGCTGGGCCAGTGGATCGCCGACGCCCGGAGGTTCTACGCCCGCGGCAAGATGGACGAGGACCGCGTCACCCAGCTGGAGAAACTGGGCATGATCTGGTCCCACTTCGACGTCGCCTGGGAAGAGGGCCTGGCCGCCGCTCAGGGGTGGGCCGCCGAGGCAGGGCATCTTCTGGCGCCGCTGGACGCCACCTACCAGGGCGCGGCGGTCGGCATCTGGTTGAAGAACGCGCGGGCCGCCGCCCGGAAGGCTGACGAGAACGAACGGCGGCGCGCCGAAGGCCTGCCGGTGGAATCGTCGGCCGGCGCCATGACCGCCGAACGGCGCGAGCAGCTGGAAGAGATCGACGCCTCCTGGTGCCCCGGCTGGCCGGTAGCATGGCAGAGGTGCTTCCGCCTCGTCCGCATGCACCTGGACGCCGGTGGAGCGCTGCCCACCAGAGTGGGCGAGACCGTACGCCAGGGTGAGGACCTCGGGCGGTGGGTGACCTCCGTACGGCTCGGGTGGGACCACCTCACGGCCGTACAACAGTGGATGTGCGAACAGGTCCTCGGCATCGAACCCGCAGCCGAGGAGGAGAAGCCGAAGCCGCGCCGCACGCAGGCCGACAAATGGGCAGCGCACTACCAGGCCGCCAAGCAGTACCACGCGCGCGAAGGGCACCTCCACGTCCCCCGCAAGCACGTCGAACGGACCGTCGCCGGCGAGGGGCAGGAGGAGCGGGAGCTCCGGCTCGGCTCCTGGATCAGCAACCAGCGGAGCCGGGCCGCCACGCTGACGCCGGAGCGGGCAGAGCAACTCTCCAAGATCGGCATGCGCTGGACATGAGGGCCTCCTCGTCGTGTCCCCACCCGCTTACGCCCCAAGGGTCACCTGAGGCGGATCAAGGCCAGCTGCGGCGTACGGGTCCGCGTCACCCCGCGCTCGGACCGGATCGCGGGGAGGACACTGTGTGGTCATCGCCTCCAAGAGCCTTCTGGATCACGCTCGGGCATGCTATTGGGGTGCGTGAGACGAAGGGATCCATGGTGCCCGCAGTGGGGCGCAGCGGGGTATCCGTAAAGGCGGTCTCGAACCATTGGTACTGGTCTTTTTTTCTGCGCGTCGGCGTACCAAGGGGTTCGGTGGTCGCACGTGGTCGGCGAGCGCGGGACGGACTAGCTGGGTGTGGCTCAGGCGTTGGACCACGCGCGTGTGCAGAGCACGAGGCGGTATCCGTCCGGGTCCTCGACGGTGATGCCCCACGTGTTCCAGTACGGATTGGGGGACGGGACACACCTGCCGCCGTGTGTCCCGAGGCGGGTTACCAGTTCTTCGGGTACCTGCTCGTCGAGGTAGATCACGAGCAGGTCTTCCACAGTGGGCTGCGGCTCGGCGAACCCGGCCATCTCGTGGACGAGTTCGAGGTGCCAGGAGGCGTCGGGCCAGCCGACCATCAGCAGGTCGTGCTCTCCGGGCGCGTCGCCGCCCTCGGCCCGGTAGAGCACGCTCAGCCCCAGACCCCGGACCCAGAATTCCTCCGCCGCGACGAGGTTGCGCGACGGACGGGCGACGCGGATGTGGCTCTGACCGTCGGCGGGCACGGGCTTCTCCTTCGAAACGGCATGTTTGGTGGCGAGCCAAGGGTCACGGCATTTCCGTGGCGGACCGTTTCGGTCAGCGTAGGTACGAGGCGTACTTGCCGCATCGGTCGCGGGTCGTGCCTTTCGGCCCGGAGCCCGTACGACCGCGGACTTAGGTCGTCGAGGGCCGCGCCGTACGCCCGGCGCACCGTCTGTTCATCAATGTCTGCCGGCATTCCCGCGCGGGCGCTCAGGCGCTCTTGCCGCGGGACCTGGTTGTCTTCTTCTTCGCGGACACCTCGGGCAGGTCGTGGACGGTCGAGATCACCAGTTCCTCGCGTCGGGCGGTGGCCAGGTTGCCCTGGTTACTCGCCGAGCACCTCCCCCGCTCCTGCCGTAGGCGGCGGCCGTATCAAAAAAGCGGATGTTCATGCGGCGGCCTCCGGGCCGGGCCACGACCGACCGATACCGGTCAGTCCGATCCCGAGCCCGACTCCGCGAACCCGGTGGGTTGGCGTCCGGCTCATCACTTGCTCCGCGGGTGATGGGCGAGCTGGCGCTTGACGGTCGCCGCGGCAAAGTCGCCGAGGCCGTTCACGACGTCGTCGGCCTCGAGCCGGGTCCCGCGCGCGAGGCCCGCGCCCTTGAGTACGGCGCCGCGGTGGTCGGGGTCGCTGCCAGTGAAGTCGCCGCCTCCGGCCAGCTGCCGACCGACCGTACGGAGCCGGGCTGGTTGGCCTTGATCTGGACACCGCCGGGGCCGGGGGACACTCGTCCCCGCTGTCGATCCGCCCGCCGTTCGCGGCGATCACCAGCGTCGAGGGGCAGAAGGTGTTGCCGCTGCCGATGGAACACCTCCCGCCGTCGCACTGCACCACGACACCTGGGAAAAGGTGTTGCCCTCACCGGTCACGCATCGTTGGCGATCAGCGTCAGGAATGCGTTCCTACGTTCCTACGATGGTGCTCGTCCATCAGACCGAGGATCTTGTCCTGCGCTTCCGGTCAGCTCCCCTGATGGGTCAACTCGTAGGTGTCGATGGGGCGGGCCGTGAGGCGCGGCATGCTAGCGGCGCGTAGCGGGCCGGTCCGGCCGGGGCAGAAAGCCGTAGTGGATCATCCGCTTGCGCTCAAGGATGACGCCAAGGCTGACGAGCACGCCCATGACCAGCGCGTACAGCACGATCGAGAGCTCGATCCGCCCCATCACCCACGTGGGCTGCCCGCCGAAGAACACGGCACCGACGAAACCGAAGGGCAGCGGATGCCGAACGGCGCGCTTGCGGCCTTCGGACGGGGGCAGGTGCCCGGCGAAGCGTCGGTCAAGTGCGAAGAATATCCGTTTGATCCGGTTCATTGTTCTCTCCTCGCGATGCATGGGCCGGCCCGAGCCCGGAGGCCCGGCCCGGGCCATGAGTCCCGCCTGCGCCAGAAACCCAGCATCATACGGAATGCGGCTCCGCTCAGTCCTGACCGAGCGCCCGGACTCGTCGCCGTACCCGGGGTGCCTGCGGTGCCTGCGGTGGCATGGCTGGTGGCAGCCTGCCGGACGGTGGCCTCTGCGCACGCCTCGCCGAAGAGGACGGCCAGAAGCCGGAGCCCTCTCAAAGCCCAGGGCGGAGTTGGCTCGGACGATGATGATCTCCGGGCGCGTCAACTGAAGCCGCAGGAGAACCCCCTGCGCCTCAGGGCCGCGCCGGTGGCGTCCGGTTCAACGCGACGACTGCCAGCTCCCGGTACGCGTGCCTGCCGCGGTCGCGGATCCGGGTCGTCAGGGTCCGCGTTGTACACCCAGCCCCGTCACCTTGTCCGTGTCCGCCCGCATCTCGGCGAGCTGCGGTCAGACGCTCTTTTCCGGGAACGCGGGCGTACACCCGGCGCGGCCACGCCGGGGGTACGTCGGTCTGCTGCGGGTTGTGGGTCAGCGGTGGTTGCCGCGGCCCCAGGACTCGGAGTCGACGGTGCGGCCGCGGTCGTTGCGCAAAGTCGCGGTGTCGGCGGGGTTGGACCAGATGCAGGAGCGGCCGCCCTGGTAGACGTCGGTGCGGGTGTCGTTGCCGACGCCGGTGTGGACGCGGACGCTGGAGCGTTCCGGCCAGGCGCAGGTCGTCGAAGCGGTAGCTGTTGCCGTCGCTGTGGGACAGGGTCCAGCCGTCCAGGTTGACCGTACGGCGGGTGGTGTTGGTGACCTCGACCCACTCTGCGCTCAGGGAGCGCCGGCAGGGCCGCGACCCCGACCATGGCGCCGGCGGCGAGGACCAGCGCGGCCGTACGGCGAGCGGTTGGGGAAGATGTGCGACTCGTTGCCGGGTGGCCCGAGATGTGTGGCCGATCCGGCTGCCGTGCGCGGGCGGGCCGCTCACGCGCCGGCCGTGACCGAGGCCGTGCTCACTTTCTCACCGGTGCCCGGCGTCACGGTGGTCCTGCCGGCCGCCGGCCTGGATCTGCGAGGTCCCCTGTCCGGTTCCGGCTGGACGGCATCGGCCCCACCGGCGTCGAGAACCGGATCCGTATCCTGCGCGCGGCTGCCAGGGGCTATGGGCCGTTCCGCTTCGTGCGCGACGTTCCCGTTCCGTCCTCGCGGCCTCGGCGGCCGGCGGACGGCCTCCTTCAGGGCCCCGCCCGCGGGCGACCGCCGGTCCGGGCCAGGCAGCAAGCCCCTGAGCAGCACGGACACGCACCGGTGCGTGAGGTGCTCCACCTTTATCAGCGGGGCTCCCGGCGACCGCGGATCAGAGGCCTCGTCGCCACCCGCCGGAACGCGGAAGTCGCGGGTGGGCGGGTGGTCAGTTCTTGTCGTCCTCGGGTTTTGTCCAGATGCGGCTGCTCAGGTCGGTGCCCCGTAGTACCTGTACGCGCCAGGGGTCGATGCGCAGGACGTGGTACTTCGGGTCGGCGGGACCGCCGCGCCAGAAGTTGTAGGGGTCGTAGCCCACTCCGGGCGGGCTGCCCTTCTGGTACAGCTCCCAGGCGTAGGTCTTGGTCTCCATGTCCTCGGCCCAGGTGGAGACGCTGTCGACGTAGACGGCGTTCTGGCGCGGGCTCCAGTACGCGTAGGTGGTGTGGGGGTTGTTGGCGAGGTGGGCGACCTTCACCGGGGTCTTGTACGCGGCGAGCCAGCCGACCGGTCTGCCGTCCACGGTCTCCCAGATCGGCAGGAGTACCCGGGCGCGCGGGCGGGACTTCTTGTCCACCGTAATCATCGTGCAGTAGCGAATGTCTTGGATGTATTCGAAGAATTTGTCCGCGAGCTCGGAAAACGAGTCGACCTTGTCGGCCATGCGGGCTCCTGTCCCTGGCAATTAACCTGATCTGAAAGGTGGTCCGTGGAAGGTCACACGAAACCAGCATGCATCGGCCACAAGGCCCCTGGAAGAGGGCACTTCAAAGTCACCCACTCACTTACGCGATACCGTGCGGAACTGTGCGGGAGTGCGGGACCGCCGGGGATACGTCAGGGGTGAGAGATGCCTTGCCGTACCTGTCGCAAGGCATCTCTCGTTCGCGTTTCGTGTGCGGGACGGGCTCAGAGGTTCCATGCCCCGCGGGCCGCCGCGTCCGCCACGAAGTCGGTGAAGTCGCGCGGTTCGCGGCCAAGGACGCGGCGCACGGTGTCGGTGGGGACGGAGTTCTTGTTGTCGCGGATCTGCGCGACGAGGTCGGCGACGAAGAGGGCGTAGTCGGCGGGGACCTCGTACTGGACGAGTTCGTCGACGTAGTCCTGGTGGTCGACGTGGACGTAGCGGACGGTGCGGCCGACGGCGGCGCTGATCGTGTCGGTCGCCTCGCCGAGGCTGATCGCGCGCGGACCGCTCAGTTCGTAGGTGTGGCCGGTGTGCCCGTCGTCCAGGAGCGCGGCGGCGGCGACCGCGGCCACGTCGTCGGCGTCCACGAAGGGTTCCAGGCCGTCGCCTGCGGGAAGCCGCAGTTCGCCGTCCTTGACGCCGTCCAGCAGGACACCCTCGTCGAAGTTCTGGTGGAACCAGTTGGGGCGCAGTACGGTCCACTCCGCGCCGGACTCCTTGACCGCCTTTTCGCCGGCGATCAGGGACTTGCCGCCCACCGGGTCGGTCACGCGCGCCTGGAGCAGCACCAGGCGGCGGACCTTGGACTCCACGGCGAGTTCGGCGAGTTCACGGATGTGGGTCTCCGCGTCCCAGGTGCCGGGCTTGTCCTGCATGTCGACGATGTAGGCGGCGTCGGCGCCCTGGAGGGCGGGTTCCCAGGTGTTGCGGTCGTCCCAGTCGAAACGCACGTCGCCGGATCTGCTCGCGGCGCGGACGCGCGCGCCGCGCTGGGTGAGCCGGCTCACCAGGCGGCGGCCGGTCTTGCCGGTCCCTCCCAGGACGAGAACGGTCTTGTCGGTCATAGCAGCGGAGTCCTTCCCCACCGTGGATGCGCGAGGGGTCGCCGGCGCGCAAGGGCACGGGGATCGATCGGTGTGGCGTGGGCATGACAGGGTGGCCGTCCGGGCCGCCCGCCGGTGCGGCGGGCGGCCCGGACGGCGTGTCCGGCCTGAGCCGGCCCCCCGGGGCGCGGCTCAGCGGCTCACAGGAAGGGGGTGTCGGGGGCGAGGCCGAGGATCGAGCGCCCGTGTACTTCCTGGTTGGTGTTGAACGCGAACAGCGCGTGCAGCGCGAGCCCCCGGATGTCGCGGTGGAAGCGCTGGAAGGGCACGTCGCGCATGATGACCGAGGCGCCGCTGGCCTCGAAGAGCTCGTCCACGGCCTCCTTGGCGAGCTGGATCGCGTACGCCGCCCTGCCGCGTACCGCGGCCCGTTCCTCGACGGAGGGCTGGGTGCCGGCGTCGGCGTGCTTCTGGATCAGGCTCAGCCAGCCCTCCTGGAGGCCCTCGGCGGCCGCGAGCTTGTTGGCGGCCGTGGCGACCTGGATCTGCGTCACCGGTGACTGGCTCTGGTCGGTCCACGAGGTGTACGTGATGCCGCGGCCCGGCAGCCGGTCCAGGAACAGGTCGTAGGCGCCCTTGGCGATCCCGATGTACGCCGAGGCGCCCTGGGCCATGAAGAAGGGAATGAACGGGTAATTGCGGCCGGTGGCACCGGTGTTGGAGCGGTCGCCCGTGGCGCCCGAGAGCACGTCGATCAGGAAGGCCACCCGGTGGGCGGGCACGGTCACGTTGTCGGCGGTGACGGTGGAGCTGCCGGTGCCGGCCGCGGAGGAGGCGTGCCAGTCGTCGGCGATGCTCAGTTCGGAGAACGGCACGAGGGCCGCGTAGGGGGCGGGGGTCCCGTCCGGTCCGGTGAGCAGGGCCGACAGGAGCGCCCAGTTGGCGCCGCGGGAGCCGGAGATCCATTTCCAGGATCCGCTGAGGGTGTAGCCGCCCTCGGCGGGGGTGAGGGTGCCCGAGGGGGCGAAGCCGGTGGAGACGCGGGCGGAGCCGCTCGCGTAGACCTCCTCCTGCGCCTGGTCGGAGAACTGGCTGGGAACCCATGAGCTGGACACCCAGATCATCGCCACCCAGCCGGTGGCCGTGTCGGCGCGGGATATCTCGGTGAGGATCCTGACCTGGTCGGCGAGCGGTGCCTCGAGTCCGCCGAAGCGGCGGGGCACCGACAGGCGGAACACGCCGGCCTTGTCGAGCAGTTCGATGTTGGCTTCCGGGATCCAACGGCGTTCCTCGGCTTCGGGACCGCTCTCCCGAAGCGTCGCGGCCAGACCGGTGACCTCGTCGAGAACCGCGGCGACGGCGCTGTCCGTCGTAGTCATTCTGCCTCCTGAGCAGTCTCGTCCCACCCGGGGGAGGTGGGAGGCCGGGTCCGGGGGCCGCCGCCGGGCGGCGGGTCACCGGACCCGTTTATGCGAACGGGTCAATACGCGCCGCGCGGTTCGGACCGCAACGCAACTTGGGCAAAAGCAACCGAGAGCAATCGACCTCGATTGCGGCACGCACCGAGCATTCTCCCGGAAGGGCGGTCTCGTACCGGTAATCAGTAAGTCATTCGCCAATCCCCGCCCAATGCGTCTCACCTCAAGCGTCAATGGGAGCGGGCCCCGGCGGGCTTCGCGGCGGGGCCGGGCATGAGAAAAGGCGGCGCCCTGGCCGGCGGGGGAATCGCGGCCAGGGCGTCGCGCTGGGGGGGGCCGTTTGGGGGCGGCCCGTCCGGGGGGTGGGGGCGGTGTTACGAGACGGAGGCGGCCTGCGGGAGGGGCTCGTCGGCGGCGCCGGAGCGCTTGCGCAGGCCGAAGGCGCTGAGCACCGTGGCCAGCAGGGCCGCGACCAGGGGGACGACCAGGGCGGCCTGGTAACCGTCGAGCTGGGCGGCGGGCGAGGATCCGTCGGTGGCGGCGATGTTGACCGCGGCCACCGAGGAGAGCCCCAGGGCCGCTCCGAACTGGAAGGAGGTGTAGAGCAGGCCGCCGGCGACGCCCTGTTCCTCCTCCTCGATGCCCTCGGTGGCGACGATGGTGAGCGGGCCGTACGCCAGGGAGAAGGCGAGACCGAGGATAATCAGGCTCGGGAACATCATCGCGTACGTCCAGTCCGCCTGGACCGGCAGGAACAGGGCGTACGACAGCGAGGCCAGGACCAGGCCGCCGAAGATCACCCGGGCGTTGCCGAACTTCTCGACCAGCTTGGGCGTCAGTGTCGGCGAGAGGACCGCGTCGATCCCGATCACGATCATCGCGAAGCTGGTCTGGAGGGTCGACCAGTCGCGCAGTTCCTGGAGGTAGAGGACGACGATGAACTGGAAGCCGAAGAACCCGGCCGCGAAGAGGAGTCCGGCGATGTTGGAGCGTACGAGCGCGGAGTTGCGGAAGATCCCGAGCCGCACCAGCGGTGAGGCCGACTTGCGCTCGATGGCGGTGAAGGCGAGGAACAGCGCCAGGCTGGCGGCGACCGTGCCCACGGTCCAGGGGGCCGCCACGTGGGTGGCGCGCTCGACGGAGTACACGAGCAGCAGGATCGCGCCGGTGACGGTGATGGCGCCGGCCAGGTCGACGGGCTGGCCGTCGCGCCGGGGGCGGGCCGACTTGGGGATGAGGGCGATGGCGGTGACCAGGATCAGGAAGGAGAGGATCACCGGGGCGAAGAACACCCACCGCCAGTTGACCGCGGCGAGGAGGCCGCCGACGACCAGGCCGATGGAGAAACCGCCGGCGGCGGTGCCCGAGTAGACGAGCAGCGCCTTGTTGCGCTTGGGGCCCTCCTCGAAGCTGGTGGTGATGATCGACAGGCCGGCCGGGGTCATGAAGGCCGCCGCGACACCGGTGACGAACCGGGCGGTGATCAGCATCCAGCCCTCGGTGGCCAGGCCGCCGAGGCCGGAGAAGAGCAGGAACAGCACCAGCCAGAAGATGAACATCTGGCGGCGCCCGAACAGGTCGGCGGCCCGGCCGCCGAGCAGCATGAAGCCGCCGTAGCCGAGCACGTAGGCACTCATGACCCACTGGAGCGTGCCGGTGGACAGGCCCAGGTCCTCACGGATCGAGGGAAGCGCCACATTGAGCATCGCTACGTCGATGCCCTCCAGGAAGATCGCGCCGCACAGCACGAACAGCACGCCCCAGGCGCGCCCGCTCATGCGGTCGGTGCCGCTGCCCGACGGGTTTTGCACTGTGGACACAGGAAGTCTCCTTGAAAGCACGCAGGAATGAGGAAAGGGAATTCGCCCGCGCTCTTGTCCGGCGCAGGTGGAGCGCCCGGGGGAGGCGGTGTGCGGTTCCCCGGCCACGGAGTCCGGTTACGGGAGAGCCCGCCGGTTCCCACTTGTAACTCCCGGAATCATCCGGCAAGCTGACTGGCCATGGAAGAAGGCACTTTAAAGTCACCGACGCACTGCACGGGTACCGATGGGGACTACGACATCCTCCAGTGGGACACGCGGGAGGGCTGCGAGGTACGGCAGATCCTCGACCGCGTCGCCGACAAGTGGTCGCTGCTGGTCATAGCACTGCTGGAACGGCGGACCCTGCGCTTCACGGAACTGCGCCGCAGGATCGAGGGGATCAGCCAGCGGATGCTGACGGTGACACTGCGTCAGCTCGAACGGGACGGGCTCGTCCGCCGGACCGTACACCCCGTGGTGCCTCCCCGGGTGGACTACGAACTCACTCCTCTGGGGGCGACGCTCCACGACACCATCCAGGCCCTGGTGGCGTGGACGGAGGCGCACCAGCACGAGATCGCGGTCGCCCGCGGTGAGTACGACCAGCGTGCGAAGCTCGAGTCCCGGGCATCCTGACCGCTTGAACACCCGCTGTCCGGTGGGCGGTTACCGGGTGGTTGCCGGCCGGTGACCGCCCCGGGGGGGGTTACCGGGTGTCCGGGGGCCGGCCGGCCGGTGTGGTGTCAGGGGGCTTGGGAGAGGGGGAGCGTTCCATCTCGGCGGCGGCCTGGGTCACATGGTCCGTCCGCTCCCCCACCGAGAACTGCACGGCGTACGCCTCCTCGCCGAGCACGTTGCGCAGGCGCGCCGCGATGCGCTCCACATCGGCCTGTTCGGCGGGCGGCTGGGGTGCGCCTGTGCGCCGTCTGGTGGCGGCGGCCGTGCCCAGGAGTCTGGCCGCCCTTTCCCACCGGCCGGCCAGGGAGTGGGCGCCGGCGAGGCCTTCGAGTGCCAGGGCCACGGCGCGGGGGTCGCCGGTGGCCGTGGCGGTGGCCAGGCCGTCCTGATGCAGTGTCAGGGCTTGTGCGGCGTCCACGCGTTGCTCCGCGATGAAGCCCAGTTCGGCCAGTACGAGGGCCAGGCCCGGGGCGTCGTAGCGGCTGCGGTTCCAGGTGAGCCAGGGGCGCAGCCGGGCCTCGGCGACGTCCAGGTTGCCCTCGCGCCGGGCGCCGAGGGCCAGGCCGAGGGCGGCGAACTGCTCGGCGGGCCGGTTGCCCTGCTCGACGGCGAGGCGCTGGGCGCGGGTGTGGAAGTCCTCGGCCTCGCGGTAGCGCCATTCGAGGATGGCGATGCGGCCGAGTCCGGAGAGCTGGCGGGAGACCTCGGGCCACAGTTCGAGGGCCTCGGCGATGCGCAGGCCTTCGCGGTGGAGTTGTTCGGCCTGTTCGTAGTTGCCGTTGATCTCGGCCAGTACGCTCAGTACTTCGGCGGCCTTCAGCTGTCCCCATTGTTCTCCGAGTTCGGTGAACTGGGCGCGGGCTTCGAGGGCGTTGTCGCGCAGGGCGTCGAGGTCGCCGCGGGCCAGGGCCAGGGCGGCGCGGCTGCTGAGGGCCGCGGCGGTGCCCCAGCTGTCGTGCAGGGCGCGGGAGTTGTGGAGGGCGCGCCGTACGCCGTCCTCGCCGGCGGACAGGACGCCCACGCTCCAGTGGGCGGCGCCGAGGAACCACTCGGCCCTGACCTGTCCCACCTCGTGCCCGGCCGGGCCGCCGCGGGCGGCGGGGGGCCCGGGGTCCGAGACGCCCTCGCCCAGCAGCATGGAGAAGCCGGCGTGCCAGCAGGCTGCCTCGGCCCGTTCGGCGGGGACCGCTTTGCCGCCGGTGGCCTCGCTGTCGACGGCCAGCGCGGTCGCCAGTGCCCTGCGGGCCTCGCCGAGGCGGCCGCGCAGGAACCGGTACCAGCTGAGCGCGTTGGCCAGGCGCAGCGCGCGGTGGGCGTCCTCGGTGCGCCTTGCTTCCTGGAGCGCGCGCTGGAAGTTGGCGGCCTCCGCGTCGAGGCGGCGCAGCCAGCGGCGCTGGTCGCGGCCGTGGAGGTGGGGTTGGGCGCGTTCGGCCAGTTCGGTGTAGTAGCGCAGGTGGCGGGCGGCCAGGTCGTGGGACTCGCCGGATTCGCCGAGGCGCTGCTGGCTGTAGGCGGCGACGGATTCCAGGAGGCGGTAGCGTGCGCCGGCGGGGCTGTCGCTCCTGAGTGCCAGTGAGCGGTCCACGAGCACGGCGAGTGCGTCGACCACGTCCTGGGCCGTCATGCCGGTGCCGGAGCAGACTTGTTCGGCCGCTTCGAGGTCGCAGCCTTCGGCGAAGACGGAGAGTCTGCGCAGGACGGTCTGTCCGCGGGTGTCCAGCAGGCTCCAGCTCCAGTCGATGGTGGCCTGGAGGGTGCGGTGGCGGTGGGGTGCGTCGCGGTATCCGCTGGTGAGTATGCGGAAGCGGTCGTCGAGCCGGTCGTAGAGTTCGTCCACGCCCAGGGCCCGGACGCGGGTGGCGGCCAGTTCGAGGGCGAGGGGGATGCCGTCGAGGCGCCGGCATATCCCGGCGATCCTGCGGACGGTGGCGGCGTCGGGTGAGAAGTCGGGGTCGGTGGCGCGGACCCGTTCGACGAACAGTCGTACGGCGCTGGAGGCGAGGACGGTCTCGAACCGTTCCTCGCCGGAGGGCGGGAGGCCGAGGGAGGGCACGGGCCAGAGTGTCTCGCCGCTGATGCGCAGGGGTTCCTGGCTGGTGGCGAGGATGTGGAGGCCCGGGGCGCTGTCGAGGAGGGGGCCCGCGAGGCGTGCCACGTCGTCGATCGCGTATTCGCAGCTGTCCAGGATGAGGACGAGGCGCTGGGAGGCGAGGATGCCGGCGAGGCGCTGGGTGGCTCCGGCGGCGGGGCTGTCGGAGGCGGATTCCCTGATTCCCAGTACGGCCATGATCCGTTCGGCGAGTGGTTCCGGTCCGATGGTGCGTTCCGGGGCGCGGGCGCCGGCCAGTTCCACCAGCCAGGTCCCGTCGGGGAATTGGGCGGTGAGGCCGTCGACGATGGCGGTGGCCAGCCGGGTCTTGCCGACTCCGCCGGGGCCGGTGAGGGTTACCAGGCGGCGGTGTGAGATGAGCCGGCGCACCTCGTCCATGGCCTCGTCCCTGCCGACCAGGGTGCTGACGGAGGCGGTGAGGTTGGTGCGGGCGCGGGCGGCGGTGGCGGGGGCGGGTCGGGAGTCGGGCCGGGCGAGTTGGGGGTCGTGGCGCAGGATCGCCTGTTGGAGGGCGTCGAGCGCGGGTCCTGGCATCAGGCCCAGTTCCTCGTCGAGGCGGCGGCGCAGGTCGGCGTAGCTGTCGAGTGCTTCGGAGGGGCGTCCGGCCCGGTAGAGGGTGCGCATCTGTACGACGCGCAGGCCTTCTCTGAGGGGGAAGCGCTCGACCAGGGCGGTGAGTTCGCCGACCAGGGCGCTGTGTTCGCCCAGTTCCAGGCGGGTTTCCGCGTAGACTTCGACCGCGGCGAGGCGTTCTTCCTCCAGGGTGGCCGCGGCGGAGCGTACGAAGGGCTGGTCGGCGAAGTCGGCGAAGGCGGGGCCGCGCCACAGGGACAGGGCTTCGGTCAGGACGGTGACCTTCTCGCGGGGTTCGTCGCAGGTGCGGGCTTCGGCGACCAGGGCGCGGAACCGGCCGACGTCCAGTGCCTGGGCCGGTATGTCGATGGTGTATCCGGGTGCCTGGTGGGCGATGAGGGAGCGGGCTCCGGTTTCGGCGTTCTCCAGGGCCCGGCGCAGTTGTGAGACTTTGGCCTGTAAGGATGAGGTGGGGCGGGCGGTGTAGGCGGAGCCGCCCCAGAGGTCTTCGATGAGCCGTCCTTTGGGTACGACTTCGCCGTGGTGGGCGAGGAGGTCCGCGAGGAGCGTACGGACCTTCACCTCGGGAACCGGCACCAGGCTCCCCTCGGCGCTCCACACCTCCAGTGGGCCCAGCACCCCGAATCGCATGATCACACAGTAACCCGATCGACTCGCGGAGTGATGAGGCCTCAAGCGGGCTCCAACCGGGGCCGGCCGAGAACGGGGCGGGCGCCCCGAACCGGACCCGAAGCAAACCCGAAGGACCATCCGCGACTGTGGGACCGGACCGAGGGCGCCAGAGGGGAGTCCGGTGCGGGGAGACGCGAGGGGCGGGACCGGCGCGGCCACGGCCCGGCGGCCCGGTGCCGCGGCCGCTCCTGTGGGGAGCGGGGCCGGGGGTGGCCGAAGACCCTGCGCCGTGGCCGGCGCGTGTGTGGTGGTGCCCGGGTGCCGGGGGGTGTGCTCTCCCGGTCCGCCGGGGGGTGTGGCATGCCGGGGCGCCCGGGTGGCCGGCCGGTGGGCGGGTGGGGCCGTGCGCCGCGCCCGGCCCGCGCTCAAGGAATCCTACGAGCAACCCCGATCGCACGCACAGGAGTTGAGAACACTATGAACAGTCAGTGGTTCAGGCGGTTCGCGGAGGCGGGGCCCGGCGCGGTGCGGCTGGTCTGTTTCCCGCACGCCGGCGGTTCGGCCAGTGTGTACGTCCCTCTGGCGCGCCGGCTGTCGGCCGGGGCCGGCGGCCCGGGTGCGGTCGGTGTTCCCGGCGGCCCGGGCGTCGATGTGCTGGCCGTGCAGTATCCCGGGCGCCAGGACCGCAGGAACGAGGCGGGGCCGGCGGGCATCGTGGAGCTGGCCGGGCGGATCGCCGGGGAGCTGGGCGCGGCGCCGGGCGGCCCGTACGCCTTCTTCGGCCACAGCATGGGTGCGCTGCTCGCCTACGAGAGCGCCCGCGCCCTGGCGGCCGCGGGGGCGCCGCTGCCGGTGCGGCTGTTCCTCTCGGCGCGCGGGGCGCCCGGCCCCTTCCCGGACCGGCACGACGTGCTGGCCGGTGACCGGGAGATCCTGGCGGCCGTCCGCTCCCTGGGCGGGACGGGTGCCGCCGTGCTCGCCGACCCGGAGCTGGTGGAGATGGCGCTGCCCGCGCTGCGCGCCGACTACCGGGCGCTCGCCTCCTACCGCTGGGGCGGTGGTGCGCCGCTGGAGATCGCGGTGAGTGTGCTGGCCGGGCGCGAGGACCCGGTCGTCGCGGTCGAAGAGGCGGCGCGCTGGCGGGAGTTCACCCGGGCGGGGTTCGAGCTGGAGGTCTTCCCGGGCGGTCACTTCTTTCTGGACCAGAACCTCGACGCCGTGGCCGGGCTGGTGCTGCGCGGTGTGCGGGACGCGGTCACGCAAGGGGGCAGGTAGCGCGAGCCCCAGTCACCGACGGTCGGTTGGTCAACTCGCGGGAGAAAACGTGGAATTCAAGATTCTGGGTCCGCTGGAAGTCCAGTCCCTGGACCGTACGCTGGTTCTGGGCGGCTTCAAGCAGCGTGCGGTTCTGGGGAAGTTACTCTTACGGGCCAATCACGTGGTCGCCACCAGCGAGCTGCTGGACGCCCTGTGGTCCCAGGAGAGCCGCCCCGTGACGGCCAGGAAGATCATACAGAACGCGGTGTCCGGGCTGCGGGCGGCTCTGTCGCGGCCGCACTCGCTGCTGGAGGTGCCGGGGGCGCCGGCCCCGGAGCTGCTCACCCGGTCCCCGGGCTACATCCTCCAGGTCGCCCCCGACACCCTTGACGTCTCGCGCTTCGACCGGCGGGTGGCCGAGGGCCGCAGGCTCCTGGACGCGGGCGAACCGGCCCTGGCGGCCGAGCTGTTGCGCGAGGCGCTGGACGAGTGGCGCGGCCCTGTCCTGTCGGATCTGGTGGAACAGGGCCTGGACTGGCCGGAGGTGGCGCGGCTGCGGCAGTTGCGGCTCGACGCGATGGAGTACCGCTTCGAGGCGGAGCTGGCCTGCGGGCGGCACCACGCCGTGCTGGGCGAGCTGGTCTCGCTGGCGGAGTCGGAGCCGCTGCGCGAGCGGCTGTGCGGGCAGTTGATCCTCGCGCTGTACCGCTGCGGGCGGCAGGCCGAGGCGCTGAGCGTGTTCAGCCGGGTGCGGCTCGAACTGGTCCAGAAGTACGGTCTCGAACCCTCCCGTGACCTCCAGACCCTCCAGCAGCACATCCTGCACCACGACCCCTCGCTGACGGCGCCCGCCGAGGAGCCGGCGGAGGTGGCGCAGGTGACAGGGATGAGGGGGGCGCCGCTGGGGGATGTGCCGCGGCCCGCGGCGGCCGGGCCCGTCCCGGACCCCTCAGGGGCGGATCCCTCCGGGGCGGCGCCGGTGCCGGCCGGGGTGCCCGTCGCGGTGATCGGTGGCAAGGACCCCGCTCTCCCGGCGCAGGAGGAGGGCACACCGGCCGCGCGGGCGGCGGGCGGCGGCGCGCCGGCGAACAGGCGCCAGGAGGTGTCCGTACTGCTGATCCAGACCGGCACCCCGGCGGAGCAGCCGCTGGACGCGGAGCAGCTCAATGCCGCGCTGCACCGGGCGGTGACCCTGGTGGCGCAGTGCGTCGAGGAGCACGGCGGCACCGTCGTGGGGTCGGTGGGCCATCTCTCCGCGGCGCTGTTCGGGCTGCGGGGGGACCCTTCGGCGGCGTCGCTGGACGCGGTGCGGGCGGCGCTGGCCGTACGGGAGAGGTTCGGGGACGTGACGGATCTGGCGGTCCGTTCGGTGGTCACCACCGGCGGGGTGCTGGTGCGTGATGTGCCCGGTGCGCCCGGCGGCGGGGTCTCGGTGGTGGGGGCGCTGCTGGACACGGCGCAGCGCCTGCTGTCCGACGTGCCGCCGGGCAGGGTGTACGTGAGCCGGAAGGCGGCGGTCGGCACGGACAGCCAGGTGCGCTATGTGCGGGTGCGGGGGAAGGCGGGCATGGTCTTCGATGTGCGGGAGGCCTGCGCCGTCTATCCGCAGGGGCGCGGGGCGGAGGTTCCGGGCGGTGTCGCGGGCGGGGGGCCGGGGGTGCGGGGTTCCCGCGGGAACATGAACTGGACATCCTGAACAGTCTGCTGGCGCACTCCCGGCATCATCGTGTGCCGTGTCTGCTGACGGTCCTGGGCGAGCCGGGGTCGGGCAAGTCCCGGCTGCTGGCGGAGTTCGAGCACCGGATCACGCGCAGTCCGGGCGGGGTGCTGGTGCTGCGGCCCTCGGCGCCCGTGAGCGGCGCGGGCACGCTGGCCGGTGCGCTGCTGGACGCGTGGCGGGAGTTCTCGTCGATTCCCCCCGGCACCTCGCAGGGCGAACTGCTCATGCGTCTGGTGCACGGGACGGCCGGCAGCGGACCGGTGGCGGACCGGTTGCTCCGGGACCTGGTCGTACCGGACCGTCCGTTGTCGCGCGTGCATCCCCGTCCGGTGATGAACGGCTGGGCGGAGCTGCTGTCCCTGCGGGCGCGGCAGCAGCCGCTGGTGCTGTGCCTGGACGATCTGCATCTTGCCTCGGACGCGGTGCTGGACTGGGTGGAGGAGCTGGCCACGACGGCTGAGGGCTGCCCCTTGCTGATCGTGGCGTGCGCGCGGCCCGAGCTGCTGGGCAAGCGCCCGTTCTGGGGGGTGGGGCAGCGCAGCACCAGTACGCTCAGCCTCACCCGGCTCTCCGGGCCGGGCGGGCTGCCGCTCCAGGCGGTGTCCGGCGGCGAGGCCTAGGAGTTCCGCCGCGGCCGGGGCCCGTACGGGCGCGGCGGGGGTGGGCGGCCGGGTGTGGCAACCGGCCGGTCACGGTCTTTCCACGGCCGGCGCGCAGAGCGGCAGGTGGGCACGCGGTGTACGGGACTTGGTTGGCTGCTCGTATGGACAACAGCCGTACGCAGCGCGAGCACCCCGGCTCCGGGTCCTCGTCGCGGGCCGCCCAGGAGCCCTTCGAGGACGAGGCGACACTCGCCGTGTTCGTCGGCAGGGAGTTCGCCGTGGCCCTCACCGAGGGGCTGCGCCGGGCGAGGGTCACGTCCCGGACCACGGTGTCCGGTGAGGGTGCTCCCGCTGTCCGCCGTCCTGCCCCGGCTCCTGAGGGGGCGCCGGGCGGATCCCTGCTGGCGGAGTACTCCGGGGCGATCCTGCGCCGTTTCGAGCGGAACCTGCTGGCCGTTCCCGCGCCGGGCGTGCTGGCGCACCGCGGGACACGGGTGTCGGTGGCGCGGTGGGCGGGGCGGGTGCTGGCCGCCGCGGGCCGGACCCCGTGTCCGGGGGGCGGGGACGTGCCGCCCTTCCCCCGGGGCGCGGCCTCCCAGCACGCGGTCGCGATATCCCTGCTGATCGAGTCGGCGGCGCACACGCTGCCGCCCCAGGCGCCGCGGTGCCTGGAGGTGATCCGGGCACTGGCCCGCGCCGGCGGGCCGGCCGGGGCGGGCGGCACCGGGGCGGGCGGCACCGGGGCGGGCGGCACCGGGGCGGCGCGGGTGGTGCGGGCCGGGCCGTCTCTTTCGGATCTTGCCGGCTGAGGCCGCGTTGTCCGGGGCGGGGGGTGCCTCCCGCGCCCCGGGCCGCGGGGGGGGCGTCGCGGGGCGGGGGGCCTGCCCGTAGCGGACGCGGGGGGGGCAGGTCCGCCAGCGCGGCGCGTGCGGGGCGCTGGCGGACCGCAGGGCGCTTCGCGGATGTCTTCGCGGATGTCCTGGGGGTGTCCGCGAAGTGGCGTCGTCCGCCCGCAGGGCGGGGCCCGCGGCGTCCGGTGCGTGCGATCGCGAGGCGGAGGACCGGGCGTGTACCGGAGGTACTCGCCCGGTCCGGCAACGCGGCGAGCGCGTGCCAGGCGCCGCGTGCCGGACGCCGCTTCGCGGACACGCCCTAGGCGACCACTGCTGCCCGGCCCGATATGAGGAGGCATTCGAGAAGCTGGTCGAGGGCGTCGTCGGCGACCGGGCCGAGGCTGATGGTCATCGCCTGCGGGCGGCCGGCGGCCCAGCCGGGGCGGCGTGCGAGAAGCCTGGCGTCGGCGCCGACGACGTTCAGCAGCGGCAGGTCGGCGCGCGGGTCGGCCAGTTCCTCGACCAGTTCGAGCAGCGGTTCGTCGGCGCGCTCGAGATCGTCCCAGATCACCACGAGGGGGTGTTTGGCCGCGGCCAGGGCGAGGAAGTCCCGCCAGGCGCCCAGGACCGCGCGCCGTACCGGGCCACGCGCGTAGATCAGCGGGCCCAGGGCGGCCAGCAGGGCGGCCCGGGTCTCCTGGTCGTCGGTGAGCCCGGCGAGGGCCGTGTCGAGTTTGGCCGAGGCGGATCCGGGGGTGTCGCCCGGGCCGGTCCCGGCGTAGGAGGCGAGCATCTGGGCCGGCGCGGACATGCCGCCGCGCGAGGGGGCGACGGTGCCGGTCAGTACCCGTACGGGCTCGGTGGTGCCGGTCCGCACCAGGCGCTGGAACTCCAGCAGCAGGCGGGCCTTGCGGCCGGGCGGGCCGAGGACGGTCACCAGGTGCGGGGTGGAGCGGTGCCGGGTCCTGAGCAGGACGGCCCGCATCAGGTCGAGTTCGCACTCGCGGTCGCCGGCCGAGGTCCCGCACTGGTTGGTGAAGCCGTCGCCGACGGCCATCAGCTTCCAGGGGGCCGTGCCGGTGCCGGTGCCGCGGTAGGTGATGCGGCCATCGGTCAGCCGGCGGGTGGCCTCGCAGACATGGACCTCCCCCGCGGGGACCATGCCCAGCGCCGTGCGGCAGTCGTCGACGAGATGGCCGCCGATCCACGGCGGGGTCACACCGGCACCGGGCCAGCGGCAGACGACGACCTGCCCGGTGGAGACCGCGCCGTGCGCGGAGAGCGCCTCCCCCGTGGAGTGCAGGGTGTCCGCGGCGATGGCCAGGCAGTCGCGTACGGCCGCGGCGGCCCGTACCGCGCGCACCGCGCCCGCGTTCGCCGGGGTGTCGGTGGCGGTGTCCTCGAAGAGGCCGAGCAGGACGGAGCCCAGCGCCGAGGCGACGATGCCGCCCTCCGCCTCGATCTTCTCGCGGGCGAGCTGGGTCACCGCGTCCAGGACCCGGTCGACGTCCTCCGGTGGCAGGGTGCCGAACTCGGGTCCGAGCCCGAAGCGCAGCAGGAGCACACTGGCCTGCCGGTACTCGCCCGGCAAGGCGGCGCGTGCCGCCGTGGGCTCGGCCGTGTGCGGGGAGGGGGGCGCGATGTGCTGCCGCGGGGGCGGGGTGTGCTGCGCGGGCGGTCCGGGCCGGGGGGGCCGTGCCGTCTGCCCGGGCGGGGGGAGCTGGGTCTGCCCGGGGCGGGGGAGCTGGGCGGTGCGGGGCAGGTCCAGTGCCGGGTCCTGGGTGAGGACGGCCCGCTGGAGCTGCTGGAGTTCGGGGCTGGGCTCCAGGCCGAGGCCCTCGACCAGGGCCTCCCGTACCCTCCCGTACACGGCGAGGGCGTCGGCCTGCCGGCCGCAGCGGTAGAAGGCGAGCATGAGCTGGCGCGAGGCGCGCTCGCGCAGGGGCTCGGCCTCGACCAGTGCCTTGAGTTCGTGGAGCACGCTCTGGTGGCCGCCGCAGGCCAGCTCCGCCTCGAAGCAGTCCTCCATGACGTCGAGGCGTTTTTTCTGGATGGAGGTGACCTCGGCCCAGTAGGTGCCCTCCTCGGCGAGATCGGCGAGCACCGGGCCGCGCCAGAGCGCGAGTGCCTCGGTCAGCAGGTCGCGTGCGGCGGCCGGGCGGCCGGCGGCCAGGGCCACCCGGCCCTCGGCGACCCGCTGCTGGAAGACCAGGAGATCGACCTGCTCGGGCCGTACCCGCAGCATGTACCCGGGGTACCAGGTCAGCAGTTCGGGGGCCGGCTCGCCGGGGGACAGCCCGGCGAGGACTCCGCGCAGCCGCCAGATCGCGTTCTGGAGGATCTTCCGCGCGGTCATGGGCGCGTCGTCGGCCGGCCAGAGCGCTCCGAGTAACCGGCTGGTGGAGACCACCTCGTTGGCGTGGAGGAGGAGGTAGGCGAGAGCGGATCGCTGCCTTATACCGCCGAGTTCCACCAAGCCGTGATCATCATTGACTTCCAACGCGCCCAGAACACGAAATCGCATGAACTCCCCCGTTCAATGGCCACCGGCCATGGTGATTGTCATGGCCCCGGCATGGTTCCGGTCTGCTGCCGGAATTCCGGTTTTGATTTGTCAAGCGGGCGCGGCCCCTGATGATCTTTCAGTTCTGTACGCTGAAGAATCCTCACAGGAGTCGCGCCCGTGCCCGCATCATCGCTGACCATCCCCTGCCTTGACCAGGTCTTTAATCCGAATGCCACGCCCGGGGGTGGGCCGGTGGGCTCAGGGCGCGGTCAGTGCTTCGCCCGCGCCGGCCCGCAGCAGCTCGCACACGTCGCGCAGCCCGGTGTCGAGCTGGGCGATCTCGGCGTCGGTCAGCTCGACGGAGGGCTCGAAGCGCAGGGTGTTGAGCGCGCTCGCGGTGGGGAACGTACGCACCCGGTGGCGGCGCAGGAGGTGTCCGGCCAGGACGTAGCCGAAGAAACCGCCGCCCGCGATCTCCCGGACCACCGGTGAGGAGGACCCCGACTGGTCGAGGAATTCCAGGCCCAGCATCAGGCCCCGGCCCCGGACGTCGGCGACGACGTCGGGGAAGTCCGCCCGTACGCCGTCCAGTGCGGCGCGCAGCGCGGCTCCCCGCTCCTGGGCGACGCGGTAGACCCGTCCGCCGTCGGCCTCCAGCAGTTCGAGGACCTTGAGGGCGATGTGACAGGAGAAGCTGTCCTTGGCGAAGGTCGAGCTGTGGACGATCTCGAATTCCTTCCGGTAGTACTTCTCGCGCACCAGCATCACGGATGTCTTGGCGATACCGCCGCCCAGTGTTTTGGCGAGGGTGAAATAGTCGCCGCGCAGTCCGAGGGGGGCACTGGCGAGGAGTGTCCCGGTCCTGCCCATTCCGCTCTGGATCTCGTCGACGACAAGGGGGCAGCCGATCGACTCGCAGAACTGCTGGATTTCCTCGGCGAATTCGCGGGAGAGCACGCGGATTCCGCCCTCGCCCTGGATGGGTTCCACCAGGAAGGCGCAGAAGACCGGGAACTCCCGTTCGGTGAGGGTGACCTGGCCGTCGACGGCCCGCGCGCCGAGGAGGACGCCCCGTTCCTTGGCGTGCACCTGCTTGAGGACGTCGGGCCGGTCCTGGGGGACGAACCGGGCCTGGGCGGCGAGCGACCGGAAGGGGGCGCGGTACCCCTCGTTGTGGGTGAGCTGCACGCTCGCCGCGAGCTTGCCGTGGAATCCGCCCTCCAGTGCCAGGAACAGCGGTGGCCTGGCGGTCTGCTCGGCGTTGCGCCGGGCGAGTTCGGCCTCCAGCAGGGCGAAGGCCTCGCGGGGGTCCGCCGGGGCGGTGAGACCCAGGCGTTCCAGGGTGTGCCCGGCGAGGACGGCGGTGCCGTCGGCGACCGCGGTGCGCGCGGTCTCGTTGTGTGCGCGGATCTCCTCCAGGAGGGCGGCGGTGCGCATCCCCCGGTCCAGTTCGGCGTGTTTGACCGCCGCCTCGACCGCTTCCGCGCCGCTGTTGGCGAATACCGCGAAATACGGTTCCTCGGTGGCCAGTTCCCGGTGGATGATCCGGTTCAGCTCGGCGGCGAGGGCGTTGGCGTAGGGGTGGCTGGAGAACTGGGCGTGCACGGGGGTGTCGCCGTCGAGCAGTTCCCGCGCCCTTGCGACGATCTCGGGGCGGTTGTGCCCGAGCAGGACGGATCCGTAGCCGCCCGCGAAGTCGGCGACGGGTATCTCGCCGCCCTCGCCGTCCCGTTGGTAGAGGGTATTGCCCTTCGCGCGGACGTATTCGACGGCCAGGCCGGCACCGGCGAGCACTTCGCGGAGAAAAGGTTCGGCCAGTTCTCTGGACGGGGTTGCGGTGTTGGTGTGATCCATGCACCACAGGGTGCTCGCGTCCGGTCAACCAGCGGTCACCGCGGGGTCATCCGCGAGGGGTACGGGCAGGTGGCGCGGCGGTTACCCGGGGGTGGGAGACGGCGGGGCCGGCGCGGGTACGTTGAAGGCCACCGGCCGGCGGGACCCAGGGACAACCACGCGATACCCACGGATGGCACGTGATGTGCGCTGCTCAAAATACCTCGGAGAGGGTGGCATGAATTCCGCGTCCACTGAACTCGATCCCGCGGCCGTGCGTCCGGGGCCACAGCCGGTGCAACCCGTCCGGCTCAGGGAAGTGATGTCCCGCTTCGCGACCGGTGTCACGGTGATCACCGTGGGGGGCGAGCACGTGCACGCCATGACCGCGAACGCGTTCAGTTCGGTCTCCCTCGATCCGCCGTCGGTGCTGTGCAGTGTGAGCCACGGCGCGGTGATGCACGGCGCGCTGGCCTCCGCGGGCCGCTTCGCCGTCAACATACTCGGCGTGCGGCAGGAGCCCCTGGCGCGGCATTTCGCCGACAAGCACCGCACGCTGGGGGCGGCCCAGTTCGAGGGGGTGGCGTGGGAGGCCGGGAAACACACCGGGGCGGCCCTGCTGGGCGGTTCGGTGGCCTGGCTGGAGTGCGAGCTGAGCGACTCGCACGTCTTCGGCGACCACACCATCTTCATCGGGACGGTCCTGGCGGCCGGCCGGGGCAGCGGCGAGGACGGGCTGCTCTTCGTCGACGGCCGCTTCGGCAGGCCCGACCCGGCCCCGGCCCCGGGCCACTAGGGGTCGTCTTCAAAGCTGTTTGTGCGATGCGGGATTATGGCGGGTGTGGTGCGTCGTCATGAGTTGTCGGATGTTGAGTGGGCTGTGTTGTCGCGGTTGTTGCCGAGTTCGGGGACGGCTGGTCGGCCCCGGTCGGATGACCGGGTGGTGCTGAACGGGATCGTGTGGAAGCTGCGGACCGGTTCGGCCTGGCGGGACGTGCCGGAGCGTTACGGTTCCTGGCAGACCTTGTACACGCGTTTCCGCAGGTGGGCGCTGGACGGAACCTTCTCCCGCATGCTGAAGGCGATCCAGGCGGAGAGGGACGCGGCGGGTGACATCGACTGGCTGGTGTCGGTGGACTCCACGATCGTGCGGGCCCACCAGCACGCGACCGGTGGGAAAAGGGGGCTGCCGACCGGGACGAAGCGGGTGATCACGCCCTCGGCCGATCCCGTGGAGGACTGAGCACCAAGGTCCACCTGGCCTGCGACGGACACGGCCGGCCCCTCGCCTTCGTCCTGACCGGCGGCAACACCAACGACTGCACCCGCTTCGAAGACGTCCTGGACGCCATCCGTGTTCCGCGCACCGGCCCGGGACGTCCCCGCACCCGACCCGACCACGTCATCGCCGACAAGGGCTACAGCTCTCGCAAGATCCGCGCCTACCTGCGCAGACGCGGTATCGGGCACACCATCCCCGAACGCATCGACCAGGCCACAGGCCGCCTGCGCAAAGGCTCACGCGGCGGCCGCCCACCCACATTCGACAGGAGGGTCTACCGGCTCCGCAACGTCGTCGAACGATGCTTCAACCGACTCAAGCAATGGCGCGGCCTGGCCACCCGCTACGACAAAACCCGCGAGTCCTACCAAGCCACCGTCACCATCGCCTCCATCTTCCTCTGGATATGACCTTTGAAGACGACCCCTAGGGCGTCTCTTGCGGAGCACACCCGGGGCCGCCGGGTGTGCCGGAGCGGTGGGCGGCCCGCCCGGGTGCCGGGCGGGCCGCCGTTTCGGGCGCGGCGGGTGAGAGGGTGTGGGGGTCTTGCGGGCCCGGTGTGCGGAGAGCCGTCCGTGCCGGGGCCGTTCAGGGCCCGGCGCCGTACGTACGCGGAAGGCCCGGGGCGGTGAGCGCGGCCCGGGCCTTCTGCGTGGGTGGGTGCGGGACCGTGCCCGCGGGGGGGATCAGAGGAAGTACGTGCCGGGCTCCAGGCCCAGCAGGACCCGGCCCTGCACCTCCAGGTTGGCGTTGAGCTGGACCAGGGCGTGCAGCGAGAAGCCCTGGATGTCGCGGTGGAAGCGCTGGAGGTCCACCTCGCGGCGGATGACCGAGCCGCCGCTGGCCGCGAAGAGCAGTTCCACGGCCTCCTTGGAGAGCTGCGCCGCGTAGGCGGTCCTGCCGCGGATGACGGCCTTCTCCTCGTCCGAGGGCTGGAGGCCCGCGTCGGCCGCGCCCTGCAGGACCCGGTGCCAGGAGTGGGAGAGTGCCGCGGCCGCCTCGATCTTGCTGGAGGCGAGGGCCACCTGCTGCTGGGTGAGCGGGTGGTGGCTCTGCTCGGTCCACTGGGTGTAGGTGATGCCGCGTCCGGGCAGCCGCTCCAGGAACAGTTCGAACGCGCCGCGCGCCATCCCGACGAAGGTCGCGGAGACACTGGACATGATGTAGCCCAGCAGACCGTAATTACGGCCGGTGGCACCGGTGTTGGAGCGGTTGCCGGTGGCCGAGACCATGGCCTCCTCCAGCGGTACGACCCGGTGCGCGGGCACGAAGACGCCGGTGGCGGTGGTCGTGGAACTGCCGGTGGCGGCGCCGGCCGAGACGTGCCAGTCGTCGGCGAAGGCCAGCTCGGAGGTGGGCACCAGCGCGACCAGTTCCTGGGCCGTCCCGTCGGGCTGCTCCACCACCGCGGCCAGCAGGTCCCAGTCCGCGCCCCGGCAGCCGGAGTTGAAGCGCCAGGTGCCGTCGAGGCGGTAGCCGCCCTCGACCGGTTCGAGGGTGCCGGTGGGGGCGAAGACGATGGAGACCCTGCCGCTGCCTTCAAAGACCTCCTTCTGCGCCTGGTCGGGGTAGAGGGTCGCGCACCAGGCGCTGGTGAGCCACACCATCGTCAGCCAGCCGGTGGAGGGGCACCCCCGGGCCACCTCGGCGATGACCTGGGCCTGCTGCGCCACGTCGAAGTCGAGACCGCCGTGCTCGCGCGGCACGGCCGTGCGGAACACCCCCGCCCTCTGGAGCAGTTCGATGTTCTCCTCCGGTATCCAGCGCTGCTCCTCCGCGGCGGCCCCGTTGCGGCGAAGGGCGGGCACGGCGTCGCGTACCGCGTCCAGTACAGAGGTCAGTTCTTCCTGCGTGGCCACTTTTCTCTCCTCGAAGTGCCGTGGAGTACACGGGCAATACACGGGATGTGCCGTCTTTGACGCCAGAACCCCCCTGGTCCCAGGGGGGTTCGCGGTCGTGCCCCTCGTTCGCGCCCGGACCGCCCGGGGCGTGTGCGCGAAATGGTGTCCGGCTCGCGCCCTGCGGGCGGACGGCCCCACTTCGCGGACACGGCCTAGCCGGCGACCAGGCCCGTCGCGGCCACGGGACGGTCGATGGACATCAGCCAGCGGCCGTCCTCCCCGCGCCGCAGGACGTCGGTGCACACGCCCCGCAGCTGTACGGGCTGTCCGTCCGCCTCGATGGTGTCGATCTCGTAGTTGACACCGATCAGCGCGACGTCGCCGGCGACATACGCGTGGGTCACCGTGGCGCGCAGGTCGGGCTTGCCGCCGAGGAACTCCTTGAAGAACGCCAGCCGTGCCTCGCCGGTGAGGGGCTCACCGGAGAAGTTCGAGATCGAGTCCTCCCGGTAGAGGCTGTCGAACAGCGCTCCGTCACCGGAGTTGAACGCCTGGATGAAGATGTCGTTCTGGGTGTCGGTGTCGGCGGTGAGGTCGGGGTTCGCCGGGTCGAAGTCGACATCGAAGGTGTACGCCATGATCGGTCGGTCCTTTCCGTGGGAGGGGGGAGGAGGGAGGGGGGCGGTGCGGTCCCGGGTCAGTCCTCCTGGCCGTACGGGTCGTCGATGGCGTAGCGCCACACCTTGTCCTCGCCCAGCCGCAGGACGTCGACGCCCGTGCCGGTGAGCCGCTCGGGCTTCCCCTCGGCGTCGACCGTGTCGATCGTCCAGTCGACGATCAGCAGGGCCGTGTCGCCGGTCACGAACGTCTGCCGGGGCACGGCGGTCATCGTCGGCCGGTTCTTGAGGAATTCCCGCTGGTATTCCCGGCGCGCGTCGCCCGTCAGCGGCTTGCCCGGCTCCCAGACTGCGACGGACTCCGCCGTGTAGAAGCTGTCCATGGTTTCGAAGTCGCCCGCGTTGAAAGCCTCAACATATTGACTTGTGTGCTTTTCCACGTCGTCGGTGAGCTGTGACATGACGAAATCCAACCTGCCTTCTCTTGTAGCCGGGTGCCGCCCTTTCGTACGCCGACACTATTGCGGGGTCATCAACGTCCCGCCCATGAACGGGTAATGCGGCGGTCTCCCGGCATGTGGCCGGGGTGGTTACCGCCCGGTGGAGCCGCGCTGAGAGGGCCGAGAGGACCACCTGCCTACGATCTGGAAGCAGTGTCACCGAAATGCCTTTCAAGGTCGCCCAGTTCGGCCGGATTCACTGGAAAGGGAAGTCGAGCGCGATGACGAATCAGCACCATTTCCACAGGGCCGCGCAGGGCGAGGGGCCCGGCGAGGGCATCGCGGTCGTCGGAGTGTCCTGCCGGCTTCCCGGCGCGGACACCCCCGGGGCTTTCTGGGACCTGCTGCGCACCGGCTCGGACGCCATCACCCCGGTGCCCGGCGGGCGCTGGCTGCCCGCCTCCGGCGAACCGGCCTACCAGGCGGCGGAGCCGGGGACGCGCCGGGGCGGGTTCCTGGACCGGGTGGACACCTTCGACGCGGACTTCTTCGGCATCTCACCGCGCGAGGCCACCACCATGGACCCCCAGCAGCGGCTGGTGCTGGAACTGGCCTGGGAGGCCCTGGAGGACGCCGGCACCCTCCCGGCCGCGCTGCGCGGCAGCCGTACCGCCGTGTTCGTGGGCACCCTGCGCGACGACTACACGGCACTGCTCTACCAGTACGGCGACCGGGCGCTCACCCAGCACACCATGACCGGCGTCAACCGGGGCGTCATCGCCAACCGGGTCTCCTACCACCTGGGCCTGCACGGACCGAGCCTGACCGTCGACTCGGCGCAGTCCTCCTCGCTGGTCGCCGTCCATCTCGCCTGCGAGTCCCTGCGCTCCGGCGAGAGCGACACGGCGATCGCGGCGGGCGTCAACCTGAACATCCTCGCCGAGAGCGCGGCCACCGGGGAGCGGTTCGGCGGGCTCTCCCCCGACGGCACGACCTACGCCTTCGACGCCCGCGCCAACGGTTTCGTGCGCGGCGAGGGCGGGGCGGTCCTCGTCCTCAAGCCGCTGGCCCGCGCGGTCGCGGACGGCGACCGCGTCTACGGGGTCATCCGCGCCAGCGCGGTCAACAACGACGGTGCGACCGCGGGCCTGACGGTCCCCGGCCGGCCGGCGCAGGAACGTGTCCTGCGCGAGGCGTACGAGAAGGCCGGCATCGACCCGGCCGCCGTGCAGTACGTCGAACTCCACGGCACCGGGACCCCGGTGGGCGACCCCGTGGAGGCGGCGGCGCTGGGCGCGGTGCTCGGCGCGGGCCGGGCCCCGGGCGCGGGGCTGCGGGTCGGCTCGGCCAAGACCAACGTGGGCCACCTCGAAGGCGCGGCCGGCATCGTCGGCGTGCTCAAGACACTGCTGGCGCTGAGCCACCGGCGGCTGCCCCCGAGCCTCAACTTCGCCGCCCCCCACCCCCGGATCCCCCTGGAGGAGCTGGGACTGGAGGTGCAGCGGGAGCTGACCGAGTGGCCCGCGCCCCAGCGGCCGCTGGTGGCCGGGGTCTCCTCCTTCGGCATGGGCGGCACGAACGCGCACGTCGTCCTCACCGAGGGCCCGGTGTCCCTGGCACCCGGCGCTCCCGCCCACCGGGCGGCCGGTACTCCCGGTGTGGTCCCGCTGGTGCTCTCCGGGCGCTCGGAAACAGCGCTGCGGGCCCAGGCCGCCCGCCTGCGGAACGCCCTGACGGGCGAGGGCGCGCCGGTGACCGCCGACGCCGCCTGGTCCCTGGCCACCACCCGTACCGTCTTCGAGCACCGGGCGGTCGCACTGGCCGCGCCCGGCGGCGGTCCCGGCCTCCTTCACGCGCTCGACGCCCTCGCCGCGGGCGAATCGTCGGCCGATGTGGTGCGCGGCGCGGCCGGCCCGGGGCGGCTCGCCTTCGTCTTCACGGGGCAGGGCGCCCAGCGTGCCGGGATGGGCCTGGAGCTGTACGGGGCGTTCCCCGCGTTCGCCGAGGCCTTCGACGCGGTCCGCGCCGAGCTGGACCCGCTGCTGGAGCGGCCGCTGCTGGAGGTGATCGCCTCCGGGGAGGGCCTGGAGGAGACCGGGTACGCCCAGCCCGCGCTCTTCGCCCTCGAAGTGTCCCTCTACCGGCTGGCGGAGTCCTGGGGTGTGGTGCCGGACCTGCTCGCCGGCCATTCCATCGGTGAGATCGCCGCCGCGCATGTCGCGGGGGTCTTCGACCTGCCCGACGCCGCGCGGCTGGTCGCCGCGCGCGGGCGGCTGATGCAGGCGCTGGCGCCCGGCGGTGCGATGGTCGCGGTCGAGGCCACACCCGGTGAGGTGTCCGCGCTCCTGGCTGGCCATGAGGACCAGGTGGGCATCGCCGCGGTCAACGGGCCCCGTTCGGTGGTCCTGTCCGGTGCGCGCGAGAGCGTCCTGGCGCTCGCGGAGCGGCTGCGCGGCCAGGGGCGGCGGACGAAGCGGCTGAATGTCTCGCACGCCTTCCACTCCCCGCTGATGGACCCGATGCTCGACGACTTCCGTACGGTCGTGGACGGGCTGAGCCTGCGCGCGCCCCGCATCGGCGCGGTGTCGTCGGTGACCGGGCAGCTTGTGGGCGAGGCCTGGTCGTCGGCCGCGTACTGGGTGGAGCAGGTGCGCCGCCCGGTGCTGTTCGGGGACGCGGTGCGGGCCCTGGAGGACGCGGGCGCCACCGCGTTCGTGGAGCTGGGGCCCGACGGGGTCTGCTCGGCGATGGTCCGCGACAGTGTCCGGGAGGCGGACGCGGTGCTCGCGGTGGCCGCGCTGCGCGGGGGGCGGCCGGAGGCCAGGACCCTGCTGGCGGCCCTGGCGGCGGCCTTCGTGCGGGGTACGCACGTCAACTGGGGTGCGATCCCCTCCTACGGTGACGCCCGGCGCGTACCGCTGCCGACCTACGCCTTCCAGCGGGAGCGGTACTGGGTCTCGGGCACCGCTGCCGCCCGTGAGCTCACGCCCGGCGCGCCGCAGGCTCCCGTCACGGGGGAAGCCGCACCCGGCGGCCGGGAGGCGGGCGATGTAGCCGGGGTGGGGGCCGCGGTGGACGCGGACGCGCTGGTGGCCGGGCTGGTCGCGCGGGTGCTGGAGTATCCGGCCGGGCGGCGGGTGCCCCCGCACGCCACGTTCAAGGAGCTGGGCTTCGACTCGCTGATGTCGGTGGAGCTGCGCGACGCGCTGGCCTCCGCGACGGGGCTGCGCCTGGCCGGCGGGCTGCTCTACGACCACCCCACACCGGGCGCCCTGACCAGCCACCTCCAGTCCCTCCTCGCCGGGAAGGACGCCACGGGGGCAGAGGGGCCGGCGCTGCCCGGCGGGCCGGACGAACCGGTCGCCATCGTCGGCATGGCCTGCCGCTACCCCGGCGGCGTCACCTCGCCCGAGGACCTGTGGCGGCTGGTGGCCGGCGGCGGGGACGCCGTCTCCGCGTTCCCCGCCGACCGCGGCTGGGAAAAGGACCTGTACGACAGCGACCCGGCCCGCGGTGGGCACAGCACCGTGCGCGAGGGCGGGTTCGTCAAGGACGCGGCCCGCTTCGACAACGCCTTCTTCGGGATCTCGCCGCGCGAGGCGCTGGCGATGGACCCCCAGCAGCGGCTGCTCCTGGAGACCGCCTGGGAGGCGGTGGAGCGGGCGCGGCTGGACGCGGACGCGCTGCGCGGCAGCCGTACGGGCGTGTTCATCGGCGCCACCACCCTGGACTACGGGCCCCGGATGCAGGACGCGCCCGACAGCGTCGAGGGCTATCTGCTGACCGGCACCACCCCCAGCGTGATGTCCGGGCGCATCGCCTACCAACTGGGCCTGGCGGGCCCGGCGGTGACCGTCGACACGGCGTGCTCGTCGTCGCTGACCGCCCTGCACCTGGCCCTTGGGTCGCTGCGCTCGGGCGAGTCGGCGCTGGCGATCGCGGGCGGCGCCACGATCATGTCGTCCCCCGGGATGTTCGTGGAGTTCTCCCGCCAGCGGGGGCTGGCCGCCGACGGCCGGTCGAAGTCGTTCGCGGCCTCGGCCGACGGCACCTCCTGGGCCGAGGGCGTGGGCCTGCTGGTCCTGGAACGGCTCTCCGACGCACGGAAGAACGGGCACCAGGTCCTGGCGGTCGTCCGCGGCAGCGCGATCAACCAGGACGGTGCCAGCAACGGCCTGACCGCGCCCAACGGCCCCGCGCAGGAACGGGTCATCCGCGCGGCGCTGGCGGACGCGGGCCTGGCCCCGGCGGACATCGACGCCGTGGAGGCGCACGGCACCGGCACCCGCCTGGGCGACCCCATCGAGGCCGAGGCGCTCCTGGCGACCTACGGGCACGAGCGCGGGGACCGCGCCCCCGTCCTGCTCGGATCGCTCAAGTCGAACATCGGGCACGCCCAGGCCGCGGCCGGGGTCGGCGGCGTCATCAAGATGGTGCAGGCCATGCGCCACGGCGTCCTGCCCCGCACCCTGCACGTGGACGAGCCGACCCCGATGGTCGACTGGTCCCGGGGCACGGTGAAACTCCTCACCGAGGCCGCCGACTGGCCCCGGACCGGGCGCCCGCGCCGGGCCGCCGTCTCCTCCTTCGGCATCAGCGGCACCAACGCCCACGTCATCCTCGAACAGGGCCCGCCCGCCCCGCAGCCCGCCCCCGCGCACGAGTGGTCCGGGCCCGCGCCCTGGCTGCTGTACGCCCAGGACGAGGCGGCGCTGCGTGAACAGGCCGCCCGCATCCGCGCGTTGACCGCCGGCGGAGCCGGTGCGTACGACACCGGGTTCTCGCTGGCCACCACCCGTACCGCGCTCCCCCACCGGGCGGCGGTCCTCGCCGCCACCCCGCAGGACCTCCTGGCCGGCCTGGACGCGCTCGCCGGGGGCCGGGAGGACCCCCGGGTCGTCACCGGCAGCGCCGCGGCCCCGGGCAAGACCGCGTTCCTCTTCACCGGGCAGGGCGCCCAGCGCACCGGCATGGGACAGGAACTGTACGAGGCGTACCCGGTCTTCGCCCAGGCGCTGGACGACGCCTGCGCCGCGCTGGACGCGCATCTGCCGCAGCCGTTGCGCACGGTGCTGTTCGCCGCCGAGGGGACCCCTGAGGCGGCGGTGCTGCACCGCACCGCGTACACCCAGCCCGCGTTGTTCGCCGTGGAGGTCGCGCTGTTCCGCCTGGCCGCGCACCACGGGCTCACCCCCGACCTGCTCGCCGGGCACTCCATCGGCGAACTGGCCGCCGCGCACTGCGCGGGCGTGCTCTCCCTGCGGGACGCGGCGCGTCTGGTCGCCGCCCGGGGGCGGCTGATGGAGTCGGCGCCGGCCGGCGGGGCCATGGTCGCCATCGAGGCGAAGGAGAGCGAACTGGCCGCCGACCTGGCCGAGTTCGGCGGCCGGCTGTCCATCGCCGCGGTCAACGGCCCCGCCTCCCTGGTCATCTCCGGCGACCAGGACGCGGCCGGGGAACTCGCCGGGCGGTGGCGGGCACAAGGCCGCAGGACACGCCGCCTCCAGGTCAGCCACGCCTTCCACTCCCCCCACATTGACGGCGTCCTGGAGGAGTTCCGGGCCGTCGCGGCCGCACTGACCTGGCACGCGCCGCGGATACCGATCGTCTCGACGGTCACCGGGCGCCTGGCCACCACCGGTGAACTCACCTCGCCCGACTACTGGGCCGGGCAGATCCGCGAGGCCGTACGGTTCCTCGACGCGACCCGGGAACTACAGGCGCGCGGCGCCACCGTGTTCGTGGAGATCGGCCCCGACGCGGTCCTCGCCCCGCTGGCCCAGGGCTGCCTGAGCGGCGAGGACACCCACACCGTGGCGCTGCTGCGCGCCGGGCGGCCCGAGCCGCGGACCCTGGTCACGGGCCTGGCGAGCGCCCGGGTCCACGGGGCGCCCCTGGAGGGCGCCTCGTTCTTCCCCGGCGGCCGCCCCGTCGATCTGCCGACGTACGCCTTCCAGCGCGAGCACTACTGGCTGGCACCCCACGCCCCCGGTGACGCACGGACCCTGGGCCTGGATTCCGCGGACCACCCGCTGCTGTCCACCGCCATGGACCTCGCGGACGGTGAGGGCCTGGTCCTGACCGGTCTGCTGTCGGCCGCGGCACATCCCTGGCTGGCCGACCACACGGTGGGCGGCGGGGTGCTCCTGCCCGCCACGGCCTTCGTCGAACTGGCCCTGGCCGCCGGCGGGCGGACCGGCGCGGACCGGGTGGGCGACCTCACCCTGGAGGCGCCGCTGCCACTGCCGCGGGACACCGCGGTGCGGGTCCAGGTCTCGGTGGGCGCCCCCGGCCCCGACGGCGCCCGGCCCTTCGCCGTGCACGCCAGGCCCGACGGCACCGGGCACGGCCAGGTGCCCTGGACACGCCACGCCTCCGGTGTCCTGGGCGGCCCACCCGCCCCCACCACCACCGGCACACGTGATCTCGCGCAGTGGCCGCCCGCCGGGGCGTCCGACCTGCCGCTGGAGGGCGTGTACGAGCGGCTCGCGGACCTCGGATACCACTACGGCCCCGCCTTCCGGGGGCTGACCGGTCTCTGGTCGGCGGGCGAGGACCTGTACGCCACGGTGCGCCTGCCCGGCGACCAGCACGCGCAGGCCGCCCGGTTCGCCGTGCATCCCGCGCTCCTGGACTCCGTGCTGCACCCCCTGGTCCTGCACGCCGCCGACGCGGCGGGCGACGGCGGCCTGCGGCTGCCGTTCGCGTGGGCGGGCACCCAGCTGTACGCGAGCGGCGCGACCGAGCTGCGGGTGCGGATCTCCCCGGCGGGCCGGGACACCTTCGCGCTCACCCTCGCCGACACCACCGGCACCCTGGTGGCCGAGGTGGAGTCCCTGGCCCTGCGCGTGGTCCCCCGGCAGGCGCTCGCCACCGCGGCCGCCGGGCACACCGAGGGGCTGTACCAGGTGGAGTGGATGACCGTACCGCCCGCCCCCGCACCTGCGGGCGCGGGCCCGGGCCCGCGGATCGGGTGGGCGCGGGGCACCGAACTCCCCGAAGAGGAAGGGCTGGAGGCCGTTGTCGTCCGCACGGCAGACCTCGGCCCCGGCGCCGGCGCCGGCGCCGGCGCCGGGGACCGGCCGGCGGCGGTGCACGGGACCGTACAGGACGCCCTGGCCGTGGTGCAGCGGTTCCTGGCCGACGACCGGTATGCCCGTACCCGCCTGGTGTTCCTCACCCGGGGGGCGGCCGGGGCCTCTCACCCCGAGGAAGCCGGCGCTCTTCCCGGCGCCGGGGTATGGGGCCTGGTCCGCTCGGCGCAGAGCGAGCACCCGGACCGCCTGGTCCTGCTCGACACCCCCACCCCCAACCCCAGCCCCTCTGACTCTGCCGGGCCTTCCGACCTGGAGATCGCCGCGGCCCTGGCCACCGGTGAGCCCCAGCTCGCCCTGGCCGAAGACGGCCTGCGCGCGCCCCGGCTGGTGCGGGCCGCACCGGACACCGGCACCCCCGCGGCCCCGCTGGACCCCGACGGCACGGTCCTGATCACCGGCGGCACCGGCGGCCTGGGCGCGCTCTTCGCCCGCCACCTGGTCACCGCGCACGGTGTACGGCATCTGCTCCTGGCCGGCCGGCGCGGACCCGACGCCCCCGGCGCGGGCGAACTGCGCTCCTCGCTGGAGGAGCTGGGCGCCCGGGTGACCTTCGCGGCCTGTGACGTGGCCGACCGCGGCCAGCTGGCCGCCCTGCTGGACACCGTGCCGGCCGGGCACCCGCTGACCGGAATCGTCCACACCGCCGGGGTCCTGGACGACGCCACGGTCCAGGCCCTGACCCCCGAACGCCTGGAGTCCGTCCTGCGCCCGAAGGCGGACGCCGCCTGGCACCTGCACGAACTGACCCGGCACCTGCCCCTGTCGGCGTTCGTCCTCTTCTCCTCGGTCTCCGGGCTGCTGGGCACCGCGGGACAGGCCAACTACGCCGGCGCCAACAGCTATCTGGACGCCCTGGCAGCGCACCGCCACACCCTCGGCCTCGCCGCGACCTCCCTGGCCTGGGGCCTGTGGGACGCCACCCACGGCATGGGCGGCACACTCGGTGAGGCCGGTGCGGCCAGGTGGGCCCGGGCCGGTGTCCGCCCGCTCACCCCGCGACACGGCCTGGCCCTGTTCGACCGCGCCCTGGCGGGCGGAGGGGCGCTGAGCGTGCCCGTGGACCTCGACCTGGCCGCCCTGCGCGCCCGTACCGAAGCACCCGCGCCGCTGCTGCGCGTCCTGGTCGCCCCCGCCCCCCGCCGCACCCCCGCGGCGGCCGCGGGCGGCGGCACCGGCTGGGCCCGGGACATGGCGGCACTCCAGGAGGACAAGCGCCGCGAGGCGGTCCTGGAACTGGTGCGCTCCACCGTGGCCGGCGTGCTGGGGCACACCGGTGCCTCGGCCGTCGACCCGCGCCGCGCCTTCAACGAGATCGGCTTCGACTCACTGGCTGCGGTCGAACTGCGCAACCGGCTCAACACCGCCACCGGGACACGGCTGCCCGCCACCGTGGTCTTCGACCACCCGTCCCCGCAGGCCCTGGCGGACCGCCTGGTCACCCTGGCCGCGGGCACGGGTACCGGTGCGGCGGCGGCGCGGCCCGCCCCGGCCGGCGCCGCCGCCGCGACCGAGGAGCCGATCGTGATCGTCGGCATGGCCTGCCGCTACCCCGGCGGCGTCACCTCGCCCGAGGACCTGTGGGACCTGGTCGCGAAGGGCACCGACGCCATCAGCGAGTTCCCCGCCAACCGGGGCTGGGACCTGGACCGCCTCTACGACCCCGACCCCGACCACACCGGCACCTCCTACGTGCGCCACGGCGGATTCCTCCACGACGCCGACCAGTTCGACCGGGAGTTCTTCGGGATCTCACCGCGCGAGGCCACCGCGACCGACCCCCAGCACCGGCTCCTGCTGGAAACCGCGTGGGAGACCCTGGAGAGCGCGGGCATCGACCCGGGCACCCTGCGCGGTTCGCGTACGGGCGTGTTCGCCGGGGCCATGTACGACGACTACGTGTCGCGGCTGGCCGCCAGCCCGCCGGAGTACGAGGGCTTCCTGCTGGCCGGGAACCTCTCCAGCGTCGTATCGGGCCGCCTGTCCTACACCTACGGCTTCGAAGGCCCCGCCGTCACCGTCGACACCGCCTGCTCCTCCTCCCTGGTGGCACTGCACCTGGCGGCGAACGCGCTGCGCAACGGGGAGTGCGACCTGGCACTGGCGGGGGGTGTGACGGTGATGGCCGGGCCCAGCGTCTTCGTCGAGTTCTCCCGCCAGCGCGGCCTGTCCGCCGACGGGCGCTGCCGCTCGTTCGCGGCCGGCGCGGACGGCACCGGCTGGTCGGAAGGGGTGGGCCTGCTGCTCGTCGAACGCCTCTCCGACGCCCAGAAGAACGGCCACCGGATCCTGGCCGTGCTGCGGGGCAGCGCCGTCAACCAGGACGGCGCCAGCAACGGCCTCACCGCCCCCAACGGCCCCGCCCAGGAACGCGTCATCCGCCAAGCCCTCGCCAACGCCCGCCTCACCCCCACCGATGTGGACGCCGTCGAAGCCCACGGCACCGGCACCCGCCTGGGTGACCCCATCGAGGCCCAGGCACTCCTCGCCACCTACGGGCAGGACCGCCCCGCCGGACAACCCCTCCTGCTCGGCTCACTGAAATCCAACATCGGGCACGCCCAGGCCGCGGCCGGGGTCGGCGGCGTCATCAAGATGGTCCAGGCCCTGCACCACGGCGTCCTGCCCAAGTCGCTGTACGCGAACGAGCCGACCCCGATGGTCGACTGGGACTCCGGCGCCGTCAAACTCCTGAACGAGACCACCGACTGGCCCCAGACGGGGCGTGCGCGGCGCGCCGGGGTGTCGTCCTTCGGCATCAGCGGCACCAACGCCCACGTCATCATCGAGCAGTACACCCCCGCCCCGGCCGCCCCCCGGCCACAGACCACCCCCACCCCCGCTGCCGCTCTGCCTGTCGTGCCCTGGCTGCTCTCCGCGCGCGGCGAGGACGCCCTGCGCGCGGCCGCCGGACGCCTGCACACCCACCTCACCGACCGGCCCGGCGCCGCTCTCGCGGACATCGGCCTGTCCCTGGCCACCACCCGCACCCTGCACGAACACTCCGCCGCGATCCTCGCCGCGGACCGGGAGGGCCTGCTGGAGGGCCTGGCCCACCTCGCCCAGGGACAGACCTCCGCCACAGTGGTACGCGGCGGGCCCCCCGCCCCGCGCGGGAAGACCGCGTTCCTGCTGACCGGGCAGGGCGCCCAACGCCTGGGCATGGGGCGCGAACTGTACGCGTCCTCCCCCGTGTTCGCCGCCGCCTTCGACGCCGTGTGCCACTACCTGGACCGCGAGCTGGTACGCCCCCTCAAACAGGTCCTCTTCGCACCCGAGGGGTCCGCGGACTCGGCGCTGATCGACCAGACGGCCTTCACCCAGGCGGCACTGTTCGCGGTGGAGAGCGCCCTGTTCCGCCTCGCCGAACACCACGGCCTGACCCCGGACTTCCTCCTCGGCCACTCCATCGGCGAGGTCACCGCCGCCCACCTCGCCGGGGTCCTCGACCTCCCCGACGCCTGCGTCCTGGTCGCCGAGCGCGGGCGGCTCATGCAGGCCGCCAAGGAGGGCGGCGCGATGGCCGCGATCGAGGCCGCCGAGGAAGAAGTACGCGAGAGCCTGGCCCAGGAGGCCGGCACGGTGAGCATCGCCGCGGTCAACGGCCCCCGCTCCACCGTCATCTCGGGCGACGCGCAGAGCGTCGAACAGCTCAGCACCCTGTGGCGCGAACGGGGCCGCAGAGCCACCCGGCTGCCGGTCAGCCACGCCTTCCACTCCCCCCACATGGAAGAAGTACTGGACGAATTCCGCACCATCGCCCAGGACCTCACCTTCCACCCGCCCCGCATCCCCGTCGTCTCCAACCTCACCGGCACCCTCGCCACCACTGAACAGCTCACCTCACCCGAGTACTGGGCACGGCACATCCGCGAAGCGGTCAGGTTCCACGACGGAGTCCGCCACCTCACCGAACTGGGCGTCACCGAATGGCTGGAGCTGGGCCCCGACGCCGTCCTCACCTCACTGGTACGCCAGTGCCTGGAAGAAGAGGAGGAGGGCGGCCCCACGAACACGGCGGCCGGGGCCCTCGTGCCGGCCCTGCGCCGGGGCCGGGACGAGGCGGCCGTCTTCGCCACCGCCCTGGCCCGCCTCGCCCTGCGGGGCGCCCCGGTGCGCTGGGAGAACGTCTTCCCCGGCGCCCGCCGCGCCGACCTGCCGGGCTACGCCTTCCAGCACCGGCGCTACTGGCTGGACGCCCCCGCCGGCGCGGGTGACGCGGCCGGGTTCGGGATGTTCGCCGCCGACCACCCCTTCCTCGGCGCCGCCGTCATGCTGGCCGACCGCGACGAACACGTACTGACCGGCCGGCTCTCCCGGCACACCCACCCCTGGCTCAGCGGCCACACCATCGCCGGCACCGTCCTGGTGCCCGCCACCGGACTCCTCGAACTCGCCGTCAAAGCCGGGGCACACAGCGCCACCCCGGTGGTGGAGGAACTCACCCTGGCCGCACCCCTCGTCCTGCCCGAACACGGCGGCCTCCACCTCCAGGTATCCGTATCGGCCCCGCAGGACGACGGCGGGCGGACCGTGCGTATCCACACCCGGCCCGACGCGGACGACACCGACACCTCCGGGCAATGGGCCCTGCACGCGCACGGGCGCCTGACCACCACCCCCACCACCGACACCACCACCGGTCCTGCTGCTGGTGGTGCTGGTGGGGGTCCGGCGGTATGGCCGCCGCCCGGCGCGACCGAGAGCGACCTGGGCGGGGCCTACGAACGGCTCGCCGAGGAGGAGTACGCGTACGGCACGGCGTTTCAGAACCTGCGGCGCCTGTGGACCGGCCCGGGGGGCGACCTGTTCGCCGAGGTCTCACTCGGCGGGGAACTACGCCCCGACGCCGGCCGGTTCGCCCTGCACCCCGCCCTCCTGGACGCCGCACTGCACCCCCTGCTGCCCGCCGTCACCGGCCGCCCCGGCACCCCCCTGCTGCCGTTCTCCTGGACCGGCGTCACCCTCCACACCACCACAGGCCCGGCGGACCTGCGGGTCAGGCTGACCCCCGTACCCGGCACGGACCCGGGCTCACCGGCCTACGCCCTCAGCGTCACGGACACCACGGGAACACCGGTGGCCACGGTCGAGGCACTCACCCTGCGCCCCCTGTCCGCGGACCTCCTGCGCCCGGCGGACAACACCACCACCAACGGCCTGTTCCAGGTGGACTGGACCCCGCCCGCCGGCGAACCCGCCACCCCACCGGGAGGAGAGGTGGCCGTCATCGGCGACCCCGCCCACACCCCCTGGGCCCCCGGCGCGACCGCCCACACCTCGCTCGGCGAACTGCGGGACACCCTCGGCCAGGGCAACCAGGCACCCTCCCTGGTCCTGCTCCCCCTCCCGGACACCACAGCCGCGGACGGGCCCGGGGTGCCGGACGCGGTCCGCACCGTACTGCACCACCTGCTGGCACAGGTACAGCAATGGCTGGCGGACGACCGGTTCGCCTCCTCACGCCTCGCCGTGATCACCCGCAACGCCGTCGCCACCACCCCCGCACAGGAAACGGACCTCGTGCACGCCCCGGTCTGGGGACTGCTGCGCAGCGCACAGAGCGAGAACCCGGGCCGGATCGTGCTCGCCGACCTCGACGGCAGCGAGCACGGCGGCCCGCACAGCCCCCCGCTCCTGGACACCCTGCGGGGCGACGAACCCCAACTGGCCGTGCGCCAGGGGCGGATCCTCCTGCCGAGGCTGGCCCGCGCCCTGCCCACCACCCCGCACCAGGCCCAGGCCCAGGACCGGGATTCCGCCACGGCCCCGGTCTGGGGCGAGGGCACCGTCCTGGTCACCGGCGCCACCGGCGCCCTGGGCACGGTCCTCGTACGGCACCTGGTACGCCGGCACCACGTACGCCACCTGCTGCTCGTCAGCCGGCGCGGCGCCGACGCCCCCGGCGCGGCCGGCCTGCGTACCGAACTCCTGGAAGCGGGCGCCACCGACGTACGGTTCGCCGCCTGCGACACCGCCGACCGCGACCAGCTCGCCGCCCTCCTGGACACCGTGCCGGCCGGGCACCCGCTGACCGGAATCGTCCACACCGCCGGCGTCCTGGACGACACCACCCTCCAGGCCCTGACCCCCGAACGCCTGGACACCGTCCTGCGCCCGAAGGCCGACGCCGCCTGGCACCTGCACGAACTGACCCGGCACCTGCCCCTGTCGGCGTTCGTCCTCTACTCCTCGGTCGCCGGGCTGCTGGGCACCGCGGGACAGGCCAACTACGCGGCCGGGAACACCTTCCTCGACGCCCTGGCCGCGCACCGCAGGGCACTGGGCCTGCCCGGCACCTCGCTGGCCTGGGGCCTGTGGGCCCAGGCCAGCACGCTCAGCGGGCACCTCGCCGAGGCCGACCTGCGCCGGCTGGCCCGCTCCGGACTACGGCCGCTGGCCACCGACGACGCACTGGCCCTCCTCGACGCCGTACCCGCCACCGGCCAGGCCCTGCTCGCCGTCACCCGGCTGGACACCGCCGCACAGCGGGCCTCCGGCGAACGGCCCGGCCCCCTGCTGCGCGGCCTGGTCCGCGGGGCACCCCAACGCGCCACCACCACGGCCGGCGGGCCCGCGGCCGGACCCACCCTGGTCGAACGCCTGGCCGCCGTACCGGCCGGCGAGCAGAGCCGTATCCTCACCGACCTGGTACGGGCACGGGTCGCCGAGGTACTCGGACACCCGGACCCCACCGCGATCGCACCCGAACGCGCCCTGCAGGAACTGGGCTTCGACTCACTGACCGCCGTCGAGCTGCGCAACCGGCTCGCCGAGGCGACCGGACTGCGGCTGCCCACCACCCTCGCCTTCGACCACCCCACCCCCGGCGCCCTCGCCGTTCATCTGCGCGAACGGCTCGCGGTCAAGGAGACCACCCCGGACGAGGCGGTACTGGCCGAACTGGCCCGCCTCACCCCCGCCATCACCGCCCTCACCACGAACGGGGGAACCCCCCGGAACGCCGGGAACAGCGGGAACGCCGGGGGCGGGGGTAACGGCGGGGACGGGGGGCCGCGCGGGCGGGTCATCGCCCGGCTGCGGGAACTGCTGGACTCCGCGGAAGCCGCGCAGGCGCCCGCCGCCCCCGGGGACAGTGAAGCCGATCTGTCGGGCGCCACCGACGAGGAGCTGTTCGCCCTGCTCGACGACCTCGAATGACCCGCGCACCCTCCCGGCGCACGCGCACCCACGACGCAGCAGACCGATCCCACAGGAGTGGAGAACACCATGGCGGGCGAGGACAAACTCCGCGACTACCTCAAGAAGGCCGTCGCGGATGCCCGTGACGCACGCAGACAGCTCCACGAGGCGAACGACCGGCAGCACGAGCCGATCGCGATCGTCGGCATGGCCTGCCGCTACCCCGGCGGCGTCACCTCGCCCGAGGACCTGTGGGACCTGGTCGCGAAAGGCACCGACGCCATCAGCGAGTTCCCCGCCAACCGGGGCTGGGACCTGGACCGCCTCTACGACCCCGACCCCGACCACCCCGGCACCTCCTACGGGCGCGAGGGCGGATTCCTCCACGACGCGGACGGCTTCGACGCGGACTTCTTCGGGATGTCCCCCCGCGAGGCCCTGGCCACCGACCCCCAGCAGCGGCTCCTGCTCCAGGCCACATGGGAGGCACTGGAGAGCGCCGGGATCACCCCAGGGGCCCTGCGCGGTTCGCGGACGGGCGTGTTCACCGGGGTGATGTACAACGACTACGGCTCCCGCCCCCACCTGCCGGCCGACGGTTTCGAGGGGTATCTGTTCAGCGGCAGCGCGGGCAGCGTCGCCTCGGGCCGCCTGTCCTACACCTACGGTTTCGAGGGGCCGGCGGTCACGGTCGACACCGCCTGCTCCTCCTCGCTGGTGGCACTGCACCTGGCGGCGAACGCGCTGCGCAACGGGGAGTGCGACCTGGCACTGGCGGGGGGTGCGACGGTGATGTCGACGCCGGTCGCGTTCGTGGAGTTCTCGCGGCTGCGGGGGCTGGCGGCGGACGGGCGCTGCCGGTCGTTCGCGGCCGGCGCGGAGGGGACCGGCTGGTCGGAAGGGGTGGGCCTGCTGCTCGTCGAACGCCTCTCCGACGCCCAGAGGAACGGGCACCGGATCCTGGCCGTGCTGCGGGGCAGCGCCGTCAACCAGGACGGCGCCAGCAACGGCCTCACCGCCCCCAACGGCCCCGCCCAGGAACGCGTCATCCGCCAAGCCCTCGCCAACGCCCGCCTCACCCCGGCCGATGTGGACGCGGTGGAGGCGCACGGCACCGGGACCCGCCTGGGTGACCCCATCGAGGCCCAGGCCCTGCTCGCCGCCTACGGGCAGGACCGGCCCGCCGGACAACCGCTGCTGCTGGGCTCGCTGAAGTCGAACATCGGGCACGCCCAGGCGGCGGCCGGGGTCGGGGGCGTCATCAAGATGGTCCAGGCCCTGCGCCACGGTGTCCTGCCCAAGTCGCTGTACGCGAACGAGCCGACCCCGATGGTCGACTGGGACTCCGGCGCCGTCAAACTCCTGAACGAGACCACCGACTGGCCCCAGACGGGGCGTGCGCGGCGCGCCGGGGTGTCGTCCTTCGGCTTCGGCGGTACGAACGCGCATGTGATCGTGGAGGAAGCCCCACCAACCCCGCAAGCCCCGCAAGCCCTGTCGGCCCCGCAAGTGGCGGCCCCGCAGGCCCTGTCGGTCCTGTCGCGGGAGCCGGGCGCCGGGGGGGTGCGGCCGGCGGGGGTGGTGCCCTGGGTCCTCTCCGGCAAGACCCCGGAGGCGCTTGCCGGGCAGGCACAGCGGCTGTTGGCGCATGTCGAGGCCGATGCCTCGCTCACCGTGCCCGACATCGGGTACTCGCTGGCCACCACCCGTACCGCCCTCGACCACGGTGCGGTCATAGCCGGCAGCACCCGCGACGAACTCCTCGCGGAGTTGCGGGTGCTCGCGGAAGGGGTGCCGGCGGGGGGCGGGCGGCCGGCGGTGGGACGGGTCGCGTTCCTGTTCACCGGGCAGGGCGCCCAGCACACCGGCATGGGCATGGAACTCTACGCCGCCTACCCCGTCTTCGCCGAAGCCTTCGATACTATTTGCGCCCACTTCGACCCCCACCTCCCACGCCCCCTGCGGGAGATCATCACCACCGGTGAAGGCCTCAACGACACCGCCCACACCCAGCCGGCGCTGTTCGCCCTCGAGGTCGCGCTCTACCGGCTGGTGGAAAGCTGGGGCGTCGTCCCCGACTACCTCGCCGGGCACTCCATCGGTGAAGTGACCGCGGCTCATGTCGCCGGTGTCCTGGGCCTGGCCGACGCCGCCCGCCTCGTAAGCGCACGGGCCCGCCTCATGCAGGCCATGCCCCCCAACGGGGCCATGATCGCCGTCCAGGCGCCCGAGGACCAGGTCCGCCCCCTCCTCGCAGGGCGGGAGAGCGAGATCGGTGTCGCGGCTGTCAACGGGCCCGCCTCCGTCGTCATCTCCGGCGACACACAAGCAGCCGAGGAGGTGGCCGCCCGGCTGGCCGAACAGGGATACCGGACGCGGCGCCTCACGGTGTCGCATGCCTTCCACTCCCCTCATATGGACGGCATGCTCGACGACTTCCGCACCACCGCCAAACAACTCACCTACCACCCCCCGGCCATCCCCGTCGTCTCCACCCTCACCGGCCGCCCCGCCGAGGGAGAGGACCTGCGCACCCCCGACTACTGGGCCAACCAGGTCCGCCACACCGTCCGCTACAACGACGCACTCCACACCCTGCAATCGCAAGGGGTCACCACGCTGCTGGAGCTGGGGCCCGACGGTGTGCTGAGCGCGCTCGCGGTGGCGGGCGCGGAGCGGCCCGAGGCGCTGACGGCCGTGCCGGCACTGCGCCGGGGGCAGCCGCAGGCCCGGACCCTGGCAGGCGCGATCGGCACCTTGCATCTGAGCGGGGTACGGGTGGACTGGGAGGCCTCCTTCGCCGGCACCGGCGCCCGGCACATCCCCCTGCCCACCTACGCCTTCCAGCACGAACCCTTCTGGCTCACACCCGAAATCCCCGCCGCGGACGACGGCGCCCAGGAAGGCGGGCTGGTCCACCGCACCTGGGAGCCCCTCGAACTGCCCGAGCCCGCCGCAACGGCGCGCTGGGCCGTACTGACCCCGGAAGAACCCGGCACACCGGCCGGGGCGCTGGGCGGGACACCGGCCGGGGTGCTGGTGGGGGCGGCGCGTTTCTCGCGGGTCGCGGACCTCGCGGCCCAGGCAGAAGGCGGGGCGGGGCCCACCGCCGTACTCCACCACCTCACCGCCTCCAAGGAGGCACCGCACCAGGCACTGGCTCTCGCCCGGCAGTGGCTCGCGGAGGACCGGCTGGCGGACATCCCCCTCATCGTGCTGACCGACAACGCCGTCCCCGCCGGCCAGGTCCCCGATCCGTACACCGCCGCCGCCTGGGCACTGCTCAGCTCGGCACAGTCCGAGGCACCGGGCCGCATCATCCTCATCGACATCGACGCCTCCCAGGACGCGGATCCCGCCGTCCTGGACGCCATCGTCGCCTCCGGCCACGCCCGCACGGCCATACGCCCCCAAGGGGTCCTCGCACCCCGGCTGCGCCCCCTGCCCACCACCCCCACCACCCCCTCCGCCCCCGTGTTCGACCCCGCCGGCACCGTCCTGATCACCGGCGGCACCGGGACCCTGGGCTCGCTGGTCGCCCGCCACCTCGTGACCTCACACGGCGTGCGCCACCTGCTGCTGACCAGCCGCCGGGGAGACCAGGCCCCCGGGGCACAGGACCTGGTATCCGCACTGTCCGCTCTGGGCGCCACGGTCACGGTCACCGCCTGCGACGTCACCGACCGCGACGCGCTCGCCGCACTGATCACCCACATCCCGGCCGGCCACCCCCTGAACGCGGTCGTCCACACCGCGGGCATCCTCGACAACGGCCTCCTCTCCGCGATGACCTCCCCGCGCCTGGCCGCGGTCCTCGCACCGAAAGCCGACGGCGCCCGGCACCTGCACGAACTGACCCGGCACCTGGACCTGAGCGCGTTCATCCTGTTCTCCTCGGCCGCCGGGGTGTTCGGCGCACCCGGCCAGTCCAACTACGCCGCCGCCAGCGCGTATCTCGACGCGCTCGCCGAACACCGCGCCGCCCACAACCAGCCCGCCACCTCCGTCGCCTGGGGCCTGTGGCAAACAGGAGGAATCAACGCGGACCTCGACGAGAGAGAGCTGACCCGCTCGGCGCGAGAAGGCTTCCGGGCCCTCACCGACCAGGAGGGACTGGCCCTGCTCGACGACGCCCTGGCCTCAGGACGCCCGGCACTGATCGCCGGCGTGAGCGCGGCGGCCCCCGTGCGGGGCCCCGCACGGGCACCGGCCGGCACCGCACCGGCCGCCCTCACCCAACGGCTCGCGAACCTCCCCGCGACCGAACGGGAACCGTACCTGTCCGCCATGGTCACCAAGGAGATCGCCTCCGTACTGGGCCACGCCTCGGCCACAGCTCTCACCCCCGGCAGGCCCCTGCAGGAACTCGGCTTCAACTCCCTGACCGCTGTGGAACTACGCAACCGGCTCAGCGCCGCCGCCCGCCTCCCCCTGCCCGCCACCCTCGTCTTCGACCACCCCACCCCCGCGGCACTCGCCGCGTTCCTCCTCACCCTGGCCGCACCCCCCGCCGAAGACCCCGCCAAAACCGTCCTGGCCGAACTCGACCGGCTGGAAGCCTCCCTGGCCGCCCTGCCACCCCAGGACGAATCCCGCCCCGCCCTCTCCGTACGCCTGCACGCGCTGCTGGGAAAACTCAACGCCAAAACACCCGAAGGGGACGGCGGGGAACCCGGCGAGCCGTTCGCGGCCGCCTCGACCGACGACATCTTCGACTTCATCGACAACCAACTCGGCCGCGGTACCGGCTGACACCCGGCCACCACCGGCCCACCGGCCCGGAGCACACCCCACCACCCCACCACTGCCGCCGTTTCCGCCACCACCCCCACCCCCACCACTGCCACCACCGCCGCCGCCGTTTCCGCCACCGCCGCCACCACTGCTGTTCTGGTGGCGGCACCGGCCCGCCGGCCTACCGGCCCACCGGCACCGACGAGGAGAGACTGATCCCGCATGTCCGCTGACCCGTCCAAAGAGCAGAAGCTGGTCGACTACCTGAAGTGGGTCACCGCGGATCTGCAAAAGGCCCGTGAGCGCATCACCGAGCTGGAGAACGCCGGTGAGGAACCGGTCGCCATCGTCGGGATGGCCTGCCGGTTCCCCGGCGGCGTCACCTCACCCGACGGCCTGTGGGACCTGGTCGCCGAAGGCACCGACGCCATCGGCGGCTTCCCCACCGACCGGGGCTGGGACCTCGAACAGCTCTACTCCCCCGACGCCGACACCCCCGGCACCTCCTACACCAGGGAAGGCGGATTCCTCGACGGGGCCGCCCTCTTCGACGCCGGCTTCTTCGGCGTGTCCCCCCGCGAGGCCAGGGCGATGGACCCCCAGCAGCGCGTGCTCCTGGAAACCGCGTGGGAGGCACTGGAGGACGCCGGGATCGACCCGGCCTCACTCAAAGGCTCCAGCACCGGCGTGTTCGCGGGCCTGGTGGAACAGAGCTACCTCGGCCTCGAAGGACCCCAGGAACTCGAAGGCCACCTCATGACCGGCCGCCTCAGCAGCGTCGCCTCCGGCCGTATCGCCTACACCCTGGGCCTCGAAGGCCCGGCCGTCTCCATCGACACCGCCTGCTCCTCGTCCCTGGTCGCCCTGCATCTCGCCGCACAGTCACTACGCAGCGGGGAATCCACACTCGCACTGGCCGGCGGCGCCACCATCACCGCCACCCCCGGCGGCTTCGTCGACTTCTCCCGGCAAAAAGGCCTGGCCCCCGACGGACGCATCAAATCCTTCGCCGCCGCGGCCGACGGCACCTCATGGTCCGAAGGCGCCGGCATCCTGGTCATCGAACGCCTCTCCGACGCCCAGAAGAACGGCCACCGGGTGCTCGCCGTGCTGCGGGGCAGCGCCGTCAACCAGGACGGCGCCAGCAACGGCCTCACCGCCCCCAACGGCCCCTCACAAGAACGCGTCATCCGCCAAGCCCTCGCCAACGCCCGCCTCACCCCCACCGATGTGGACGCCGTCGAAGCCCACGGCACCGGCACCCGCCTCGGCGACCCCATCGAAGCACAAGCCCTCCTCGCCACCTACGGCCAGAACCGCCCCACCGGACAACCCCTCCTGCTCGGCTCACTGAAATCCAACATCGGCCACACCGTCGCGGCGGCCGGCGTCGGCGGCGTCATCAAAATGGTCCAGGCCCTGCGCCACCGCGTCCTGCCCCCCACCCTCCACATCGACGAACCCACCCCCATGGTCAACTGGTCCCTGGGCGCCGTGGAACTACTCAGGGAAAAACGCCCCTGGCCCACCCGCGGCGGCCAACCCCGGCGCGCCGCCGTCTCCGCGTTCGGAGTCAGCGGCACCAACGCGCACGTGATCCTGGAGGAAGCCCCACCAACCCCACAGGCCCCGCAAGCCCCGCAGGCCCTGTCGGCCCCGCAAGTGGCGGCCCCGCAAGCCCTGTCGGTCCTGTCGCGGGAGCCGGGCGCCGGGGTGGTGCGTCCGGCGGGGGTGGTGCCCTGGATCCTCTCCGGCAAGACCCCGGAGGCGCTTGCCGGGCAGGCACAACGGCTGTTGGCGCATGTCGAGGCCGATGCCTCGCTGCGCGTGGGGGACATCGGGTACTCGCTGGCCACCACCCGCACCACCCTCGACCACGGCGCCGTCATAACCGGCAGCACCCGCGACGAACTCCTCGCGGAACTACGGGCGCTCGCGGAAGGGGTGCCGGCGGGGGGCGGGCGGCCGGCGGTGGGACGGATCGCGTTCCTGTTCACCGGGCAAGGCGCCCAGCACACCGGCATGGGCATGGAACTCTACGCCGCCTACCCCGCCTACGCCGAAGCCTTCGATACTATTTGCGCCCACTTCGACCCCCACCTCCCACGCCCCCTGCGGGAGATCATCACCACCGGTGAAGGCCTCGACGACACCGCCCACACCCAGCCGGCCCTCTTCGCCCTCGAAGCCGCCCTCTACCGGCTGGTGGAAAGCTGGGGCATCGTCCCCGACTACCTCGCCGGGCACTCCATCGGTGAAGTGACCGCGGCTCATCTGGCAGGTGTCCTGACCCTGGCCGACGCCGCCCGCCTCGTCACCGCACGGGCCCGCCTCATGCAGGCCATGCCCCCCAACGGGGCCATGATCGCCGTCCAGGCGCCCGAGGACCAGGTCCGCCCCCTCCTCACGGGACGCGAGAGCGAGATCGGTGTCGCGGCTGTCAACGGGCCCGCCTCCGTCGTCATCTCCGGCGACACACAAGCAGCCGAGGAGGTGGCCGCCCGGCTGGCCGAACAGGGATACCGGACGCGGCGGCTCACGGTGTCGCACGCCTTCCACTCCCCTCATATGGACGGCATGCTCGACGACTTCCGTACCACCGCCAAACAACTCACCTACCACCCCCCGGCCATCCCCGTCGTCTCCACCCTCACCGGCCGCCCCGCCGAGGGAGAGGACCTGCGCACCCCCGACTACTGGGCCAACCAGGTCCGCCACACCGTCCGCTACAACGACGCACTCCACACCCTCAAAGAACGCGGCGTCACCACCCTGGTCGAACTGGGACCCGACAGCGTACTCACCGCCCTCGCACAAAACGCGTTCCACGGGACCCCCGACACCCTCACCACCACCGCCCTGCTCCACCACGGCCGGCCCGAGGCCCGGACACTGGCCACCGCCCTCGGCCGGCTCCACCACACCGGAGCAGGACCCAACTGGAAGGCCTACTTCGCCGGCACCGGCGCCCGGCACATCCCCCTGCCCACCTACGCCTTCCAGCACGAGCGGTACTGGATCGACCCCGCCACCACACCCGCCGACGCCAACGGACTCGGACTCCTCCCCGCCGCACACCCCCTGCTCGGTGCCGCACTCCCCCTCAGCGGCACCCAGGAAACCGTGTTCACCAGCCGCCTGACCCGCACCACAACCCCCTGGCCGGCCGGCCACACCCGCGGCGGAATCCCCGTCCTGCCCGAATCCGCCCTCGTAGAACTCGCCATACGCGCCGGCGACGAAGCACACTGCACCACCCTGGACGAACTCCACATCACCCAACCCATCACCCTGCCCGCCGAAGGAGCCATCCACCTCCAGATCCGCCTCGGCGCCCCCGACACCAACGGACAACGCACCCTCACCTTCCACACCCGCCCCGACCACACCCAAACCCCCTGGACCCCCCACGCCCACGGCCTGCTCAGCACCACACCCCACCCCACCCCGGCCACCACACCCAACACCCCCTCACCCCACCCCGGCCCATGGCCACCCGCCGGCGCCACCCCCCTCGACCCCCACACCCTCTACGAACAATCCACCAAAAACGGAATCACACACGACCCACAGACCCGGGCCCTGACCCGCCTCTGGCAACACGGACACGACCTGTACGCCGAAGTAGAACTGCCACCCGGCACACCCACAGAAACAAACCCCTACGCACTACACCCCCTCCTCCTCGACGCCGCCCTGCTCCCCCTCCTCACCCCCACCCCAACAAAAACCAGCACCCAACCAAAAGCCGAGACCGGGGAAACCGGAGCCGGGGAAACCCGAACCGACACAGGGAACAGGGAAACCGAGGCCGAGACCGACGCCGGGGCCGGGGAAGCCGGAACCGAGGCCGGAGCCGGAGCCGAGACCGGGGCCGAGGCCGAGGCCGGGGCCGGGGCCGGGGCCGGGGCCGGGACCGAGGCCGGGGCCGGAGCCGAGACCGGGGCCGGAGCCGAGACCGGGGCCGGAGCCGAGACCGGGGCCGGAGCCGAGACCGGGGCCGGAGCCGAGACCGGGGCCGGAGCCGAGACCGGGGCCGGAGCCGACGCCGAGGCCGAGGCCGGAGCCGACGCCGAGGCCGAGGCCGGAGCCGACGCCGAGGCCGAGGCCGGAGCCGAGACCGGAGCCGGAGCCGAGACCGAGGCGGGGGCGGGGGCGGGGGCGGGCATTGTCACCGCCTGGCACAACGTGCGGCTCCACGCCGCCGGAGCGACCACCCTGCGCGTACACCTGGCCCGCGGCGGCGAAGGCACCGCGAGCGTACGGCTGGCCACCCCCGCGGGACAGCCCGTCGCGGACATCACGGCCGTCACCGTGGAGCCCCTGGACCTGACCGCACTCGCGGCCGCGGCCGCCCGCGACCACGAAGCGCTCTTCCACCTCGACTGGACACCCCACCACCTCACCCCCACCACCGGAACACCCGCCCCCCACACACCCGCCGACGGAACACCCGCCGACGGCATACCGGCCGGCGGAACACCGGCCGACGGCATACCGGCCACCCACACGCCGGCCGCCGGCGCACCGGCAGGTGGCGTACCGGCCGACGGCATACCGGCAGGTGGCGTACCGGCCGGTGGCATGCCGGCCGGTGGCATGCCGGCCGGCAACGTGATCGAGCGCCTGCGCTCCGCCGACCCGGCCGATCCCCTGGCCTCGCTGCACGAGACGACCCTGCGCGCACTCCAGCTGGCCCAGCGCCACCTCGCCGACGAGGACAGCACCCACACCCTGACCGTCCTGACCCGCGGGGCCGTCAGCACCACCCCCGGGGAGCCGATCACCGATCCGGGCGCCGCCGCGGCCTGGGGCCTCCTGCGCTCCGCCCAGTCCGAAGCACCCGGCCGTATCATCCTCATCGACGCCGAACCCGGCACCGACCCCGCCCTCATCGCCGCGGCCGCCGCCTCCGGCGAACCCCAGGCCGCGATCCGCCAGGGCACCATGACCGTGCCCCGCCTGACCCGGGCCACCCGCCCCCAGCCCCCCACCACACCCGCCTTCACCCCCGGGGGAACCGTCCTGATCACCGGCGGCACCGGAACCCTGGGCTCCCTCTTCGCCCGCCACCTCGCCACCTCACACGGCGTACGCCACCTCCTGCTCGCCGGCCGCCAGGGCCCCCGGGCACACGGAGCCCAGGAACTCGCACAGGAACTCAACCGCCTCGGCGCGAGCGTCACGATCAAAGCCTGCGACGCCGGCGACCGCGACCAGCTCGCCGCCCTCATCGACGCGATCCCCGCAAACCGGCCCCTGACCGGCGTCATCCACACCGCCGGCATCCTGGACGACGGGCTCATCCCCGCGATGACCCCCCAACGCCTGGCCGCGGTCCTCACCCCCAAAGCAGACGCCGCCTGGCACCTGCACGACCTCACCCGCCACCTCCCCCTCACCGCCTTCGTCCTGTTCTCCTCCGTCGCCGCCCTCATCGGCGGCCCCGGCCAGGCCAACTACGCCGCCGCCAACGCCTCCCTCGACGCCCTGGCCCACCACCGCGCCGCCACCGGCCTGCCCGCCACCTCCATCGCCTGGGGCCTATGGGCCCAAAGCACCGGACTCACCGGCAACCTCAGCGAAACCGACCTCAAACGCATCGCCCGCACCGGCCTGCTCCCCGTCCCCACCACCCAGGGCCCCACCCTCCTCGACCTCGCCCTGCGCACCGGCCGCCCCGACACCGTGGCCACCCCCCTCGACCTGACCGCCCTGAGCGCACAACCCCACATCCCCACCGTCCTCACCACCCTCGCCCACCGCCCCCCACGCCCACACGTCCACAGCGACACCCCCCACACCCCCCCGCTCACCGAACAACTCACCCACCTCACCGGCGAACAACGCCACGAAGCGGTCACCCGCACCATCCTCGAAGAAATCGCCGGAACACTCGGACACACCACCCCCCAGCACATCGACCCCCACCGCCCCTTCCAGCAACTCGGCCTCGACTCCCTGACCTCCGTCGAACTACGCAACCGCCTCACCACCCGCACCCACCTCAAACTCCCCGCCACCCTCGTCTTCGACCACCCCCACCCCCACGCCCTCGCCACCCACCTCCTCACCCGCCTCACCCCCCACACCACCAGCACCCAACCCGCCGACACCACCAACACCCCCGACACCACCGACTACACCGCCGACATCCACCTCGACGACGACATCCGCCCCACCACCCCCCACACCCCCCGCACCACCCCACCACGCCACATACTCCTCACCGGCGCCACCGGCTTCCTCGGCACATTCCTCCTGCGCGACCTCATGCGCACCACCACCGCCCACATCCACTGCCTCGTCCGCGGCACCGACACCACCACCGCCCTCCAACGCCTCACCACCAGCCTGAAGTGGTACCGGGTCTGGGACGACATCGACCCCCAGCGCCTCACCGTCCACCCCGGCGACCTCGCCCAACCCCTCCTCGGACTCACCGAAAACACCTTCAACACCCTCGCCCGCACCCTCGACGTCATCCACCACGCCGGAGCCACCGTCCACTGGCTCCACCCCTACACCACCCTCAAACCCGCCAACGTCGGCGGCACACAAGAAATCCTCCGCCTCGCCACCCGCCACCACACCATCCCCGTCCACCACGTCTCCACCGTCGGCGTCTTCAACGGCCCCCGCACACCCGGCACCCCCCTCAAACCAACCGACCCCACCGGACCCCCCCAACACCTCCCCAGCGGCTACCTCAAAACCAAATGGGTCGCCGAACAAATCCTCGACATCGCCCGCACCCGCGGCATCCCCGTCACCACCTACCGCGTCGACGTCATCTCCGGCGACCAGAAAAACGGCGCCTGCCAAACCCGCGACTTCGTCTGGCTCACCCTCAAAGGCATCCTCCAGACACAAACCGCCCCCACCCACACCCAAAGCCGCTTCCACCTCCTCCCCGCCGACTACGTCAGCGCCGCCATCCTCGCCCTCGCCGACAACCCCCACACCACCGGCCACACCTACCACCTCCACAACCCCCACCCCCTCACCCTCACCGACTGCATCGAACACCTCCGCACCCTCGGCTACCCACTCCACAACACCACCCGCCACCAATTCACCCAAACCATCCAGAACAACCCCGACAACGCCCTCCAACCCCTCCTCCACGCCTTCGACATGATGACCAACCACACCGACGCCTTCTACCCCCCCATCGACACCACAGAAACAACCCGGGCACTCACCGGAACCAACATCCACTGCCCCCCCATCACCCCCCAACTCCTCACCACCTACATCCAATTCTTCATCGACCAAGGCCACTACCCCCCACCCCCCAACCCCACCAACACCCAACACACACCACCCACCTAAACCCACACCCACACCCACAAGAACACCCAGCCGCCGCCCCGCCCGCACCCCGGCCGGCCACCAAACGCACAGCGCCACGAACACCACGCGGTCCAGGAGACGACGCGCCCGGCCGGACACCGCCCGGGCGCCCACGCCACGCATACGGCCCATACCCGCCAGACAGGCAAGGACGGAAAAGCGTTCACCGGGCCCGAACGCAGCACACCAACTTCCCTCACCGACGAACGACCTCACCCCACACCCGGACAACACACCCGAAAACCCCACCCGCTTCCAGCACCACAGAGGATGCCCCACAGCCCAGAGCGTGTCCGCGAAGTAGGGCCGTCCGCCCGCAGGGCCTGGCCCGCCGCGCCCGGTGCCCGCGACCCCAAGACGGAGCACCCACCCCATACCGGACGCACCCGCCCGGTCCGACAACACCACGAACGCGCGCACCAGACACCGCAAACCAGACACCCCCTAGTCTTCTGAGTCAGGAATTCTGTTCAGATATGAGGCGAGGCGTTCGAGGATCTCGTCCGCGGTCTTGGTCCAGATGTAGGGCCTGGGGTCGGTGTTCCAGGCTGTGATCCAGGTCCGGATGTCCTTCTCCAGGGCCTGGACGGTCTTGTGGACGCCTCGCCGTATCTGTTTGTTCGTCAGCTCGGCGAACCATCGCTCCACGAGATTGAGCCAGGACGATCCAGTCGGCGTGAAGTGCAGATGGAACCGCGGGTGGGCCAGTAGCCATGTCTTGATGGCCGGGGTCTTGTGGGTGGCGTAGTTGTCCAGCACGAGGTGGATGTCGAGGCCGTCGGGCACTTCCCGGTCGAGTTTGACGAGGAACTTCTTGAACTCCTCGGCGCGGTGGCGGCGATGCAGGGAACCGATGACCTTGCCTGTGGCGACCTCCAGGGCGGCGAACAGGGTGGTGGTGCCGGCGCGGACATAGTCGTGCGTGACGCGTTGCGGCACTCCGGGCATCATCGGCAGCACCGGCTGCGAGCGATCGAGGGCCTGGATCTGCGACTTCTCGTCCACGCAGAAGACCAGAGCCCGCTCGGGCGGGTCCAGATAGAGGCCGACGACATCGTGGACCTTGTCGACGAAGTACGGGTCTGTCGACAGCTTGAACGTGTGCGACCGGTGCGGCTGCAGACCGAACGCCCGCCAGACCCGCGACACCGTCGACTGCGACAGGCCCGTCCGCCTCGCCATCGACCGCGTCGACCAGTGCGTCGCGTTCTTCGGAGCCGACTCCAGCGTCCTGGTGACCAGCGCGGCCACCTGCTCGTCGCTCACCGTCCGGGGACCGCCCGAGCGGGGCATGTCGCCCAGGCCGGCGATCCGATACTCGACGAACCTCGCCCGCCAGCGGCCCACCGCATGCGGCGTCGCGCCGAGCCGGGCAGCGACGTCCTTGTTGGAGGCGCCCTCCGCGCAGGCCAGGATGATCCGACAGCGCAAGGCCCACGCCTGCGGCGTGGAACGGCTCCGCACCCACCCCTCGAGCGCAGCCCGCTCCTCGTCCGACAGAACCAACTCGGCCTTCGGCCGTCCAGTACAGGCCAAGCCTAAACATCTGAACAGAATTCCTGACTCAGAAGACTAGGGCGTTTCGTTTGGATCATCGGGCGGACCAGATGAAGATGCCTGCGAGGTGGAGTCCGGCGAGGTAGATGGTCGTGGTCTTGTCGTAGCGGGTGGCCGGGCCGCGCCACTGCTTCAAGCGGTTGATGCACCGCTCGACAGTGTTGCGCTGCTTGTACGCCTCACGGTCGAAAGCGGGTGGTCTGCCGCCGCGACTGCCGCGACGGAGTCGGTGGCCGCGCTGGTCGGCCGGGACGGGGATGACCGCCCGGATGCCGCGTCTGCGCAGGTGTTCCCGGATAGCGCAGGAGGAGTACGCCTTGTCGGCCAGGATCACGTCCGGTCTGGTGCGGGGCCGCCCGCGAGGGCGGGGGACGCGCAGGCGGGCCATGACCTCGGGAAACGCGGGTGCGTCGCCGGCCTGCCCGGCGGTCAGGACGAACGCCAGGGGCCGACACCGGTCGTCGGACGCCAGGTGGATCTTCGTGGTCAGTCCGCCGCGGGAGCAGCCGATGGCATGGTCGTGCGGCTCGCCGGCCGGGACCCTTTTTTGCGGGCCCCGGCCGCGTGCTGGTGCGCGCGCACGATGGTGGAGTCCACCGAGACTGCCCAGTTCAGGTCCTCATCGGCGTCGGCCCGCGCCATCAGCGCGGCGAAGACCCGCTCCCAGGTCCCGTCGACGGCCCACATCCGCAACCGGTTGTAGACCCCCCGCCAGTTCCCGTATATCTCCGGCAGATGAACCCACTGCGACCCGGTCTGGAACTTCCACGCGATCGCATCGATCACCTCACGGTGATCCCGCCACCGCCCACCCCGCCTGGGAGTCCGGTCCGGCAACAACGGCTCGATCCGCGCCCACTGCGCATCAGTTAACGGCACACCCAGACCAACGATCAGATGATCCGAACGACACGGCCTAGGCCTGGTCGAGCCACCGGACGAGTTCGATGCGGGAACGGATGCCCAGGGTAGCGAACACATTACGCAGATGGTGATCCACCGTACGGGGACTCAACGACAAGCGCAACGCCACCTCACGATTAGTGGCACCCTCCGCCACACAACGCGCAATCCGCTGCTGCTGAGGCGTCAACACACGCAACACACCCACCCCACGAAACCGCTCCCCCGCCGGATCGGACACCGCCTCACCCGCAGCACGCAACTCACCACGCACCCGCCCCAACCACAAATCCGCACCACACCACTCAAAAGCAACAAGAGCATCCCGCAACGGCCCCCTCGCCTCACGAGTCCTGCGACGACGCCGCAACCAATGCCCATAAAGAAGCAACGTACGACCACGCTCAAAATCACCAGACACACACCCATGCCGACGCAACGCCTCCTCAAACCACCACCCCGCCTCACCCCCAGAAGCCAACAAAGCCCGACAACGCGCCAACTGAGCCGACACCACCACATCCCCACAACCACCCACCCAAACACCAAACTCCTCCACCACCACACCAACCCCCGGCTCAACACCCCGCCCCCCCAACACCATCGCCTCCACATAACACGGCACAACCAACATCCGAACCGCGAAATGACCACCCCCCGCACCCCGCCCCACCAACGGCCCCAAACGCGCCGCCGCCTCACCACACCGACCCACCGCCAACTCCCCACGACCCACAGCCCACCCCGCCAACGAAGCCGCCAGGACAAGCCCACGAGACCCCGCCTCCGCCAACGCCACACGCGCATACCTCACACACAAACCAGCCCCACCCTCAACAGAAGCCACCAAAGCCAGCACAGCCTGCAAACACACCACCGCATTACCCAGCCCCAACCGCCCCGCCACCACCACACCCTCCCCAGCAAGCACCCGCGCCCGCCCAAAACGCCCCACACGCAACTCACCAAAAACAACACACACCAACGCCCGCACCAACCACACCCCAACCCCCCCACCACGCACCACCGCCAAAGCCCTCGCCCCCACCCGGCAGGCGGTGTCCACCTCGCCCAGCACCAAGGCGGCCACCCCGGCTCTCAACAGCGCCGCGGGATCTCCGGGCTCACCGGGCACCGCAGGCTCAGCGGGCTTGCCTGGACTGCCAGGCCTTACGGGCTCACCTGGGCGGACGTGTTGTCGCGTGCCCGGCCGTGTCTCGGCGTTGATGCTTGCGCCGATGCCCTCGTCTCCTCTCGCACGGATCCGTGAGCTGATCTTCTCGCCGATCCACGGGTCGGTAGGCGGACCGGTCTGCGGGACGCCCTCGGCACGCGACCCCGCGCCGGCCGCCGACCCCGGAATGCCACCGGGGTCGGCGGCTTCGTGGGACCCCCGGTCACCCATCGCCCCCAAGTACCCCCGTAGCAGCGCGTGTCCCTCACCCGTACGCCCGGCCAGGACCGCCGACATGCCCGCGCGGTACAACTCCAGCACCGGGTCGGCCGGTTCAGGACATATACGGTCCAGCGCCTCGCGGCAGGCCGACGCGTCGCCCATCGCCCAGGCCGCCTCCGCCGCGCCCAGCAGCGCGCTCACGGTCCGTTCCGTGTCGTGCGCGCGGAGCAGGTCCGCCGCCATCAGCAGGGTTTCCCTGGCGTCGGCCGCAGGACCGTCGCACAGGGCGAGCAGCCCGTGCACGTAGTGCGCGCGGCCCGGCGGCGGTACGGTCCGTACCCGCGCCAGCAGCAGGCGGGCCTCGCCGGGCCGCCCGGCCAGCCACGCCTGCTCGGCGGCCGCGGCCAGGCGCGCGCCGCGCAGGACCTCGTCCGCCGTGAGCCCGGCCGCGCGGACCAGCGCCGCGGCCCGGTCGGCGTACGGGCGCGGCGGCACGGCGGCACGGGTCAGCGCGTGCGCCAGTGCCGCGTCGGGCCCCGGCGCCGCGCAAGCCGCCTGGACCAGGCGCGGCAGTGCCTGGTGAGGGCCGTCCAGGACGGCGGACAGGGTGCGGTGCACGGCGCGGCGCCGGGCCGGGGGCGCCGTGCGCAGGACCGCCGTACGCAGCAGGGGGTGGATGAAGCGGACCCGGCCGCCTCCGCTGCGTACCACTCCCGCTTGTTCGGCGGGCGCCAGCCGGCCGGGGTGGATCCCGGCCGACCTTCCGGCTCTCAGCAGCAGTGCGGCGTCCGCTCCCGCCCCGTCCGGTTCGTGCTCGGCCGCCGCGGCGGCGAAGAGCAGCAGGGCCCGGGTGTCGGCGGGCAGCGTGTCGAGACAGGTCGCGTAGGCGTCCAGCAGCTCCTCACCGCCGGGCAGCGGCTGCGGCAACGGCTGTTGGCCGGAGAGTTGCGCGGTGCTCAGATGTCCGGCCAGGGCGGTGAGCAGCCGGGGGTTGCCCGCGCCCTCGCGGCGCAGCTCCTCCCGTACCGCCGGGCCCAATTGACGATCCGTCAGGTCATCGAGCAGCGCGTCGGCCGCTTCATCGTCCAGGGGGCCGAGGCGCAGCGCGGGCAGTCCGGCGAAGGCGTCCGCGCCCGGCCCGTGGTCCGCCACCGCGAGCAGGACCGCGACCCGGCCACGAGCCGGCAGCCGGCGGGCCGCGAAAGCGAGCGCCGCACGGGACGCGGGATCCCAGGCGTGGGCGTCGTCCACCTGGACCAGGAGCGGTTCACGGGCACCGAGATCCGTCAGACGGTTGAGCAGGGCGGTCCCGGCGGGCCCCATCCGTACTCCGGCGCCGAGCGGGAGGAGGGGCGGCACGGGCGCCCGTAGGGGCGCGTGCGGCGCTGAGCACAGGAGCGCGTGCAACCCGCTGTAGGGCAGGAGCCGTTCGGCCGCCGCGGCCTCGGCGCGCAGGACCGTACCGTCAGTGTGTAAGGCGGCGGTGTGGTCCAGGAGTGCGGTACGGCCCAGGCCCGGTGGCGCGGTCAGTACGAGCGTGCCACCGTGACCTGCCCTCAGGCGGTCCAGCAGCGTGCCCAGGATGGCGAGTTCACCGCTTCGGCCGTACAGCGGACGTGAACTACGCACGGTTGTCGATGAGTTCATCTCCGTGACGTTACTTGCGCGTAACGGACGCCGGAAGGCCCGCGTCCACGGGCGTGAGGCCCGTGGCGCGGGTCTTGGGCGCCGACCCAGCCGGGCCGGCGCCCCGCTGTGCGCCGGCACAGCCCAACGGACGGTGGGTCAGGGGAACGGATGGTGGGTCAGTGGTCCGGACGGTGGGTCAGGCGTGCGGGCAGTTGCCCCGGTACTCCTCGATGGTCAGGCTCGGCCTCGGCAGCGGGCAGAGGAACTGCTCGTACCGGGTGTCGTCGTCGATGAACCGCTTCAGCCACGAAATGCTGTACTTCGCGATCGTGGTGTCGGAGGAGTTCGGCGTGAAGTGCGTGGCGCCGTTGAGCTCCAGATACGCCTTGTCCAGCGAGCTGGGCAGCGAGGTGTAGAACGGTTCCGAGTGCGAGGCCACGGGCGCGACCGTGTCCCCGTCCGCCCCGATGATGAGGGTGGGCGTACGGACCTCGGGCCAGGACTTGTCGGTGTTCCACCCGGTCAGCGGGATGGCCGCCTGGAGCGACGGCCGGCTCTTCGCGGCCTCCAGGGTGCCGCCGCCGCCCATCGAGTGGCCCATGACTCCCAGACGCGCGGAGTCGATGCGGGTGCGTACCGACGAACGCTCCGTCAGATAGTCGAGCGCGGCGAGCAGTTGGCGTCCCCGGCTGTCCGGCTGGTCGAGGGTGGTGTTGGTGTCGATCGTGAAGACGACAAAACCCTGGGAGGCGAGGCGGGGACCGAGCCACGAGATGCTCGACTGGGTGGCGGTGAAGCCGGGCGAGATCACGACGGCTCCGAAGGTGCCGTCCGCGGTGCTGGTGGGGTAGTAGACGGTTCCGCCGCCGAAGCCGGTCACGCTCACCGAGGAGACGGAGGTCTGCGAGACGGCGTAGGAACCACGGGCCGCCTCGATGCTGGACACGGAGGGCGCGGGACCACGCTCGTACGGGTTGGCGGCGGCCTGGGCCCCGGCGGTACCGGGAACCAATGCGGCGATCAGCGCGGCGGCGGTGATCCCACCGGCCCACAGGGCGCGCGGGCCGGACCGGGCGCGACGACGGAGACGGAGGCGGGGACGAACGGGGGTACGGGCGTCGGAGAGCGGGTGCACTGGGGGGCCTCTCGGTCGAGGCGGGACCACTCCGGAAACTCGGACGGACCGGGTGGACGCCGCCGTACGGACTGACGGTGGCCACTGTTGCCGGGCGAACGGCCCCTCGGCATCGGCGAGTTCGCCAGTCATCGCGGAAGCCGTCACGCGGGGCGTCACCGCGTGGGACGGAGCCGGTGCCCACGCGCGGTCGGACCGGCGCCCGTCGAAGGCACATCGGACGCACCCAAATCCGCGCGCACCCGGCGAGCAACGCACAAAACCGCCGAAGTCCTCGACCCGCTGCCGACGTCGGCCCGGCCTGCGGCCAAGCGCGCGCTCCAGGAGATCTACGACGTCGAGGACAAGGAGCACGCCGCCACGGCAACGGCCGCGTTCGCCCAGCCGTACGGTGCGAAGTACTCCAAGGTCGTCAAGCGGCCCACTGACAATCAGGAAGAACAGCTGCGTTCCTCGACTTCCCCGCAGAAGACTGGTTCCACCGAGGAGGCGGGGGCGACCGGGGCTTGTCCAGGTCAGTCGGATGTCTGACGCAGGACCAGGCTGACGAAGCCCCACGTGTCCCGGTAGACGCGCATCCGTTCGGTGCGGCGGGTCGTGGCTGTCTCAAGTGCCTGAGAGCTGTCCGGGTCGGCCGGGTGGTCCAGGGCCCCATGAGGCCAGCGACCTCCAGCAGGCCCACTCGTAGTCGTCCAGTTCACGGCGCGTGCTGACATACCCGTGGACGGCAGTCCACCCGTCGGCGACGACGCGGTCCAGGGTGGCCGCCAGGTCGGTGAAGTCCCCGAGCATCTCGATGGCGTCCTGTGACGGTTCACGTTCCCAGAAGCCCTCACCGATCAGCAGACTTTCGCCCGGAGCCAGATGCTCACGTGCCGCCGCGAGGGTGGGCAACAGGCCGCCGAAGGCATGCGTGGCCCCGACGCTGATGTCGACGCCCTCGGCGTGCAGTTGCGGGTCCGCGGTCAGAGCACGCAGAAGCTGTTCCCCGCCGCCGCAACCCAGATCGAGTACCCGCTCGTCGCCACGCGCCACGCCATGTTCCAGCACTCCAGGCGGTTGAGCATTCAGGCGGTCCGTGGCGGGGTGGAGGGGCCCGGGTGACGATCGTACTGAGGGCCCGGTGTAGGTGGTGCCCAGTTCGGTCACCGTTCCGGGGAAGGGGCCGGGGCCGTGGCGCAGGGCGCTGACGTAGTTCTCGGGCAGGAGTACCCGGTCTTCGACCTCTGGCTTGCCGGGGCCGCTCCAGCGGTATCCGTAGCCGGCGACTGTGACGGCTTGGCAGCCGTCGTCCTCGTGACGGCGGGTGTTGGCGTCGAGCTTTCCCGGAAGGTACGGACCTGTTGTTCACGGCGTTCGATGCACGCGGCCGCGGCCTGTTGTTTTCCCACTGCTTCGCGCGTGTCCGGCCGGTTTCGAGTCCCTGGAGGTAGGCGTCCACGAGGGCGTTCTCATGGTCGGTGGTGTGTATCTCACAGGCGAAGCCGGGGCCGGAGAACTGCACGCGGCACGGATTGCCGGACTTGGTGGAGCGCCCGCAGGGGCGTTGGTGTGTCTCGTCGAGCGGCTGGGGCGTGGCGGATTTTGGTGCGCGGCACGCGGCCCACTCGGACGGTACGAAGGGCTCGCTCGGCGACACCCTCGGTTCCTGGAGTGCGGAACTCTCCCGGGGCGTCCGGCCCCACCATGTTGAAGCCGGGGCCGGCTCAGAGCCCGAAGGCTCCGCCTTCGGCGAGGATGAGCAGGCCGAGGGCGATCAGGACCACGGGCAGCAGGATGTGGCCCCAGCGCGCGAGTGCCTTGGCGATGACCGGGCGGGTGGCGAAGAACTTGCCCGCGAAGCACCAGACGGCGACCAGGACGAGGAAGACCACGGCGTAGACGCTCGTCCCGCCGACACCCGCGGTGGCGAACACGGGGACGTAGACGCCGATGTTGTCGCCGCCGTTGGCGAAGGTCACCGCAGCGACCGTCAGCGGACCGAGGCCGCCCTCTTCGGCTTCGGCTTCGCCGTCCTCCCCGGCGTCGCGCGCCTTCCACTCCTGCCAGGCGGTCTTGAGGCCCAGGGTCAGCGGCAGCAGGCCGAGGTAGGGGACGGCCGACTCGGGCAGGAACGAGGAACCGAACGCGGCGGCCACGGCCACGGCCAGGATCGCGGTGAAACCGAGGTATTGGCCGAGCACGATCCCGCGGGTCGAGCCGCGGTGTCCGGCGCCCCGCGCGAAGAGCAATGCCAAGATCAGGATGTCGTCGATGTTGGTGACGGCGAACAACCCGACCGCCTGTCCGATCACACCCAGGTTCACGAACCGGCCCGCTCCGCTCGTAGGACAAGACGGATCACCCTACTCCGGCCCGAACGAAGAGTCCCAGCCGCCCTGACGACCGTGATCAACCTTCGCTGTCAGGTTCCTTGCCGCACTCACGTGACCTTCGGCGATTTCTACAGGCCGCCGAGTCGCTTGTTCAGCGTGTCGAGTGTCGGCCAAGGAGGACCGTCGTGCAGTGCGCTCAGGAGTTCCTCTCCGAACCGCCTCCCGTTCGGAAACTGGTCGCCGAGCTCCCACCGCCACGCGGCGACCATCGCGAGGACGAGCTGTCGGCACTCGTCCAACAGCCCTTGGTCGACGTTCGGGTAGTGCGCGCAGACCGCCTCCGGAACATGGGCGAGGTCGAACTCGACAGGTCCGCGGCAGCACGTCTCAAGATCGATGAACAGCGGGCCGTTTGTCGTGCTGAGCACATTGCCTGGATGCGGTTCGCCGTGGAGCAGCTGCTCCACGGCACCGCGGTCGTCGATCGCTCGTCGCAGGCTTGCCAGCCTGCCGCTGAGGAAAACGCGGTCTGCGTCGGCGAGTTCCGGCGAGCGATCCGGGTCGACGACAACTTCTTCCGCCTCCGTGATCCGGTCCGTGAACCTCGGGCTCGGCAGATCGGCCTTGCGCATGCCGACGTGCAGTTGCTTCAGCGCCCTGGCGTATTCGACCGGCGAGGTGTGAGGTGTCACGGGCTCGTAGTAGGTCCACAGCGTCACCGCGAAGCCATCGCGCGTGTACACACGCGGGTCCGCCCGAGGTTCCAAGGGACACACCGGGCACCCGACTTCGGCGAGTCGCCCGGCGAGCTCGACTTCGAACTGTGCAACCTCTTGTCCCACAGGGGCGACCCGGGCGAAGACTCCGCATGGCGTCAACCGCAGTGCCAGCTTGTTCGAGTTGTGGAGAACGATCGCGTCGTCGGTCGGCAGGTCGAGCGATGCGGCGACCGACGTCGCGGCCGCGATCGCACGCGTGACGTCGGTCATCTCCACCCTCGAATCTTGGCATAGGTGAGGGAGGCGGTGCCAACCGGCGTCGCCGGAGGTGACTTCGTCCGCATCATGCCTGCGAAGCCCTCCCCCTACGCCTGGGCCCGCTCGGTCCGCTGTCCGGATGCTGTACGAAGAGCGGTGTGAACGAACCGACTCGGCCTGCGACCATTCGTGTATTCATCGCCCTCGCGCCGCCGGACCCCGCGAAAGAGGAACTGGGCCAGAAGCTGCGCCCCGCGTACGACACGCACCCTCACATGCGGTGGAACCGCATCGAGGACTGGCACATCACCCTGGCCTTCCTTGGGGAACTACCGGCTGAGACGGTCCCGCTTCTGCTCGGGCCTCTCGCCGACGTCGCAGCACACCACCAGCCACCCCGCCTGGCACTGCGCGGCAGCGGAAACTTCGACGACCGGGTGCTGTGGAGCGGACTCGACGGCGACCTCGATGAACTGCACGCGCTCGCCGCCGACGTGCGTACCGTCGTCAAGGACTGCGGTGTCGTCTTCGAGGACCGGCCGCTGCGACCCCATCTGACGTTGGCTCGTGCGCGTCGGGGGGATCAATCCTCGGTCGGGGAGATCGCCGAAACGTTCGCCGGATTCACCGGCCGCCGGTGGTCGGCCGAACGGCTGCACCTGGTCGGCAGCAACACCGGCCGCAGCCGCGGGCCGATCCACTACCGCGACATCGAGGCGTGGCCCCTCGGTAACGCGGACTCCAGCGGATCTCGGAACTGGATGTGATCATCCCGGATCTCCTACGGACTGCGTGCGTCAGGCGCTGAACGATCACTGACCGCGCTTCCGAGTCGGACCAAGCGCCCTGGTTCCAGCCGGGCCGACCGCGTGAGTGGGCTGGGGAGCCGTGCGGTCGTTTCGGAGGTTTAGCCGGCGGCGTACGGGTGAGGCGAAAGGTGTCCAGCGATACTCGACGAGCAGGGCAGGACGTGAGCACGATGAAGGACAACGAGAAGACCGAGGCGAAGGTCGAGCAGGCCAAGGGCAAGGTCAAGAAGGTCGCCGGCCGTACGGTCGGGAACGAGCGGATGACCGCCGAAGGCCGCGCCGAGGAGTCGAAGGGCGACGTGCGGCAGGCGAAGGAGAAGGTGAAGGACGCCTTCAAGCACTGACGCTCAGGGACTGATGGGCGCCCCTCCGAACCGGGGGCATGCCTGACGCGGGAGGGGCCGACCAGCAGCGCTGGTCGGCCCCTCCCGCGTTGTCACGCCCGGTGGTCGGCACACCCTCCGCCCACACATCGCCAACCATTTCGGCAGCCCCAGCCGTTGGCGCGATCCATTTCCACGCGCGATCGGCAGGGTTGCCGTGGCACTGGTCGGCGGGCGCGCAGTAATCTCGTATTACGGTCGCGCACGACGGCGGCGCGGGAAGAAGGGCCTGATGGACCGGTACGCGGGAGAAGTCGCCCTGCTTGAGGACGCGGCGCTCACACGGGCCGCGCAGGCGGGGGAGGTCGCCGCCCTGGGACTGCTGCTGGAACGGCACCGGGCAGGGATGCGCGCGGTCGCGCTGAGCATTCTGGGGCCGGGGCCCGACGTCGACGATGTGCTCCAGGACGCGGCCGTGACCGCGCTGCGGCGCGTGGGCGATGTGCGCGACCCGGCGGCCGTGGGCGCCTGGCTGCGGATGATCGTACGGAACGCCAGCCGTTCCCTGGTGCGCGGAGCCGTACCGTACCGGCCCATCGACGATCTGCCCCTGCCCGCCACGGACCCCGGACCGGAGCAGTGGCTGGAGCGGCACGCCCTGCGGGACTGGACCTGGGAGGCGATGGAGGAGCTGTCCCCGGCCTTGCGCCTGCCCCTGGTGCTCCGCCATTTCAGCACCGGCGTCACCTCCTACGAGCGGATCGCCGAGGCCTGCGGAGTCCCGGTCGGCACGGTCCGCAGCCGGCTCAGCCAGGGACGGGCCAAGCTCGCGACGGCCCTCGCCGCCACGGCGGACGCCCCGCACGGCGACACCGCGCGGCGGCTCCGCACCAGCCGTGCCGAGGCACGCGAGACACTCGCCGCTGCCGAGAGCGGACACTTCGGCGCGCTGCTGACGGAGCGCTGGTCGCCCGAGATCGCCCTGCTGCGGGGGAACGAGCCGGTGGGCGGCAGGAACGTCCTGACCCGGGGCATGGAGTGTGACCTGGAGGCCGGTGTGCGCCAGCGCCTGGTGCACACCGTGGCGGGCCGGTCCCTGGCCGTCTGGGAGATGGATCTCCTCAGCCCGGTCGACGACCCCGACCACTGCCCGCCCTCCGTGGCATGGGTGATGACCCTGGACGGCGCCGGCCGTCCGTACCGGCTGCGTCTGCTGCACCCCAGGCCCGTGGCGGCTCTCCAGGCGCTCACCCCCGTGTGACGGGCCGGGCACTCACCGCCATGTGACGGGCGCCACATGGCGGAAATCGAACTTCTCCCCTCCTCCGGCGTCCTGCCGGTGTCATCGACACCTGCCGGATTACGGAGAACCCCATGACCACCTCTGCGACCGATCCTCTGGCCGCCGGATCGCACGCTGTCGAGATCGACGGTGTCGTACAGCGCTATCACGTCCACGGCACGGGCCCCGTGTGCGTCGCGCACTCCGGCGGGCCGGGTATCGACTGGGAATACCTGCGCATGCCCGCGCTGGAGCGCCACCTGACGATGGTGTATCCGGAGCCGGTCGGCAGCGGCGCCTCCGGACGTCTGCCGTCCCACCCCCACGGCTACACCCGGCCCCTCTACAGCCGGTTCCTCGGGGAGCTGATCGAACACCTCGGCGTCCCCGAGGTGCACCTGCTGGGGCATTCGCACGGCGGCTTCGTCGTCCAGTACCACGCCCTGCGTCACCCCGGGCGCGTCGCCGGGGTGATCCTCTACGAGAGCGCGCCGCTGACCGGTCCCGAGCACGGCGCGGAGGCCATGCGTCTGGTCGAGCTGTTCGCGGCGCGGAACGCCGGCCGACCCGGACTCCCCGAGGTCCTCGCCGCGTTCCGGGCCATCCCCACCATCTCCGACGACGCGCGGATGACCTCCGTCGTCAAGGGGCTGCTCCCCGCGTACTTCGCCGACTACTGGGGCCGGGAGGAGGAGTTCGCGCCCTTCCGCGCCTCCGTACGGGCGTCCCACGTCTCCGGGCTGGACGAGCATCTCGTACCGGACCTCATCGACGACCGCGCGGCCCTCGGCTCGCTCACCGTGCCGGCCCTCGTGGTCGTCGGCCGCCACGACGTCATCTGCGGGGTGCGGTGGGCCGAGGAACTGCACCGGCTGATTCCCGGATCGGACCTGCTGATCCTGGAGGACAGCGGGCACTTCGGCCACCTGGAGGAGCCGGCGGCCTTCGCGCGGGCGGTGACGCGTTTTGTGACGGATACGGCGCGAAGCGCGGCATGACCTCGCACCGTACGAACCAGGAACACGCCGGGCCGGGACCGGCGGTTCAGGTCGGGCCGGGCCGGGTGAGGCGAACCATGGCCCGGTACAGGGCGGCGCGCGCGGGCGCGTCAGGCAGAGCGGGGAGAGGGGCGCCGGGGGCGGCGTAGGAACGGAGCATGTGGGCGGTGAGGCGGCGCCAGGTGTCGGGGGCCGCCTCACCGGTGGCGTTGACGACCCCCGCGTTGGCCATGAGCAGGATGACGAGGTCCTGGCTGGTGAAGTCGTCGCGGAGGTGACCGGTGCCCTTGGCGCGGGCGACGAGTTCGAGGAAGGCGTTGTACGACTCGGCGCGGCGCTTCTCCAGGGCCTTGGCGGCGGGGAAGGTCATGGTCAGGACGTCGGCGAAGCCGCGGTCTGCGGCCTGCATGGCACAGACGGCGGTGACGTAGCCGGTGAAGCCGCGCCAGGGCTCGGGGTCGGCGAGGGCTTCGGTGACGGCCGAGGCATAGGCGTCCATGCGGTCGGCGAAGACGGCGTTGACGAGCTCGTCGCGGGTGGCGAAGCGGCGGGAGAGCGTGGCTTTGCCGACTCCGGCTTCGCGCGCGACGGAGGCCATGGACACGCTGAGCCCTTCGGTGGCGAAGAGGCGGCGGGCGGCGGCCAGGATGCGGTCGCGATTGCGTTCGGCGTCGGCGCGCAGCCCGGTGTCGGGCGGGCGGCCGGGGGTCTCGTCGGGGGCTGCGTCGCTGTGCATGGCCCCACCCTAGCGAAGTGGAACAGGCGGCCCAGTTGTGTTGTTACGCTGGCGGCACTGGAAACGGGAAGGCCGTTCCACTTACCGAAGGGTGTCAGCCATGCGTGCTCTCGTACTGAACGAGGTGCCTTCGAGCCCGGCGGTGGCCGAGGTCGACTCCCCCCGCCCGGAGGCCGGTGAGCTGCTGGTGAAGGTGGCCGTGTCGTCGGTGAACGGTTTCGACGCCGCGACGGCGGCCGGGTATCTGCGGGGGATGATGGAGCACCGGTTCCCGCTGGTGGTCGGCAAGGACTTCGCGGGCACCGTCGAGGCGCTCGGGGAGGGCGTGGAGGGCTTCTCGGTCGGCGACGCGGTCTTCGGCGTGATCATGAAGCCGTTCCTGGGCACCGGGTCGCTGGCCGAGTACGTGACCGTGTCCGCCGGCTACGGCGTCACCCACGTCCCGGCGGGTCTGGACATCAAGGACGCGGGCGCGCTGGGGCTGGCCGGGATCGCGGCCTTCGACAGCCTGTCCGCCCTGGACCTCGCCAAGGACGAGACCGTGCTGGTCTCCGGTGCCACCGGCGGGGTCGGCGCGCTCGCCGTGCAGCTCGCCGCCGCCCTGGGCGCCCGCGTGATCGCCACCGCGCGCCCCGGCGCCGAGGCCGACTTCGTGTCGGGCCTGACCGATGCCGAGGTCGCCGTCGTGGACTTCACCGGCGACCTCGCCGCCCAGGTCCGCGCGCTCGCCCCCGAAGGCGTCGACGCGATCGTGCACCTGGCCGGGGACGGGGTCCGGCTCGCGGGGCTGCTCAGGCCGGGCGGCCGGATAGCGTCCACGGTGGGCCTGACCCAGGAGGCCGTCACCGGACAGGATGTGATCGTCCACGGTGTCATGGCCGACGCGAGCGCCCAGACCTTGACCGCGCTGGCCGAGAAGGCCGCCTCCGGTGCGCTGCGCGTGCCGGTCACCGCCGTCTTCCCGTTGGAAGAGGCCGCGGACGCGTTCGCCGCGTTCGGCGCGGGGGCGCTCGGCAAGATCACCGTCACCTGCTCCTGACCGTCCCGTCCCCCTGTTCCTCACCGCCCCGTTCGCTTCTGACCGCCACGTTCGCTTCTGACCGCCCCATTCCCCCCGTACCACGGAAAGCAGAGCCTGATCGTGTCCACCATCGCCATCGTCGGGGCCGGCCCCGGCATGGGCCTGGCCATCGCCCGTACCTTCGGCCGTCGCGGCTTCGACGTCGCGCTGATCGCCCGTGACAAGGGCAGGCTCGACGCCCTGGCCGAGCAGCTCGGCGGCGAGGGCATCACCGCCGAGGGTTTCGCCGCCGACGTCCTGGACCGGCCGTCCCTGGCCGCCGCGCTGGGGGCCGCCAAGGCCCGGTTCGGCTCCGTCGACGTGCTGGAGTACTCCCCGGCCCCGCACTCCCCCGTGCCCGGCTTCACCCAGGCCGCACCGTCCGAGGTGACGGTGGAGAACCTTCAGCCGCAGATCGAGTACTACCTGTACGGAGCCGTCGAAGCCATCCGCGCGGTGCTGCCCGCGATGCGCGAGGCCGGGGCGGGGACGCTGCTGTTCAGCTCCGGGGGCGGCTCGGTCGACCCCATCCCGATGCTCGGCAACGTCAACGCCGCCGCCGCGGCCCTGCGTAACTGGGCCCTCAACCTCAACAAGGAGCTGACCGGCAGCGGCGTCCACGCCGCGCACGTCGCGATCGGCGTGTGGATCGGCGAGGGCGGCCCCGAGGGCTTCCCCACCGCCACGGCCGAACAGATCGCTCCCCTGTACTGGGACCTGCACGAGGCACGCGACCGCGCCGAGGCCGTCTTCACCGGCTGACGGTCCGGTCCTCGACCGCCGTACGGTCCTCACGACCCGTACGGCGGTCGTCCGTCCGGCTCTCAGCCTTTGACGAGGCAGAAGGGATGTCCGGCCGGATCGAGGAAGACCCGCCACCTGTCCTTCCCGGGCTGATGGTCCGGCTTGACCGCGCCCAACTCCACCAGCCGGGCCTCGGCCTCGTCCAAGTCCTCGACCGCGAAGTCGAGATGGGCCTGCTGCGGGACGGACTGCTCGGGCCAGCGCGGCGCCCGGTAGTCGTCGACCCGTTGGAAGCCGATGAACAGTCCGTCCTCACGCTTGAGGCCGGCGAAGTCGGCGCTGGACTCCGGGTGGGGTTCGAGGCCGGTGGCCTGCTGATAGAACGCGGCAAGAGCCGGCGGATCAGGGCAGTCCAGTGTCACCGCGGTCAACTTCATCTGTACGGTCATGGCATCTCCGGGCGGATCGGGGACCTTCGCGATAGACACCCTAGAGACGGCCGTGTGCGTGCTGGTCCACGACTCTCCCGTCACTCGTTCTCATCATCCGAGCCGGCCCCATTCCGGTGCACTCCGCTCGGCGCGGATCGGGCCGGCCGGGTCCGCCGCGAGGTCGTCGCGCCGGCGCACGGACAGGCGCCGGCTCAGGATCGCCGCCGCCGCGGTCGGCAGAGGCAGGAGCAGGAACACGCGCAACGCCCCCCGGGCGCCTCGTCCCGCACGGCCCACGCGCCGAGATCGGCCGCCGTGGGGGGGCGGCGCCGGGTCCGGTCGGTGCCGGGCCGCTTCCAGCAGCCCCCGCGCCGCCCGGGCCTCCGCCGCGAGGGTCCTCATCCGCAGATCGAGGGGCTCGTCGGCGGAAAGGTCCACCGGTTCGTTCCGGCGGATCCGGCGCAGTGCGCGGGCGATCTCCGGGTAGGTGTCGATGCCGGTCCCGGACGCCAGCCGGGCGAGCTGTGCCGCCATCGCGGTCTGTCGCCCTCGCTCCGCGGATCCCAGGTGATGCCGTATTCCGTGGTCGGGCCGGCAAGCAGCCGGGTGTACGCGGCTGTCGAGCCCGGCCAGGGATCGACGCGGACTCGCTGCCACTCCCGTACGGCGGATCCGGTCACGTAGTCCCACTCCTCTCGGGGCGAATCAACCCGGCGTGCCCCGTGAGGCCGCTCCGCGCCGTCCGCCACCGTCAGGGCGGCTGGCGGTCTCGGACCCCGGCTGGATCAGAGACCCGCGAACCGTCGCTGTGCCCCCGGGCGGGTTTCCGGTCACGCTGTCGCTATTGCGCACGACACACGGGGCCAGTGTCGCCGCGGCCAGGGTGACGTTCCTGGACATCCCGCCCCGCGAGTGGGAAATGGCCCTCCGGCCTGACGAGGACCTAGGGCTGCTCGGCGAGGGCCAGTTCTACGGGGTTGGCGTGGATACCGGCACAGCGGCTTTCATGGATGCGACGCGGACGGTGCTCGAAGACCAGCTGGACGAGGACCTTTTCATACCCCTCGGCAGCGACAGCCATTTCAGCGTGGAACTGCCCAGCACGGAGCCCGAGCCGAACCTCATCGCCTTCCGCGCCGGCCAGGGCGACGGGGCCTACCCCGTCTGGATCGGCCGCACCGATGACGGACAGGTCGGTTGCGTCGTCGTCGACTTCCAACTCCATTCCGCCGACGGGGGAGAGTAAGGAGCCGCCGGCCATCGGCGCGAGGCCGCACTGCCCGGGACGGGACCACAGCGAACCTCAGAGTGCACGTGTTGACGTGGACCAGGGCGGACTGGAGCAGGTGCAGCGCAAGCATGCTGACCTCCTGGGACTCCTTGTCCGCACCGGCCAGGTCGCCGTCCTTGCCGTAGAAGAGGTCCTTGTTCGCGGAGTTCCAGTTCTCCCCCACCTGCGATCCCTCATGGATCTCCTGGCGCATCTGAGCGACATCCCGTCAGTTCTCCTGGGCCCCGATGGAGACCGTGCGCCCCTGGCCGGCAGACTTCATGTCGTTCTGGAGGTGCGGAGCCTGGATGCCCTCACCCGCCGTTCCGTCCTGGCCTGGCTCGACCACCGCCGCAGCCGCCGGCCGAACACCGCCAACCGCCACCTGCTGATCACCCAGAAGACCGCTGTCGAACTCGGCCCGGCCGGCAAGCTCTGGACCACCCGGGCGACCCGCGACCTCACCGCCACTCTGGAACGGCTCCGCGTCGACCGACAGTTCGAAGAGGCCCTCACCCACAGCGCCGACCCGCACCACCTTGCGCTCGTCTTCGGCATCGACGAGAAGACCGCCATCCGCTACGGCGACGCCGCTCGGCAGCTTCTAGCATCAGAAGCCGAGGAACACCACGGGAGGTCATAGGCATGCGCATCTCAACAGACGACGGCCGATTCGGGCTGGTCTTGACCCCAGCAGGTGACCCCTGGGATGCGCGTTTCTTCCGTTTCCAACTCATCGTGGACTCCATCATCATGGGCGATTCAGAGCCCTGCATCCTCGGCTCGATGATGCTGACACTGGAGAACATGGCCAGGCTTGAGGACCCGCGTCTGGCCCAGCCCGACGCTGACCCGGCCGCGACGCTGTCCGTGTTGCGCTCCGATGCCGCCCTAAACGATGCGTCGCTGCTGGGGGCTGCCGAATCCCTCGACCATTGCCTGGTCCGCGGGTATGTCCACGGCACGAACGCGATCGTGATCGGCGAGCCCGCCGAAACGCCCGTGGGGACGCGCACGCCCCACGTCGCAGTCATGGCGCTGCACGACTTTCAAGCGGTCGTCACAGCCGCCGCCCACTATTGGGAGGGGGTTCAGCGTGATGCACGGATCGACACACTCAACCGATGAAACGGCACCTTGAGTTCATCGAGAACACACGGGTCGAAATCCTGCAGAGGGCCTGAGCACCCGTCGGTTCCCGACGAAAACCCTCAGTTTCGCTGAAACCGGGACTCACGGCCCTGTTCTCGGATAGCTACGGCCAGGTGGCACGTAGCGCTGAGTGACTACACGGGGCTGTGGTCGCGCTCCTGGAGGGCGGCGAAGTTGGCGTGTGCTGTCTCGACGGCCTCCGGGTATGCCTGGGTCTTCTCGTGCTCCGGGGCGTGCGTCTTGATCTCCCGGGCGGTCTTCAGCCCCTCCTCGCTGAGGTGCGAGCAACGGGCATAGCCGATGCGGATGTCCGCGCTCGGCAGACTGGGGTCGACGGCCGCGGGCACCGACTTGCCGGGCCGCCAGGGTTGCCCCGGCCCTCGGTCGGCCGGGGTCGGCACCCGCAGTTCCTTCGCCGGCTTCGGCAGCTTGGTGAAGCGGCCGGTGTGGTAGGCGCTCGTCACTGCCCCGCTGCGCGAGCGGCACGGCGAGGCGGGGGCGGCCTTGCACTTCGGGCACGGACGGCATTCGACGAGATCGGCTTCGGACTCAGGTCCGACGGCAAGTTTTTGAGGGGCCGTCATGGACCCTGACTTTCGCACCACGCAAGTCGCAAAACCCCCCTCCTGCCACTTTTGAGCGCGAACGGGTTCTGAGAGCCGATCCGCTTCTTGGTGATCTTCGCCCGACCTTATTTGATCTTGCTCGGGCGAAGGGTCGTTTCTGGGAGCCGCCCGGTGAGCGCCGGCCGATGTGCCCACGCCCCTGCAATCAGACCGCTGGTACACCCTGAACGCGCGCTGCGTACAGATGACATCCCGGACCAGACCCCAAGTTGACCGTGCCGCGCCCACGGCTCCGCTCCCTCGCAGGGCCAGCCGCGGTGCACAATTATTGACCGACCGATCCAGATATGGCTATGGTCCTCGACGTGGCCAGGACCAAGGAATTCGATCCGGACGCCGCGCTGCAGTCGGCCCTTGAGCTGTTCTGGCGGCGCGGCTACGAAGCGACGTCAGTGACGGATCTCGTCGAGCACCTCGGCGTCGGCCGTGCCAGCATCTACGCGACCTTCGGTAGCAAGCATGAGCTTTATCTGAAGGCCATGGACCGGTACGCCGAGATGCGTGACCCGCTCCTCCTGGCCGAGCTGTCCCAGCCGGGCCCCGCACTGCCCGCGGTGCGGGCGATAGTGCGCCGCTTCGCCGCGGAAGCCGCCTCCCCGGAAGGGCGGCTGAACGGCTGCTTCGTCACCAATACCGCGGCCGAGCTGGCCCCCCACGACCCGGCGGCGGCCCGCCGGGTCGAGATCAGCTGGGAGCATCTCGAGACCCCACTGCACTCCGCGCTCGTACGGGCCCAGGCCCAGGGTGAGCTTGCCGAGGACCGCGATCCGCGCGCGCTGGCCCGCATGCTGCTCGTCCTGCTGCAGGGCGTACGGATCGTCGGCAAAGCGTCGAACGATCCCGCCCGGGTGCGGGACGCGGCCGAGCAGGCGCTGGCCCTGCTGGACTGAATCACACCCACCGGAGCCGCCGGGCTTCCTTCCGTACGCCCAAATAATGAACCGATCGGTCAAATATCAGGGGGAAGCATGACCGCCACGGGCACCGCCCGCGTCACCGCCATGCAGCACCGATGGGCCTTCGTCATCCTCGGCAGCGTCCAGACCACGCTGATCTTCACGCTCGCCGCGATCGCCGTACCGCTGCCCCGCATCGGGCGCGAATTCGACCTGAAGCGCGCAGACTTGATCCTGCTCAGCGCCGCTTACGGACTGACCTTCGCCGGGCTGCTGCTCTTCGGCGGACGCCTCGCCGACCGCTACGGCGGGCGGCGCGCCCTCACCGCGGGCCTTGTCCTCTTCGCCGCTGCCTCGGCCGCCGCCCCACTCACCTCCGGCATCGGGGCACTGCTCGCGGCGCGCTTCGCGCAGGGCGCGGGCGCGGCCCTCGTCGCGCCGGCCGCCATGGCCGTGCTGCGCGCCGTCTTCCCCTCCCCCACCGCGTACGGCAGGGCGATGGCCACCTGGGGCGGGCTCTCGGTGCTCGGCGCGACTGCGGGGAATCTGCTCTCCGGCGTCATTTCCGCGCTGCTTTCTTGGCGTTGGACCTTCGCCGTACCACTCGTGGTGGCGATCGCAGCCCTCGCCCTCACGCCCCGGCTGCTACCGGACACCGCACCGAACCGGGGCAGGACTCTCGACCTGCCGGGTGCTCTGCTCGCCACCGTCGGGATCACCCTCACCAGTTACGGGCTCGTCGTCACTGACGCCCGACCCTGGTCGTCGGCCGGCGTGCTCGTGCCGCTGCTCGGCGGGACCGCGCTGCTGGCCGCGTTCTGGTACGCCGAGCGCCGGGCCCGCGACCCACTGCTGCCACCCCGCTTCCTGCTTGACCGGCGGCGGGCCCTCGCCCTCACGGCCATCGCGCTGAGCGCCTGCGGGACCGCAATGACCTTTGTGGTTCTCTCACTCCACCTCCAGCAGGCGCGCGACTGGTCCCAGTTGCAGACCTCGGCCGCCTTCGTGCCGTTCGCCGTTGCGCTGATCGCCTCGGGCCGGGCGGCAGGACCGCTCATCGGCCGGTACGGGGCCGGAGCCGTCACGGCCGCCGGGCTGGGCACGGGCGCGGCCGGGATCGCCCTCCTCGCGTTCACCGGGCTCGATGCGCACACCTGGTACGCGTACGGACTGCTGCCGGGCCTTGTGCTGCTGCCGGCCGGCACCGCGGCCTCCTTCGCCGGAGCCGCCGTGCTCGCCACCGAAGGTGTACCGCAGCAGCAGACCGGGCTCGCGGGTGGCGTGCTGAACACCGCGATGGAATTCGGCCCGACCGTCCTCTTCGCCGTCCTGCTCACACTCGGCAGCGACGCCTGGTCCCTGGCCGCGACGGGGGCCGCCCTCGCCGTCGTCGCCCTCCTGAACCACCGCACCAAGTAATCCATCACTCAAGGAAGTCACCCAAATGAACCGCTTCACCGGCAAGACCGTCCTCGTCACCGGCGCAGGCTCCGGCCTCGGCCGAGCGATCGCGATCGCCTTCGCCGCCGAGGGCGCATGCGTGGTCGCCGCGGGACGCACCGCGGCCTCCCTGGACGAGACGGTCGGCCTCATCGAGGCCACCGGCGGCACGGCCACCGCCGTCACCGCCGATGTCACCGACTCCGGCCGCCTCCAGAACCTCGTACGCGAGAGCGTCACCCGCTTCGGCGGACTGGACATCGCGGTCAACAACGCCGGGATACTCCGCGCCACCGTACCCGTCGGCGAGGTGAGCGAGCAGGACTGGGACGCGGTGCTGCGGACCAATGTCACCGGCGTCTGGCTGGCCATGAAGCACGAGATCGCGCACATGAAGGAGAACGGCGGCGGCGCCATCATCAATATCTCCTCCAACCTGGGCGCACACCTTCGGATCCCGAACGTGGCCGCGTACATCACCTCGAAGGCAGCGGTCTCCGCGCTGACCCGCGCCGCCGCTCTCGACCACATCCACCAGGGCATCCGCATCAACGCCGTCAGCCCCGGCGCCTCCGCCGCTCCCATGTCGCTGCGGCCCGGCGAGACCGAGGCCGACCGCGCCGAGCGGGTGAAGACAGAAAACCCGCTCGGCCGGGTCGCGGAGGCCGAAGAAGTGGCGGCCGCGGTGCTCTACCTCGCCTCGCCCGCGGCCGGCGCGGTCGTCGGCACCGACCTGGTCATCGACAGTGGGTCATCGGCCTGACGGTTCGTAGGCCGGGATGCCCTCTTCCTCAGGTTGAGGGGGACGGTGTGGCCGAACTGGTTGAGCTGGGTCACGGCCCGGCGGGTGGCGCGTTCGGCTCCCACAGTAAGAATAGGAAGAGGCCGGGCCCCCGCCATCTACGCCCTGACCCGGACCGGCGACGGCTGGGCTTTGGGTCTCCCGGTAGCCCCGCCGCTGCCGCTCACGCACGTTGCCCGGGACGCTTGAAGCGTCCCGGGCAACATTGCCTCCACTCGGGTTCCGGCCAGGCCCGGAGCCCGAGTGTCACGCCGCGGCTGCGGCTGCCTCACCCTGCGGGGCACGCGGGCCGGGCACTGTCGCCCGGCGGACAGACAGGTCCAGATCGAGACGGCTGTTCCTGTCCAGCGCGAACCGGCCGTACGGATTGACGTGGGTCCAGAACAGCGGCGACAGCGCCCGGCGGTCCGCGTTGGTGAGCTTGTCCGCCCCCTTCGGATCGGCCAGGACCTCCTGCATCAGCAGCGTGTTGACGTGCGGGCAGGTCGTCCTCCGGGTGACGCCACCGGTTCGCCCCCACCACCCAAATCTCCCGCCTTCGCACCGCGTCTCGAAGCGCCACCAGCACGCACAGTTCGCACGGGATGCGCTCGACACGGCCCTTGTCCAGGGTGATCAGGAGGCGTTCGTGCGGCCAGTACGCGTACTGGTCCCGCTCCTCCTCGTCGAGATCGGCCTCGTCCTCGGCGACGTCCGACCCGATGCCCCGCAGGAACTCGGTGCTGTGGACGATGTCCTCGACGCCGGACGGCGGCCCGTAGTAGTCCAGTGTCAGTGTTCCGTCCTGGAGCTGTACGCCGTCGTGCCGCGGCGGCGATTCCCTCAGGTCGGACGGGAAGGCCACTCCCGGACGGAATTCGGCCGCCGCGATGTCCTCCGGTCGGGCCGACCCGGCCCCGGTGTCGATTCGGAGCCCGGCGCGAGCCGGTCCTCACATGCCCGGATGGAGTTGGGAATCCGGAAAACAGCAATGCGCGCCTGCCGCCGTCGGCAGGATGGGGAGCATGAGTCATCGGGATGAGAGTGCGGACCGGATGCGGCCGATCCTTGTGAGGCAGCCGCAAGGGCCGGTGGAGGCGGTCACGGAGGCGGACGCGCTCGACGCCATACTGGACGAGCGGGCGATGCTGGTGCGCGGGCCGCTGTTCGGGGTGGTCGCCCAGGGCACGCAGAACGCGGGGGACGACGCCTCGCGGTGGCGGGTGGTGGTCGCGGTGGTGGCCGGCTGTCCGCAGGAGGCCCGGGACAGCCTCAACTCCTTACTGTGGTTCCGGGCGAAGGACGACGCCAAGGACAGGGTCGAGCGGCGTGCCCTGCTGGCGGCGGTCGCCCGGTTGGAGAGCGAACGCGTCGACGAGCTGACCGTACTCGGAACCCGTTACCGGGTGGTGCGCGCCGAGGAGTACACCGCGGCCGGGCCGGACGGCATCGAGCAGCCCCGGCCGACCGATCCTGAGCCCTCCGTACCGAATTGGGACCGCGGCGTCCGCGAGCCGGGGATCGACGACGGCCTGGTCCTGGACCCGGAAGCGGCGGTCACACCCGTCCAGGCCGCGGAACGGCTGGCGCGCCGCCAACTGGCGTACACGGGAGCCCGGTTCCCCGATGACGTGCTGGACGACTCCGAACGGGCGCTGGACACCCACCCCGATGTGTTGTTGCTGCCCGCGCTGTTCAGGATCGTGGAACAGGACGGTGACGCGTGGAAGGCCGCCAGCGGCCTGCACGCCACCGCGCATGAGGCCCGCAAGACACTGGACTTCTCGCTCACCTGGTTCGAGCCGCGACGGCTCGGCCTCATCCCCTGGGATGTCGAGGACAGGAACGCCGACGCGCGTACGGTGACCGCGAAGGGCACCGCGACCGCCGAACTGGCCACCTACGCCGAGGCCGCCGACCGCCTCCGGGCCGAACACGCCAACAGGATCGAGGTCCTGGGCACCGTCCACCAGGTCTGCCGCGCCCGCCGGCTGCTGCGCTGGGGCCCCGACGGGCCCGAAGGACCGCGCCCGTCCGACATCGACAGTCATCCTCCCGAGCAGATTCGCCCCCTGCTCGACGAGGACGGCGTCATTCACTACGAGGGCGAGGACGAGGACGAGAACAACGAGGACCAGACGGCCCCCGGCGCCTGAGGCCGGCCGACGTCGGCGTGTTCATGAACGGCCCCGGAGGCGAGGGGTCGCCTCCGGGGCAAGACTCTGACGATGTGTCAGACAGGTAGTGCGAATTGCTGGTTCGTTCCGCCCGCGCACGTCCAGATCTGTAGCCGGGCTCCGTTGGCGGTGGAGCGGTCCACGACGTCGAGGCACTTGCCGGATGCAGGGTTCACCAGGGTGTTGCCCGTGCCCTTCTGCCATTTCTGGGCGCCGCTGCCGTTGCAGTCGTACAGCTGCGCCCTGGTGCCGTTGGCCGTACCGGCCGCGGTGAGGTCCAGGCACTTGCCGAGCGCCTGGATCGAACCGTCCGAGGCCACCGTCCAGCGTTGCGCGGTGGAGCCGTTGCAGTCGTAGAGCTGGACCGCCGTGCCGTTGGCGCTGCTCCCCGCCGCCACGTCGACACACTTGCCGCCGAGGCCGGTGATCCGGCCGGCACCGCCCGTGGGTGGGTTCGGATCACCGGGCGGGGGTGTGCCCGAGTACGGGTTGGCGATGATGGTGACGGTACGGTTCTGTACGCCCCAGTTGTTCGCCTGGGTCCCCGGCGGGAGCCAGATGTCCACGGTGTTGTTCTGGATCCAGGTCCCGATGTCGGCGGCGTAGCAGATCCCGTACCCGGGGACGCTGAAGTAGGTGCCCCACGGGATCACCCGCGGATCGACGGCGCAGACCCCGAGTTGGGCCTTGTATCCCGACGCCGTCGTCCCGGTGTCGTTGTAGGCGGTGACCTTCATGTCGACGGTCCGGCCGGCCGGCGTCACCCACGGGACGACCGAGCCGTTGGCGTTGAGCTGGTACGGCGCCGAGAGCTGGCCGGTCGACGGGTCGGTGGCGCTCTGGTCGGACAGCGCGATCACGTTGTAGTAGGCGTTCTCGCAGGGCGCGGTGTCGGTGATCGTGATCGTCGGCTGGTCGTAACCGAGAAGCCAGGCGATCGGCTGGCCGTTGCGCCACAACCGGTAGGACTGGGCGCCGGGAACCCGGTTGAACGTGACGGCGACCCGGCCCCCGGCCAGAGACCCGGTGACTCCGGTGGGGGCGGGCAGCCGCTGGGTGAAGTTCACGGCGGGGGAGGTCTGGAGGGGAGGAATCCAGGGGGACACGGGCCGTTCCGGCGGGATGACGTCGCTCCAGAACGGACAGGCCGGCAGCGCCGCGGTGGGCGCGGCGGTGGCGGGCGGGGCCAGTCCCGGTACCAGCATGCCGAACAGCGCCAGCGCGAACGCCACAGCGGCGATCACACCGAACCGGGTCCGGCCGATTCGTTCCCTAGTCGTGAACATGATCAAAACTATGGTTCAGACCAATGCGGCCGTCAATGCCGTCAGCGCGCTCAGTGCCCTCAGTGGCGGGTCATCGCCAGATCGGCATGTTCGGGGGCGGGTTGGGGACTATTCAGGCGTCTGCCTTCGAGGTCCACGTCGGGCAGTCGCCGGGCGAGCGGGGCCGGGAGCCACCAGGCGGCGTGCCTGGTCAGGGCGAGCACCGCCGGGACCAGTGTCATCCGTACGACAAAGGCGTCGATCAGGACACCGAGGGCGAGGGCGAACGCCACCTGCTTGAGGATCATGCCCTCGCTGCTGATGAACGCGGCGAACACGGACACCATGATCAGAGCCGCGGCGGTCACCACGCGGGCGCTGTGCCGGGCACCCATATGGATCGCGTGGAGGGGCCGGCGGGTGTGGGCGTACGCCTCGTGGATACGGGCGACCAGGAACACCTCGTAGTCCATGGCCAGCCCGAACAGGACGGCCATGACCACGACGGGGAGGAACGACGCCGTCGGGGTGGGCCCGTCGACGCCCACCAGGCCCCGGAAGTGGCCGTTCTGGAAGACGCCGACCGTGGCGCCGAACGTCGCCGCGACGGACAGCAGGAATCCGGCCGCGGCCTTCAACGGGACGACGAAGGACCGGAAGACGATCAGCAGGAGCACCAGGGACAGACCGACCACCACGGCGCCGAAGGGGACCAGGGCGGAGGCCAGTTGGACGGAGACATCGATCGACACCGCTGTCTGCCCCGTGACGCGGATGGTCGCTCCCGTCTCCTCGGCGATCCGCGCCGCCCGGTCGCGGATCGTGGTCACCAGGTCCTTGGTGGTCTGCGCGTCGGGCGCGCCCCGGGGAACGAGCTGGACGACGGCGTACGTACCCGAGTCGTTCACCTTGGGCGGGGCGACGGCGGCCACGTCGTCCAGGACTTTCAGGTCCTTCGCGATGGTCGCGGCGGCGGCCTTGGGTGACGCGGTGTCACCGGTGTCGGCCAGGACGACGAGGGGGCCGTTGAAGCCGGGGCCGAAGGTCCGGGAGACGGTGTCGTAGGCCGCGCGCTGCGAGGAGTGCGCGGGCGCGGAGCCGTTGTCCGGCAGGGCGAGGTTCAGGTCCTTCGCGGGCCAGGCCAGCGCGCCGAGCGCCGCGAGCACGGCGAGGGTCGTCAGCCAGGGCTTGGCGGTGGCGAGGCGGACCCAGCGTTCGCCGAGGTTCGCCGCCCGGGTCTCGGGCCCGGCCACGGCCGTCTCCCGGCCGGCTGCCCGCGATCCGGGCTTCGGTACGAGGCGGGCGCCGACCACACCGAGCAGCGCGGGCAGCAGGGTGAGCGCCACCGCGACCCCGGCCAGCACCGCGAGGGCGGCGCACAGGCCCATCACGGTGAGGAACGGGATCCCGACGACGGAGAGTCCGGCCATGGCGATGATGACGGTCAGTCCGGCGAACACGACCGCGCTGCCCGCGGTCCCGGCCGCCAGCGCCGCCGATTCCTCCGGGCTCCGGCCCTCGGCGAGGTGCGAGCGGTGCCGGGAGAGGATGAACAGAGCGTAGTCGATGCCGACCGCGAGGCCGATCATCAGGGCGAGGGTCAGGGCGGTGGAGGAGATGCCGACCACCCCGGTCAGCGCCAGCACCCCGCCCACCCCGGCCAGTACCCCGGCCAGCGCGATGAGCAGCGGCATGCCCGCCGCCAGCAGCGATCCGAAGGTGACCGCCAGGACGAGCACGGCGACCAGTACACCGATGAGGTCCTGGGCGCCCGGCTCGGCGCCGCCGCCGCTGAACGCCGACCCGCCGAGGTCCACGCGCAGGCCCGCCGCCCGGGCCGGGGCCGCGGCGGCGTCCAGCGCGTCCAGGCTGTCCGCGTCCAGGTCGTTCTTGGACACGCGGTAGCCGACCTGGGCGACGGCGACTCCCCCGTCGGCCGAGACGGTGCCTGTCGCCTCGGGCGCGGTCACGCCGGCGACCTGCGGGGCGCGGGCCGCCCTGGCCAGCGTGCTGTCGATCGCCGCCTTGAAGGGGGCTTCCTTGACGCTCTCGCCCGTGGGTGCGGTGAACACGAGCTGGGCGCTGGTCCCCCCGGCGCCGGGAAACGCCCGGCCCATGACGTCCAGGGCCTGTTGGGACTCCGAGCCGGGGATCGAGAACTCGTCGTCCAGCCGCCCCGTCCCGCCGAACACCGCGCCCACGGCGATCACAGCCGCCAGGAGGGTCAGCCAACAGGCGAACACCAGCCGGCGGCGACGAAAACAGGACCGGCCGAGCCGGTACAGGAGGGTGGCCATATGTGTGCTCCAGAAGGAAAGCAAAGGGAAGCCCCGGAGAGAGCCGGGCCCGAAAGTGGCAGCGCTGCCATGTTAGCCCAAGTGGCAGTTCTGCCACTTTCCAGGGTGGGAGAGCTTGCGATAATCCGCGTATGGACAGCCCTGGACTCCGTGAACAGAACAAGCAGAAGACGCGCCAGGCCATCGAGGAGGCCGCCGCGCGCCTCTTCGGCGAGCGGGGTTTCGAGCACACGACGGTGCGTGACATCGCGACGGCCGCCGGCGTCGGAGAGCGGACCTTCTTCCGCTACTTCCCCTCGAAGGAGTCCCTGATTGTGAGTCAGGTCCGTGACCTGATCCCCCGGTTGGCCCGTCTTCTGCGCGAGCGCCCGGCCGCCGAAACCCCCTACCGGGCCATGTGCAACGCCGTACTGACACTGGCGGGCGAGCACGACGTACCGCCGGCCATCTTCATCACCGGTTCGCCGAAGGATCTGACGCCGGACTCGTCCCGTACCGACCGGTTCCTCCTGAGAGACCTCGAACAGGCCGTCACGGCCGCCATGGAGGAGCGTCTGGGCGCCGGTGAGGACGCTCCGGAGCTGCGCCTGCGGGCGGCGGTCAAGGCCCGGGCGGGTGTCTCCGCCCTGCGCGGGCTGCTCGCGGTCCACACCGGGAGCACGTTGACGACAAGCCTGAGCATGAAGCAGCTCGCGGGCCTGGTCGAGGACGCGTTCGCCGCGCTGGACGACTGACAGGCGGGACGACTGACAGGCGGGACCGGCGTCGACGCCGGTCCCGCCTGTACGGAGGTACGGGAAATCCTGTACGGGGGTACGGGAAAAACGGACGCGGCGTTACGGCCGGGGCTTGTCCGCGAACACCCAGCGGTTGCCCGCCAGCGCGTCGTTGTCCTCGGGCAACGGCCCGCGTCCGTGGTACCGGGTGAAGTCGAAGGGCGTGTGGACCGCGGTGGACCAGCCCTTGACCGCCAGGTCACCGACGGAGTCGGGCCGCGGCCGGAGGTCGAACAGGTTGAGCAGGTCGATGCCGATCTGGTGATGGGTCGAGGTGTAGAGCGGGCTGTCGCGGTATGCCAGCAAGTCCCTTTCGAGCTTGACCTCGAACGCGAGGGCGCTCCCCGGCGCGCTCAACCGGTCCACCGTGTCGATGAGGTACGTCTCGGCGACGGGCGGCAGGTAGAAGAGCAGCCCCTCCGCCAGCCACACGCTCGGCGCTGACGCGTCGAAGCCGGTGCCGGCCAGCGCCGCGACCCAGTCGTCCCGCAGATCGACCGGGACGGGTACGCGCTCCGCCTTCGGGACGGCCGACAGCCCGTCGAGGACCTGGTGCTTGAACGCCAGCACCCCTTCCCGGTCGATCTCGTAGACCACACAGCCGGAAGGCCAGTCGAGCCGGAAGGCCCGCGTGTCCAACCCGGCCCCGAGCAGGACCACTTGGCGGGCGCCGCCCTTGCGCACCGACCGGAGGACGAAGTCGTCGAGGACCCTCGTCCGCAGGCCGAAGTACCGCGCGAACCGCCCCCACAGCGGGTTCGCGTCCCCGTCCGCGACCTGGTGCGGGCGCACCGGCCAGGCGGCGGACGCCGGTGCGGCGAGCACGAAGTGCTCCGCGTAGACGTCCCTGGCCAGGGCGTCGTGGCGGTGGGTCTCGATCGCCCGTGACGCGGCGACCAGGAGAGCGGTCAGGCCGACCCCTCCTTCCACGCCTTCCACACCGGTGTCACGGGTTGTTGTGCCGGTCACATGTTCTCCCTTGTCGCACGTCGGCTGCTCCCGCTACGGGAGCAGGACGGGTTTGACGACGCGGCCCGCCTCACAGTCGCGTTCCGCTTCGTTGATGTCGGCGAGTGGGTAGGTACGGATCAACTCGTCGAAGGGAAACCGCCCGGCCTGCCACAGTCCGGTCAGCCGCGGTATCAGCAGTCCCGGCACCGCGTCCCCCTCGCAGATGTGGGAGATCTTCCTGCCCCGGTCCAGCGCCCCCGGTTCGAGCGGCAGCGCGGTGTGGAGCCGGGCCACCAGACCGAGGTGACCGGTCGGGCGCAGGGCCCGCAGCGCGTCGTTGATCAGCGGGGCCGAGGCCGTGGTGTCCAGCGCGTATCGCGCTCCGCCGTCGGTCAGGTGCCGGATACGGCCGGGCAGGTCGGGTGTCGTGGCGTCCAGCGCGATCGCGCCGAAACGCCGTGCGAGGGCGAGCCGTTCGGGGTACCGGTCGACGGCCACGACCACCGCCCCGCAGGCGACGGCCGCCATCACCGCGGCCAGGCCCACCGCTCCCGCGCCGAAGACGGCGACGGTGTCACCGGGCCCGGCGCCGAAGGAGTTGAGGACCGCACCGGCGCCGGTGAGGAAACCGCAGCCGAGCGGTCCGAGCAGTTCGACGGGCAGCGCGGGGTCGACCCGGACGGCGTTACGGGCCGCCACCACCGCGTACTCGGCGAACGAGGACTGGCCGAACCACCGGGGGGCCAGTTCGCCCCCCATCGCGTCGGTGAACCGGGCTGCGTTCTCCTTGCGCCCGCCGAAGAGGTTGAGCGAGGCGAAGGAGTCGCAGTAGGCGGGGGCCGCGCCCAGGCAACTCCGGCAGTGTCCGCAGGAGTCGAAGCTGAGCACCACGTGGTCGCCGTCGCTCAGACCGGTGTGCGGGCCGCCGGTCTCCACCACGACCCCGGCCCCTTCGTGGCCGAGCACCGCCGGCAGCGGTGAGCGGCCCGCCGACCGCCGGACCGCGAGGTCGGTCCGGCACATGCCGGTGCCCGCGATCCTGACCAGGACCTCACCGTCGGCGGGACCCCGGTCCAGCTCCACCTCCTCGACGGCGAACCGGCTCTCGTACGAACGCAGCACCGCAGCGCCGAATCTCATCCTCACGGCTCCAGCGGACGGTGTACGACGAACGGCGCGAGGTTCCCGTACAGCCCCCAGAGGCCGCCCGCGACTCCGACACCGCTGTCCTTGACGCCCGCGAAGGGCTGGGCGAGGGACAGTTCGGCGTGGTGGTTGATCCACGCCGTCCCGCACTCCAGCCGGCCGGCGACCGCCTCGGCCCGGTCGAGGTCGGTCCCCCACACCGACCCGCCCAGCCCGAAGCCGGTGCTGTTGGCGGCCTCGACGGCTTCGCCGACGCTCTCGTACGGCAGCACCGGCAGGAGGGGGCCGAACTGCTCCTGTGTCACCACCGGGCTGCCGGGCGGGACATCGGCGAGGATCGTCGGAGCGTAGAAGTAGCCGGGCCGGTCCAGCCGGTGGCCGCCGGCCACCGCCCGGGCGCCGTCCGCCAGGGCCTGGTCCGTGTAGCGCTCGACCCGGGCCAGTTGGGGGGCGTTGTTGACCGGGCCCAGCTGCGTGCCCGGATCGAGGCCGGCTCCGACAACGGCGCTCTTCGCGCGCTGTGCCAGGGCCTCGACCACGTCGGAGTAGAGCCGGGCCGGGGCGTAGACGCGCTTGACCGCCATGCAGACCTGCCCGCAGTTGCGGAACGCCGCCCAGAACAGCCGGTCCGCGATCCGCTCCACGTCCACGTCGTCCAGCAGGATCGCGGCGTCGTTGCCGCCCAGTTCCAGGGTGACCCGGCCGAGCGACGCCGCCGCGCCCCGCGCGACGGCCCGCCCGGTGGGAACGGAACCGGTGAAGGTCACGTGCCGGATCCCCGGATGGGCGGCCAGGCGGGCGCCGAGGGGTTCGTGACCGGTGACGACGGTGAGCACGTCCTCGGGGAGGACGGAGGAGACGACGGAAACCAGCAGCCGGGTGGCAAGGGGCGTGAAGGGCGACGGCTTGAGCACCACCGTGTTGCCCGCCGCGAGCGCGGGCGCGAACTTCGCCGACGCCAGCTGGAGCGGGAAGTTCCACGGGACGATCGCGGCGACGGGCCCCAGCGGCCGCCAGCGGATCTCACTGCGTACCGGACGCCCGTCCGAGATCCGCTGGGGCCCGGGGACCAGATCGGCGAAGTGGCGCAGGCGGGCGGCCGTACGGTCGATCTCCGCGTGCGACTCCGCCAGGGGTTTGCCCTGTTCCCGGGTGAGCAGCGGGGCGAGATCCGCGCCGGCCACCTCCACGGCGTCGGCCGCCGCGAGCAGCGCGGTGGTGCGGGCGGCGGGATCGGCCCGCCAGCCCCGCCAGGCCTCCCCCGCCCGGCCGACCACGGCGTCCAGTTCCCCGGGCGGCTGGTCGGGAGCCTCCTCGAAGGCCTCGCCCGTCGCCGGATCGAGGACGGCGAAGCGATCCACGCGGGTCCCGGGTACGTGAGTGGGCTGAGGTGTCGGCATGCCGGCACTCAGCTCGCGGCCGCGGCGGCGGCCGCGTGTTCCCGGGCGTGCCGGTCCATCTCCGCCCGGAAGGCGGCCACCAACTGGGGCTGAATCCTTCCCGTGTTGCGGTCGCCGCCCTCACAGACGGCCCCGCGTACCCCCACGATGTCCGTACCGATACGGGTCAGCTCACCGAGGTCTCCCACCTTCACACTGCCGGCGAGGGCCGCGAGCAGACCGTACTCGTGGGCGAGGCGGACGAACTCCCCGCAGACGTCCGGCGGAAGGTGGTCGAACAGCCGGGTCCCGTCCTTGACCGCGGTGTCGAGCATGGCCGCGTCCGCGCCGGAGCGGCGGGCGATGTCGGGCAGCGCGAGCGGGTTGACGCAGCCGATCCGGTGGGCGTCAGCGTAGCCCGAGGCGACCACCAGCGCCTCCGGCCGGTACTCCTTCACCGCCCGGACGACCCCCCGCATGACGTCGACCGCCTGTTCGGGTGTCGTGCAGCCGTAGAGGCCGACCTTGATGTACGTGGCCCCCGAGACGGCCGCGCCGAGGGCCGCCTGGGCCACCGTGCCGGGCTTGTACGGCACATCCCCCACCGTCGCGGACACCGGCTTCCCGGCCGGGACCGCTTCACGGATCTCCCTGATGACCCAGGGGAAATTCGCGCCGAGCGAACCCTCGTCGGGCTTCTTCACATCGACAATGTCCAGATACTCCGCCGCCTTCGCACAATCGAGAGCTTCCTCGACACTGTCCGGAGAGATGAGAAGCAACAACGTGGACTCCTTTTCATCGCACACCCGTCCGATCACCAGACAGGTATACGGAGACGACCGGATTCCTTGCGGTGTGTTCATCATTCACCGGGCTCCATAGCCCTCGGTAGAGCGCACAGAACCCGGACGGGAATGGCAGTTCACCCCCCAACGCGCCGTGCACGCCCGTGAAAGCACGCCGCACACACCCGTCCGAAGCGAAGACGCCGGCGATCACTCGATCGACCAGTTCCGACATATGGCAGATATAGGATGAGTGGGACATAAAGCTCGGGACCACCGGGATCGCGACAAGAACGGACCAGTCATGTCTCATCACCTCGACACCCCGCTGGCGGCGCAGAACGGCCAGTTGTTCATCGACGACCTCTACGTCTTCGCCGGGGAGGACAGCACGGTGTTCGTCATGGACGTCAACTCGAACATCACCGGCGTCCACGCCGAGCCCGGCTTCCACCACGAGGCGCGCTACGAGATCAAGGTGCACTTCGACGGCGCCGACCGGGAGACCCTGACCTACCGGTTCTCCTTCGGCGAACCCGACGCGAACGGCCGGCAGGCGCTGCGCCTGCACTCCCTGACCGGCGCGGACGCCCAAGGGGATGCCGCAGAGGGTGAGTTGGTGCTGGAGGGCCGTACCGGCGAAACCGCCACGGGGGCCGGAATCCGCGCCTGGGCCGGGCGGGTCCAGGATGCCTTCTACGTCGACCTGTCCCTGCTCTCCGTCGTCAACGGAGCCGTGGGGAAGGGCACCGCCGTGGACCTGTCGTCCTGGAACCCCCGGGAGGCGCGGAACACCTTCGACGGTACGACGGTCGAAGCGATCGTCCTCGAAGTCCCGCACACCCACGACCGGTTGCGGCCCGGGGCCCGTACCGGCGTGTGGTGCGCGACCAAACTGGCAACCGACGCCGGCGGCTGGCGGCAGATCAACCGTGGCGGCAACCCGATGATGTGGCCGATCTTCTGGCCCGACGACACGGACTTCTCGAACCCGGCCAACACCCGCCACCCGTCCGAGGACGTCGCCGCCGACGGCCCGGCGATCGCCGGCCGGATCGCCGCCGTGGTCGCGGCCACCGGTACCTCGGCCGACCCCGCGGGCTACGGGCAGACCGTCGCCCTGGGGCTGCTCCCCGACGTCCTGCCGTACGTGGTCGGCACCCCGGCCTCCTTCGGCTTCGCCGCCCGCAACGGCCGTACCCGCGCGGACAACGCACCCGAGGTGATGATGTCCCTGGTCACCAATCTGCCCGTGCCCAGCGGCCTCTCCCCCGCCACCACCAAAAACCAGCGGAACGACCGTTTCCCGTACGTCGTACCGGAGTGAGTACGCCCCTTGCCTCTTCCCATCCGATTCATATGCGAGCCCTGATCCGGGCTCCGGTGGCGAGAGGCCGGACGGCATGAGATCGTGTCGTCCGTTGGGTCGTGCGCCGGGTTGTACGGGGGGCCGAGGAGGAGAATCCGATGGCCATGGAAGCGCTGAGCAAATTGATGGACCAGATTTCGCCGGACCATCAGGATTGGGTCAACTCATTGCCGAGGGAACGGCAGCTCGAACTGCTGAAAATGTGGGAGAACCACGGCGGGAACACCGAGCTCGGCAATATCGGGACCGACAGCAACAGCGTGGACCCGGACGCGCTGATCGAGAAGTTCAGAAAGAACTGACACCTCAGCTGTCGTAGTCGACGCTCACCGTCTCGGAGACGGGGAACGTCTGGCAGGTGAGCACGTAACCGGCGTCGACCTCGGCGGGTTCGAGCGCGTAGTTGCGGCGCATGTCGGCCTCGCCGTCGGTGACCAGGGCGCGGCACGTCCCGCACACGCCGCCCTTGCAGGCGAACGGCAGGTCGGGGCGTGTCTTCTGCGCGCCGTCGAGGATCGTGGCCGTACGGGCCAGCGCGCCGGTGGTGGAGCGGCCGTCCAGCGTGATGGTGACCTGGCTGACCGGGCCGTCGGCGACGCCGTCCACGTGGCGCGTCTCCCGTACCGGCTCGTCGTCGGCGAAGAACAGCTCGCGGTGGACGCGGTCGGCGGGGATGCCCAGGCCGGTCAGGACGCGCTGGGCGTCGCGGACCATGCCGTGCGGGCCGCACAACCACCAGTGGTCCGCGTCGGCGGTGTCGACCAGGCCGTCGACGAGCGCGGCGAGCCGGTCGCCGTCGAGGCGGCCGGTGAGCAGCTCGGCCTCGCGGGGCTCGCGGGAGAGGACGTGCGCGAGCTGGAAGCGGGTGGGGTAGAGGTCCTTCAGGTCGGCGAGTTCGTCGGCGAACATGACGGAGTTGGTGCGGCGGTTGCCGTAGAAGAGGGTCACCCGGGAGCGGTCGTCGGCGGCGAGGACCGACTCGGCGATGGAGATCATCGGGGTGATGCCGGAACCGGCCGCGATCAGGACGTGGTGTCCGTGCACGGTGAGGTCGGGGGTGAACGCGCCACTGGGGGCCATCACGTCGATGACGTCCCCCGGCCTCACCTCGTGGACCAGCCAGGACGAGAACAGGCCGTCGGGCACTTCCCGTACCCCGATGCGCGGCGGGGTGCCCGCCGGGGCGCAGATGGAGTACGAGCGCCGCTCGTCCCGTCCGTCGACCTGGCGGCGCAGGGTGAGCGCCTGTCCGGGGGCGAAGGCGAACTCGCCGGCCAGTTCGTCGGGGATCGTGAACGCGACGGAGACCGCGTCGTCGCACAGCCGCCGCACCTCGGCCACGCGCAGGGGGTGGAAGGCGGGCCGGCGCCGTGGGGCCCGTACGGGTGCCGGGCTCAACAGGTCTGCCATCAGATCTCCTTGACGTACTCGAACGGCTCGCGGCAGGTGCGGCAGCGCCACAGCGCCTTGCACGACGTGGCGCCGAACCGGGAGGTTTCCTCGGTGTCCGCCGAGCCGCAGAGGGGGCACATCACCTCGGCGCGGGTGGGCGAGAGCACCAGCGGCACCGGGCCGGGCCCGTGCCGCGGCGCGGGTCCTGGCGGGGCGATGCCGTGCTCGGCCAGCTTGCGGCGGCCGGCGGGTGTGATCCAGTCCGTGGTCCACGGCGGGTCGAGCACCGTACGGACCTCCACGCGCGCGTACCCGGCTGCCTTCAGCCGGGTGGCGACCCCGGCGCGCATCTCGGCCATGGCCGGGCAGCCGGAGTAGGTCGGGGTGAGGCTCGCGACGATCGTGCCGTCCGCGCCGGCCTCGACCTCGCGCAGCACGCCGAGGTCGGCGAGGGTGAGCATGGGGAGTTCGGGGTCCGGGACGCCCTCGGCGATGCCGCGGGCGCGGCGGACGTCCGCCGGGCCGGTCACCATGTCCCCTCCGGGTGGGCCCGGGCCACGGACTGCAATTCGGTCAGCAGCGGGACGAGGTGTTCGGTGTGGTCCCCGTCGCGGCCCGATCCGGGAAGCGGCTGCCAGGCGGGCAGGGGCAGTCCGGCCGTGTCCAAAACCTGGCGCAGGACACCCACGACTTCGTCGCGGACGTCGTACGCGGAGAACAACTCGCCCAGATACGGGGTCACTTGCCGCAGCGCGGCCCGCATGCGACGGTGCGACTCGTCCGTACCGTCGCCGAGGCGCACCGCCCAGTCGGCGGCCCACTGGCGGTGGTACGCCAGCTCCTTCACGCCCTTGACGGCGATGGCCGAGAGGACGGGGTCCGCGGTGGCGGTCAGCCTCTCGAAGTGGGCGAGCCGCCAGCTGGAGAGCACCAGGAGCCGTACGACGCTGAACGCGAAGTCCCCGTTGGGCAGTTCGGCCAGGCGCACGTTGCGGAACTCGCCGGCGTCGCGGAAGTAGGCGTACGCGTCCTCGCCGCGGCCGGTGCCGTCGGCGTGGCCGGCCCGGGTGTAGAGCAGGCGGGCCTGGCCGAGCAGGTCGAGTCCGATGTTGGCGAGGGCCACGTCCTCCTCCAACTCGGGGGCGCGGGTGGTCCATTCGGCCAGCCGCTGGGCGCCGACGAGGGCGTCGTCGCCGAGCGCGAGGCACGACGCGGTGAGTTCCCGCCGGTCGACCCCGTCCGGGACGGTGGTGTCCACGCCGTGCAGCGGGTCCTCGAAGCCGGTGCCGAACGCCCACCGGGCGTCGCTGTCGTCGTGCCCCTCGGCCAGGGTCATGTAGACGTGGTCGTCGGTCATGCCCTGCTCCTAGATGTGGGGGACGTCGTCGGGGATGTCGTAGAAGGTGGGGTGGCGGTACACCTTGTCCGCGCTGGGCGCGAAGAAGGGGTCCTTCTCGTCGCGGGTGGAGGCGGCGATGTGCGCGGAGGGCACCACCCAGATGCTCACGCCTTCGTTGCGCCGGGTGTACAGGTCCCTGGCGTGCGTGAGGGCCATGCGGTCGTCGGCGGCGTGCAGGGAGCCGACATGGACGTGGTTCAGCCCTCGCTTGCCGCGTACGAACACCTCGTACAGCGGCCAGCCCGCCTTCGGCTCCTGGGGGTCGCTGTCGCTCATGTCGCCGCTCCTTCGCGCGTGCGTGCCGTCCGCTTCGCCGCGTGGGCCGCGGCCGCCTCCCGTACCCAGGCGCCTTGCTCGTGGGCGTCGCGCCGCCGCTCGACCCGTTCCGCGTTGCACGGCCCGTCGCCCTTGATGACGCGCATCAGCTCGTCCCAGTCGGGGGTGCCGAAGTCGTGGTGGCCCCGCTCCTCGTTCCACCGCAGTTCGGGGTCGGGCAGGGTCACGCCGAGCTTCTCCGCCTGGGGCACGGTCATGTCCACGAAGCGCCGGCGCAGTTCGTCGTTGCTGTGGCGCTTGATCTTCCACGCCATGGAGGCCGCCGAGTTGGGCGAGTTGTCGTCCGGCGGGCCGAACATCATCAGGGATGGCCACCACCACCGGTCGACCGCGTCCTGCACCATGGCCCGCTGGGCCCCGGTGCCGCGCATCATCGTCATCAGCAGTTCGTAGCCCTGCCGTTGGTGGAAGGACTCCTCCTTGCAGATGCGCACCATGGCGCGGGCGTAGGGCCCGTAGGAACTGCGGCACAGCGGCACCTGGTTGCAGATGGCCGCGCCGTCCACGAACCAGCCGATCACGCCGACGTCGGCGAACGTCGGCGTGGGGTAGTTGAAGATGGACGAGTACTTCTGGCGGCCCTCGATCAGCCGCCGGGTGAGATCTTCGCGGTCGACGCCGAGGGTCTCGGCGGCCGAGTACAGGTACAGGCCGTGGCCGGCTTCGTCCTGGACCTTCGCGAACAGGATGGCCTTGCGGCGCAGCGAGGGCGCGCGGGTGATCCAGTCGCCCTCCGGCTGCATGCCGATGATCTCCGAGTGGGCGTGCTGCGCGATCTGCCGGATCAGCGTCTTGCGGTAGCCGTCGGGCATCCAGTCGCGCGGCTCGACGCGCTGGTCGCGCGCGATGGTGGCCTCGAAGTACTCCGCGAGCCCCGGAGCGGCGCGAACCGCCGCCTCGGGCTGTGTGTCATCCATGCCATCTCCCCAACCGACCGTTCGTTCGGTTCTTCATATCATGCATTCTACGGCTTCCCACAAGTGCCGCGCGGGGTCAGCGACCCGCGTATTCGGGCCGGTCGTGCCCTTCCCCGACCGGGAGGGATTCCGGGACCCCCGCGCTCACACCCGCTCCACCAGCATCGCGACACCCTGGCCGACGCCGACGCACAGGGTCGCGAGCCCCCTGCGGGCGTCCGCCCGCTCCAGACGGCCGAGCAGGGTGAGCACGAGGCGGGCGCCCGAGCAGCCCAGCGGGTGGCCGAGCGCGATGGCCCCGCCGTCGGCGTTGACCCTCTCCTCGTCGAGCTTGAGGCGCCGTACCACCGCCAGCGCCTGGGCGGCGAACGCCTCGTTCAGTTCGACGGCGTCGAGGTCGGCGGTCTGCCATCCGGCGCGGGCGAGAACCTTCTGGGTGGCGGGCACCGGTCCGAGGCCCATGAGGTTCGGCTGGACGCCGGCCGAGGCCGACCCGACGATCCGGGCGCGTGGCGTGAGCCCGTACCGCGCGACGGCCGCCGCGCTCGCCACCACCAGTGCGGCGGCGCCGTCGGAGAGCGGTGAGGAGGAGCCCGCGGTGACGATGCCGTCCGCGCGGAAGATCGTGCGCAGGGCGCCGAGCTTCTCCGGCGTGGTGGTGGGACGCGGCCCCTCGTCCTGGGTGACCTCGCCGTCCTTCACCGGGACCGGCACGATCTCACGGTCGAAGTGCCCGGCCGCCTGGGCCGCGAGGGCGCGCCGGTGGCTGCGCAGGGCGAACGTGTCGGACTCGGCGCGGGTGATGCCGTCGAGTGCGGCGACCTCCTCCGCGGTCTCCCCCATCGACAGGGTCACCTTCGTCGTCAGCGGATCGGCGCCGGCGGGCACGGCCCGGTCGGCGGCGGCGAACCGCGGGTGGGTGAAGCGCCAGCCGAGGGACGTGTCGTACACCTGCCCCGGCTTGGCCCACGGCGTGCCGGGCTTCTCCATCACCCAGGGGGCCCGGGTCATCGACTCCACCCCGCCGGCGACGACGAGGTCCGCCTCGCCGGCGCGGATCGCCTGGGCGGCGGAGGCGACGGCCGTCAGCCCCGAGGCGCAGAGCCGGTTGACGGTGTAGCCGGGCACGGTGTGGGGCAGTCCGGCCAGCAGGACGGCCATGCGCGCCACGTCCCGGTTGTCCTCGCCCGCCTGGTTCGCGGCACCCAGGATCACCTCGTCCACGGCGTCGGCCGGGATCGCGGCGCGGCGTACGGCCTCGCCGACCACGAGGGCGGCCAGGTCGTCGGGGCGTACGGAGGCGAGGGCGCCGCCGTAGCGGCCCTGCGGGGTACGGGCTCCGTCGATCAGGTAGACGTCGTCAGTCATGGGCGGGCTCCTCGGCGGTGACCGGGCGGCGGGACTGGAGGATGGCGAACCGGCTTTCCTGCGGCAAGTGTCCACCTCTTGACGGGAACGGTTCGCGGCTGGGCGACGTACCCTCTCCGCACGCTAACCGAATGGTCGGTCGGGACACAAGACGGAGGGAACCGGGACGGCTGCGACGATCAGCGGGCACGGCCCCGTGGCGGTCGCCGCCGGGGCCGACGTCCGCCGCCGGGCCGCCGGCCACCTTCCGTACCGCCCGGCCCACCACATCCTGACCCGGTGTCAGCTTACGGACGGATTGTCCCGGTGGGCTCCTCCGTCCGCGGACAGGTGTGGTGAAGACTCCTGCCACAAGCATTGATCATGTCTATGTCATCCGCTTTCCTTTCCTTGTTCAGGCGTCCGCCCTCCGGTGCCGGAACAGTCGCGAAGTGTGTGGTGCGTCGGCGCGGAGAACCGCGCGGATGTCGGAGTCGCTCCCCCCGTGCCGGCCTGATGTCGCGTCATGGGTCTTGAGTCCTGCGAGGAGAGTCAAGAATGAGAAGTTTTCTGCGCCAAGCGCCGGTGGCCCAGGCGGGGGTGAGGACGTCGGAGAGCTCGGCCGTACCGGTCACCGCGCCGTCCAAGCCCTCCTTCCTCAAGCGCGGGGCGGCCCGGTTCGCGACCGTACTCGGTGCCACGGTGCTGGCGGTTGTCATCCCCGCCTCGATGGCGCACGCCGATCCGCCGCGCAACCTGCCGCAGAACGCGGGAGGTTGGGAGCAGTCCTTCTCCCCGGCCTACGACTACGACACCGACGGCTGCTACGCCACCCCCGCGATCGGCCCTGACGGCACGCTCGCTCCCGGGCTGAACACGACCGGCGCGGTCAACGGCAGCTGCCGGGACCAGTCAGACCTCGACAACTCCCAGACGTACGCCCGCTCGAAGTGCAACAACGGCTGGTGCGCCATCGTGTACGCCAGCTACTTCGAGAAGGACCAGGCTGTCGCGGGCAGTGGCCTCGGGGGCCACCGCCACGACTGGGAGCACGTCATCTCCTGGGTCAACCAGTCCACCAACCAGGTGGAGTACGTGACGACCACGCAGCACAGCAGCCAGGTGACCTACCCCCGCTCGCAGGTGCGCTTCGACGGGTCGCACCCGAAGGTCGTCTTCCACAAGGACGGGCTGTCCACGCACTTCTTCCGGCTCGCCAACAGCAATGACGAGCCGCCGGAGAACCACTACCACAACTGGCGCTATCCGGCCCTTGTGGACTGGAACGGCTGGCCCAGCACGGCATTGCGCGACCGGCTGATGAACGCCGACTTCGGTTCGGCGACCATCAAGATCAACGACGGCAGGTTCGTGAGCCTCCTCACCAACTCCAAGCCGTCCGGCATCGCCTTCAACCCCCAGGGCTGACAGCGGTTTTCCGGCACCGGCGGCAGCGCTGTGGCGTTGCCGCCGGTGCCGGCGCATGTGGTCGTGCGTTGTGGTGAGTCGTGGCGTACGGTCGTCGCCCCGGCTCAGTCGCGTGGCCAGGGGCGGCCGTCGAGGCGTTCGATGTCCCGGTTCAACCGCCCCAGGCTGTCCGCCAGTTGGGCCGCCTCCCCGGGTGTCCAGGCGTCCAGCAGTCTGGCCAGGCCGTTCACGTTCCCGGCCCGGTCGCTGTCCAGGCGGCGTTCGCCTTCGGGGGTGATGGCGAACCGGCGGGCGATGCCTCCCCCGGGGTCCGGGATCCGCTCGACGACCCCGGCTCGCAGCATGGCGGCGGTCTGCCGGTTGAGGGTGGACGCGTCCAGGCCGAAGGCGTCGCTCAGCCCGCCGATGGACATCGGCCCCTCGGCCCGGATGCGGCTGAGCAGGGTGTAGGCACTGCGGTCGAGCCGCCCGCCGCCCCGGGAGGCGAGCAGGTGCAGATACCGGCCGAGAAGCATGGTCTCGAACTCGATCCGCTCCAGGGGCTTGCCGGGGGTCCCAGCGTGTTCAGGGTTCTCGGGGCTTTCCGGCTTCTCCGGCTTTTCGCGCTCTTCGGGCTTGTCCAAGGGATGGTCCACGCGGGCTCTCTTCGGCTTCGGATCCTGCCCGTCCTCTCTATCACGGCTGAGATGCATCACGCACATCGCGTGCATCTAGCACGTCTCATGCATGACACACGTCTCATGTATGGTGCACATCGAGCGCACCCCTGGTGGCGCTCCGCCGTGACCTGGAAGACCAACAGGGAGACACCCGTGGACAGTTCCCAGCCCGCAGCCCGCCCCGGCGGCGTTGTCGGCATCCTCGCCTTCGCCGGCATCGTGGCCGCGATCACCCAGACCCTGGTGGTGCCGCTGATCGCGGAACTGCCGAAGCTGCTCGACACCTCCGCGTCGAACGCCTCCTGGGTCATCACCGCCACCCTGCTCGCGGCAGCCGTGGCCACGCCCGTCGCCGGACGGCTCGGCGACATGTACGGCAAGCGCCGCATGCTGCTGGTCTCCCTGGTCCCGCTGGTCGCGGGCTCGGTGGTCTGCGCCGTGTCCTCCTCCGTCGTCCCGATGATCGTCGGCCGTGGTCTGCAGGGCATAGGCATGGGCGTGGTTCCCCTCGGCATCAGCCTCCTGCGTGACGTGGTGCCGGCCGAGAAGCTCGGCTCCTCCATCGCGATCATGAGCGCGTCCATGGGCGTGGGCGGCGCGCTCGGTCTCCCCTTCGCGGCCGCGATCGCCGAGAACACCAGCTGGCGGGTGCTGTTCTGGGTGGTCGCCGCCCTGGCCCTGGCCGTCGGAGCACTCATCTGGGCCTTCGTACCCGCCGGTGGCGAGACGACCGGCTCGAAGGGCTTCGACGTGCTCGGCGCCATCGGCCTCGGCATCGGCCTGGTCTGCCTGCTGCTCGCCGTCTCCAAGGGCGCCGACTGGGGCTGGGGCAGCGGCACCACCCTCGGCCTGTTCGCCGCCGCGGTGGTGGTGCTGCTGGTGTGGGGCCTGTGGGAGCTGCGTATCAGTGACCCACTGGTCGACCTGCGGGTGACCGCCCGTCCCCAGGTCCTCATGACCAACGCGGCCTCGGTCCTGGTCGGGTTCGCGATGTACGCCCAGTCCCTGGTCGTGCCCCAGCTGCTCCAGCTGCCCGAGGCCACCGGTTACGGCCTGGGCCAGTCGATGCTGGCCATGGGTCTGTGGATGGCGCCGGCCGGCCTCATGATGATGATCATGTCGCCGCTCGGCGCGAAGCTGTCCGCCGTCAAGGGCCCCAAGGTCACGCTGGCCGCGGGCAGCCTGGTCATCGGCGTGGGTTACGGCATCTCGCTGCCGCTCATCGGCTCCGGCTCCCCGTGGAGCCTGCTGGTGGTCACCCTCGTCTGCAACACGGGCGTGGGCTTCGCGTACGGCGCGATGCCCGCTCTCATCATGGGCGCCGTCCCTCTGTCGGAGACGGCCTCCGCCAACAGCTTCAACACACTGATGCGGTCGATCGGCAGCTCGGTCTCGGCCGCCGTGATCGGTGTGGTCCTGGCCCAGATGACCACCGACTTCGGTGGTTTCGCCCTGCCGTCCGAGGACGGCTTCCGTATCGCGATGCTCATCGGCTGCGTTGTGGGACTCGCGGCCGCGGTGCTCGCTTCCCTCATTCCCGTACGGAAGACCACGCAGCCCGGATCCGCCCTCGCACCGGCCCCCGTACCGGAGACGGCCGCCAAGGCCTGACCGTACACCCGTACGTGAGATGGCTGCCGGCGCCCGTCGAGGCGCCGGCAGCACGTCCCTTGTCCGCTAGCGGGCTTCGGCTTCGGCGGGCTGGGTGCGGGAACGCAGGCGCAGGGCCTGCCGCTGCATCGTGCGCTTGAAGCGGGGGCCGAACGGCTTCTCCACCAACCGGTGGATGAGCCAAGCCAGTACGAGCATCAGGGCGACGGTGGCGAGGAGGGTCAGGCGCGGGTCGATCCCGAACTTCCGGTGCAGGACGGCGATCGCGAACCAGCCGAGGTGTTCGTGGACCAGGTAGAAGGGATAGGTGAGGGCGCCGGCGAAGCTGAGCCAGCGCCAGTTCGCCCACCGGAACCAGCCCAGCGCCACGGCCGCCACCGACGCGAACGCGAAGGTGACGATGAGCAGGATGACGTGCGGGGAACGCTGTTGGAAGACCTGGGTGGCGTCGGGGCTCCACAGGGCGACGGTCGCGTAGTGCTGGCCCAGCAGCCAACTCGTGGCCACGATGCCCCAGAGCAGCAGGTCACTGCCGTACCGGTGGATCAGGTAGAGCGCGAGACCTCCGACGAAGAACGGCGCGTACTCCTGCATCACGATCTCGTTCAGGAGGGGGACGTCGGCGACCTGGGCGAGGGCCGTGGACACGATCCAGAGACAGCAAAAGATCACAACACGGCGGTAGTTGACGCCCTTCCACACCACGAAGAGCGCGAACAGCAGGTAGAAGCGCGCCTCCACCCAGAGGGTCCAGCACACTCCCAGGACACGGTCCACGCCCGTCGGCTGCTGGAGCATGGTGAAGTTCACCAACACCTCGTCGAGGCGCAGCGGTTCACTGACGGACGGAAGCACGAAGCACGCGGCGGTGACCAGGACTATGGCCGCCCAGTAGGCCGGGTAGAGGCGTGAGACCCGTGAGCGGAAGAAGTCGCCGAGGGTACGGCCCCAGCTGCTCATGCAGATGACAAATCCGCTGATGACGAAGAAGATCTGGACGCCGAGGCACCCGTAGACCGCGACCGCGGAGAGATCGGGGAACAGGTGCTTCGGGGACTGCCCCCAGACCCGGGTGATCTCGCCGCCGCGCCCCGCGTAGTGGTAGAGACAGACCATCAGCGCGGCCAGCAGACGCAGCCCGTCGAGGGCCCGCAACCTGCTCTGCTTCGTGGGCTGTTCCGCCGAGGGCGCCGCGGCGCCCTCCGGCCGGGGCGCCGGATCCGGCACCCGTACCAGGGTCGCGTGAGTCATTCCGTCTTTGTCCGTTCGTTCCGGGGCGGGAGGGGACCGGGGGTTCCGCGGCAGGATCCGAAGGAGACGGCGCAGGGCGGCACAACGGTCCGTCGGAGAAATCTAGGCGGCGTTCGATGAACCGTGCGATATCGCACGGGTGAACAGGTCCTGACTCGCGGCGACCACCGCGTGAACTCCGGGCACAGGCGCCCGGGCCCTTCCGCCGACGCGTCAAGAAAGCCGTCGGTCCGCCGAGTCGTCGCGATCGCGCTGGGTATACACCCTGTCACGGAGTGAGTTCGGACCGTGTCACAGAAGTGGCACTCCGTCCGGCTTCACTCCTGACACACCACCGGTGACCGCTCTCGCGGGACGTCCGGGCCCCGGCCCGGTCACCACCGGTCGCCGTTCCATGGAAGTGCTGATGCGCCCCACTCGCAAGCTCCTGACCCTCGCCGGATCCACCCTGCTCTTGACCGGCAGCGTGTTCCTCCTCCCCACCAGCGCCCTGGCCGGAGTCGCCGCCGCCGTCCCCTGTACGGAAGCGGGGCTGGTCTCCGCGGTGAACGCGGCCAACGCGGCCGGCGGCGGTACGGTCACGCTGACCGCCCGCTGCACGTACACGCTCACCTCCGCCCACGGCGACGACGGTGTCAACGGCCCGGCCGGGTTGCCGCTCATCACCACCCCGATCAGCTTCTCCGGCAACGCCAACACTTTCGCGAGGCCCGCGTCGGCGACCCCGTTCCGTATCGCACAGGTCGCCCCGACCGGCGCCCTGACGCTCAACGCCGTGACCCTCACGGGCGGCAAGGCCACAACCGCCGGCCACGACAACGGGGGCGGCGTCCTGAACTTCGGGGCGGTGACGCTCACCGGCGGCGCGCTCAGCGGCAACAACGCGGTCGGCCTCGGCGGCGGCATCCACAGCAGCGGTACGGGGGCGGCTGCCACGTTCACCAGCAGTACGGTCCAGGGCAACACGGCCGGCCGGGGAGCCGGCATCGCGAGCGCCGGCGCGACCCTCACGCTGACCAGCACGACGGTCACGCTCAACGCGGCGACGACCCAGCCCGGCGGGATATACTCCGGGGGCACCTCCACCCTCACCACCACCACCGTGACCGCCAACACACCGACGAACTGCGTCAGCAGCCCCAACCCGGTCGGCGGCTGCGTCGGCTGACCCGACACGACCTGACCGTATCCGAACCGGTCGGGGCGTCCGCCGCCGTGGACGGCCCGATCGGTGGGGCGGCCTGTGCGGTGGGGCGCCCTCTCCCCTCTCTTCAGCAGACAGTCACGCCGCGTTCCGGCGGTGTTCGCCGGAGCGTTCGCCCCGACCAGGTTCGATGGCACGTCAGCGGCCCCACCCGTCACCGTCCGAACTCGCCCGCGCCCCACCGCGCCTGGGAGCGCCCGTGCCCGTACCCTCTCCGCTCACGCGCGGAACCGTACTTGTGGCGCTGGCGGCCCTCCTGTGCGGTTGCGTCAACTTCACCCGCGCGGCGGAGCGTTCGGACGGCGGGGCGGCCCGCTGCGAGTCGTCCGTGGTCTTCCGGTCCGGGACCGGCGGCTACCACACGTTCCGTATACCGGCTGTGGTCACCACACCCCCCGCCCCCGACACCCCCGACACCCCCGGTACGCTCGTCGCCTTCGCCGAAGCCCGCCGGCACTCCAAGGCCGACGCCGGTGACGTGGACGTCGTCTCCCGGCGTTCGACCGACGGCGGTTGTACGTGGTCTCCCGTACGGGTCGTGTCCGACGCCGGCACGGACACGGTGGGCAACCCGGTCCCCGTCGTCGTCCCCACCACCGGCCGCCTGGTGCTCGTGACGTGCCGCAACGCGGCGACCGCCACCGAGAGGACGATCCTGGAGGGAAAGCGGCCCACCGCGTCGCCGGGGCGCCGGGTCTACGTCCAGCACAGCGACACCGCCGGACGCACCTGGTCCCCGCCCACGGAGATCACCGACCAGGCCACGAGGCCGGACTGGCGCTGGTACGCCACCGGCCCCGGCCACGGTCTCGCGCTGACCCACGGCCCGCACACCGGACGGCTCGTCGTGCCGGCCGACCACTCCACCGCACCACCCGCCGACAGCCCCGACTCCGGCGCGGAGCCCGGGTACTACGGCGGACACGCCCTGCTCAGCGACGACGGCGGCGCCACCTGGCGCATCGGCTTCGTCGACCGCACCCCCGACGGCCACATCAACGCCAACGAAACCACCGCCGCGCAACTCCCCGACGGCCGCGTCTACTTCAACACCCGCGACCAGCGTGGCACCGCCCCGGCCTCCCGCGCCGACGCCTACAGCAGCGACGGCGGAGAAACCCTGGACGCGCCCTTCGCCCCCACCGAGGACGTGACCGCACCCCTCTCCGAAGGAAGCGTTCTCCAGACCCAACACGGCGGACTCGCCGGCCCGCTCCTGCTGTCCGCGCCCGCCGGCCCCAAAGCCCGTACCGACATGACCGTGCGCTCCAGCGACGACGGAGGCCTCACCTGGAGCGGTGGCCTGCGGCTGACCACGGACCCCGCCGCCTACTCCGACCTGGTCCAGGTCGGCCCCGGCACCGTGGGCGTGCTCTACGAGACCGGCCGCCGCACCCCGTACGACACCATCACCTTCACCCGGCTCCCCCTGGACCGGCTCCGCGCCACGAACTGATTGGTTCATCAGTTCTGGGATGCCCTAGGCTGAGGCGCATGCAGCAGCCGACTCCCCCGCCCGCCAACCGCTTCGAACGCCGCAGGGCGCACTCCCGTCGGGCCCTGATCTCGGCGGCGCGCCGGATCCTGGCCGAGACCGGGGACACGGCGGTGAGCATCCAGCAGATCTCCGAGCGGGCGGACGTCGGCTTCGGCACCTTCTACAACCACTTCGACACCAAGACCGCCCTGTTCGACGCGGCGGTCGCCGACGCGCTGGAGGAGTACGGCCAGCTCCTCGACAAGGTGACGGAAGGCATCGACGATCCGGCGGAGGTGTTCGCCACCAGTGTCCGCCTCACTCTCCAACTGTCCGCCACCCACCCGGAGATCACCCAGATCATCCGCTTCCGCGGGCTGTCGCACGTGCACACCGACACCGGCCTCGCGCCTCGCGCACTGCGCGACCTGGAGATCGGCAAAGCATCCGGCCGGTTCAGCATCGACGACCCCGAGGTCGCGCTGAGCGCGATCGGCGGCGCCCTCATCGGACTGCTCCAGCTCAACACCGTCAGCGAGATCGGGCCGGGGGCCGGCGAGCAGATGGCCGAGCTGCTCCTGCGCATGCTCGGCCTGCCACCCGACGAGGCGTCGGACCTGGCCACCCGCCCGCTGCCCTTGTTGAGCTGAGGACCCTCTCCGCGTCGAACCGAGGAGGACCCTCTCCGCTCACGCCTGGGCGAAACCGCCCGGGTGGTCGGTCGCCGCGACGGCGGCGGTGCGGCGGCGGGCGAGAACCCCGGAGATCCAGTAGCCGCCGAGCATCACGGCGATGACAGCGAGGGTCTCCGCCGTGCCCCATTCCCAGGTGGACAGGCTGACTTCCTTGTCGGGGAGCTTCGGCAGGTCGTCCAACCCGACCGTGGAATGTTTGGCCGCGTCGGCCTGGAACGCCTGGTTGCGGGCCGAACCGTGCAGGAACGGGGCGACGAACAGAAGCGCCGTTCCGAGCAGCGCCTCGGCGGTGACCACCAGGGGGAACTCCCGTACGAGGAGAGTACGGAGCGGGCGTTCGTCACCGGCGGCGCGCAGCGCGTCGACACGCGGGTGCAGCCAGAACTGGTTGAAGACGCCGAGCAGCAGCAGAGTGCCGAAGATGAGGATCTTCACGCCCAGCACGCGGCCGTACATGGTGGAGAGCAGTTGGGACGGGCCGTCGACGTGCTCCCAGTAGAGGAACAGACCCGACAGCGCGACGGCGGCGACGCAGCTCATCGCGGCGGCGGAGAAGCGCCGGATCACCGGGGACCAGAAGGCGCCCCGGTCGGCGGGCGCGACCACGCGGGAAGTGGCGAGCAGCGCCAGCCCCGCCAGACCGCCGAGCCAGACCGCGCCGCCGAGCAGATGCAGCATCCACATGACGGTCTCGAAGGTGGTACGGCCCCAGTCCGCCGGCACCTCGTCCGGGAACTTGGTGGTACCGAGGGCGATCGCCCCCGCACCCAGTCCGAGCGGGAGCAGCCACGGCCGGGCGGGGCTCGCGGCCACGCGGCGTACGGCCAAGGGGGCGACCAGTGCGGCGCCGACCAGGACGAGAGTCACTTCCAGTCCCGACAGACGGCCGGCATTGGTGCCGTCGAAGAGCGTGTTCCACGCGGCGCCGTAGTCGTAGCCGGCCTGCCCCGACTCCCCCGCTCGGTCTGCCGCCGCCTCGTGGGCGAGGCTGGTGAGCACCGCCGGGACGGCCAGGACGCCCAGCACCACCGCCGCGCGGGAGAGCCGTACCGTCACCGCGGCGAGCGTGTCCGATCCGATCCGGCGGGCGACCGGTCCCGCCGCCACCAGCGCGAGGGCGACCACGCCGACAAATCCCATCAGGGTCACCCAGGTTGCCCAGGTCACGGCGGTGTCCTCGAACGGACCGAGGGGGGTGGACGGCGCGGCCGCGGCGAGCGGCGAAGCGGGGTGCGATGGGCTGAGCAGGGGCATGGGTGGCCGTCCTCGTGCGCGAACTCCGAACAGCGGGCGCATTAGGTTAGGCATGCCTAAGTTATCTGGTCAATGTGTGCGATGCCGCACCGGCCGGCGAGGTGCCCCTCCGTGCGGCTGCCTCACTTCACGTGTGCGGCGATGACCCGCGCACAGTCCAGGGACTCCGCGTGGGTGGTGTCGACCTCCAGGTCGTAGACCACACCCCGGTGGACCACCTCCGCCTGCGACGCGGCCATGCCCGGCGCCCGGTCCCCGCGGGCGATCCCGCGGGCCTCGGCGACCGCGGTCTCGCACCTGACGCCGACCCACAGCACATCCAGTCCGCCCAGCGCCTTCCGCCACCGCTCCTGGGACTCCGGTCCGCCGAGGAAGACGTCGTCGACGATGACCCCGGCGCCCGCGCGCGCCATCGCGGCGACTCCCTCCATCCAGGCAGCCTCAAGCCTCAGGAACTCCGCTCCGACGTGCACACCGCCGTCCGCGGCGAACTCGATGCCCGCGTCGGTGGACCGGAGGGAGGCGGGCATGGCATCGACCAGCGAGTCGATCGCGGCGGCGAGCCACGGGTCCGGCAGCACCGCCTGAAGACACCGTACGATCCCGGACTTGCCCGAGCTGGACCCACCGTTCAACACGATCACCTGAGTTGTCACCAGGTCACGGTAGAGGCAACCACCACGGCACCCGAAGCGATTTTCGCCGAGACCGCAGCGGTCCCGCGTACCGGCAAGGCTGTCGCGACAGCGGAGAGGCGTGGTGTGATGGCTCCGTGAGCCGGGCCGCAGAAGAGACCAACCGTCGCATGCTCCGGGCACGGGACGCGATGGACCACGCGTACGCGCGACCGCTGGACGTGCCGACCCTGGCCCGGATCGCCCTGGTGTCGGAGGCACACTTCGCCCGTACCTTCCGGGCCACCTTCGGCGAGACGCCGCACCGCTACCTCCAGCGCCGCCGGGTCGAGCGTGCGATGTTCCTGCTGCGGGACACCGACCGCAGTGTGACGGACATCTGCTTCCAGGTCGGCTTCGGCAGCCCGGGGACCTTCAGCCGTACGTTCCGCGACATCGTGGGCCGGTCCCCGAGGACGTACCGCAAGGAGGCCAGGGACGCGGCCGTGGGCACGGCTGTACCCACGTGTTTCACGATGGCGTGGACCCGGCCGAGCGCCTGACCGTCTCCACCGCCTGTGGCATCCGTACGGCCGTGGCATCCGCCGAACGAGCAGTTTTGGATAAGTTTCCGTCCGACCCGGCCGGTAGCGTGACACACATGTTCAACGCGATCACACACTCACAGATCTACGTCCTCGACCAGGACGAAGCCCTCGACTTCTACGTCGGCAAGCTCGGCCTGGAGGTCAACGCCGACATCGACATGGGCTTCATGCGCTGGCTGACCGTCAACGTCCCGGGTCAACCCGACCGCCAGATCATGCTGGAGAAGCCGGGTCCCCCGGCGATGTCCGAGGAGACGGCGGGGCAGGTCCGCGAGCTGCTGACCAAGGGCGCGGTCGGCGGACACCTCATCTTCAGCACGGGCGACTGCCGCAAGACGTACGAGACGCTGGTCGGCCGGGGCGTCGAGTTCACGGAGGAGCCGACCGACCGCCCGTACGGAATCGACTGCGGCCTCCGCGACCCCTTCGGCAACCACATCCGCTTCACGGAGCCGAAGGCCTGAGGTCCGAGCGTCCGGATGGTCCGGGGAATCCGGACGGTCCGGAGAGCCCCGACCTGGCCCGTGCCCAGGGACGGTCCGGAGAGCCCCGACCTGGCCTGTGCCCAGGACGGGCCGATGCCGAGCGATTCAGGCCCGTCCCTGCCGGACGTCGAGGCAGGGGAGCACGCGGCGCGGGACCATGACAAGTCGGACAGTACGACGCTGCGCCGGCTGCGCGAGACACTCGGTCCGCTCGTCCTCCAGGTCGCGTGTGCGCCGTACGGCGAGGACGTCCTCGCCGGACAGCAGGTGATCCACGACCCCGACGAGCCGGTGCCCGACCAGCCGGGCGGTCTCCTGCTGCTCGTCGGGGGCGCGCCGGGGCGGGACGAGTCGCTCCGGGCGATCCGGGACGCGCGGGACGCGCCGTACAGCGCGGTTGTCGTCAAGGCGCGCGGGGCCGACCTCACCCGGGCGGTCAGCGCCGCCGAGCCGGCCGGCGTGGCGCTGCTCGTCGCCCCGGACGACATGCCCTGGCGCCACTTCGACAGCCTGGTCACGGCCGCCGCCGGCGTCGTGGGGCCGGCCGGGACCGCCTATCCCTCGATCGGCATCGGCGACCTGTTCCCGCTCGCCAACGCCATCGCCTACCAGGTCGGTGGGGCGATCACGATCGAGGATCCGCGCGGGCATGTGCCGGCCTACTCCAACCTGCCGCACCAGGAGATCGACGACATCCGGCGGCAGGGCATCCTCGGCCGGCGGACGCCGGACAGGCCGACCAACATCGACGAGTACCGGCGGGTGTGGCGCGCCGAAGGGCCGGTGCGGTTCGTCACGCCCACCGGCGACCATGTGAACCGGCTGGCGATCGCGGTACGGACGGGGCCGCAGCTCCTCGGGCTGCTGTGGGCGCTCGACGGGACGCCACCGCTCGGCGAGGGGGCGGAGGCCGCCCTGGAGGAGCCTGCGAAGATCTCGGCACTGCACCTGCTCAGGGCCCGCAGCCGGCGCGACCCTGACCGGTGGAATCGTGCCGAGGCGCTGGTGTCGCTCCTGGACGGCACGGTGTCCGGGAACACCGCAGCCGCCCGGCCGGCGATGGCCGTCGACACGCCCGTCTCCGTCCTGGCCATCGCCCAGGCGGCTCCGGAGGACATGCCGGGCCTGGGCAGTGCCCGCATCGTCGACCTCGTCACCCTGTACTGCGAGGCGTGGCACCCGCAGGCGTGTGCACGGCGGCCCGCGGTCTTGTGTACGCGCTGCTGCCGACCCGTACCGATGCCGGTGCCGGTGCCGAGCAGCGGGTGGTCCAGTTCGCGGAGAGCGTCGCGGCGACGGTGGAGCGCAGCACCGGCCTCACCCTGCACGTGGGGATCGGCACGAGCAAGGTCGCCACCGTCGCCGACGTCCGCAGCCGGGTGCTCTGCTGGAACTGACCGAGCACGGCGCCGCGTCGGACGATCCGACACCCGGTCCGGTGCAGGCGATCATCGAGCACGACCGGTCCCGCGCGACCACGTACGCCCCGTCGCTGCCGGCCTACCTGGATGCCTTCGGCGAGGCGCTCCCGGCAGCGGGACGGCTGGGCGTCCACGAGAACACCCTGCGCTGCCGGATCCGACGCGTCCAGGAGCTGTTCGGCCTGGACCTGGACGAACCGGACACCCGGCTGGTCACCTGGCTCCAGCTGCGCCTGCACCAGATCACGAGCTGACCGGCCACCGACGGGCAGGCAGGCGCACGGTTTGTCGGCGCCGACAGATCGTGTCCTCCTTTTTGCTCCGCCTCCATGATTCGGTTGTCCAGCGCCCGCCTAACGTTGTCCGGGACGACAAACCCGAGCCCTGGGGGACAGCGATGCTGGATCAACAGATCTACGCCCTGACCGAACCGACCGCGTTGCGGACCCTGATCGAGGCGCACGGCTGGGTGACCCTGGTCAGCGCCCTCGGTCACGGCGACCCGCAGATCTCGCACCTGCCGCTGATCATCGAGCCGGACGAGGACGGCCTGACCGTGGTCGGACACCTGGCACGTACCGACGCGCTGCGGCACGAACTCGGCGCACACGACGTGGCCGTCGTGGTCGAGGGCCCCAACGGCTACATCTCCCCCAGCGTGTATCAGGTGGGCCCGCACGTGCCGACCTGGAACTTCGTCGTCGCGCACCTGTACGGCCGCCCCACGCTGCTCGGTGCGGAGGAGACGTACGACGTGCTGCGGCGCACGGTCGACCACTTCGAAGCGGTACGGCCCCGGCCCTGGCGGCTGGACAGCGTCAGGGAGTACGCCCGCGCGATCGCCGGGCACACCACCGCGTTCCGGCTGCGGCCGTCCCGGGTGGTGGGCAGGCGCAAGCTCAGCCAGGAGGAGCCGCGTGAGGTCGCGCTCCGCGTGACGGACGCACTGGACGGCGAGGCCCCGCACGCCGACCCCGCTCTCGCCGAGGCCATGCGGCAGGTGCTGGTGCCCGGTGAGTGACACACGCGCCCCCTCCGAAGAGGCCGCCGCCCCGCTGGTGCTGCGCCGGATACGCCTCGGCTCCGGCGGACCGGTCGGCGACCTCGTGCTGACCGGCGGCCGGATCACCGCCGTCGGTACGGACACCACTCCGCCTCCCGGGGCCGAGATCGTGGACGCCAGGGGCCTCACCGTGCTCCCCGGCTTCTGGGACGCACACGTGCACAGTGTCCAGTGGGCCAGCGCGCGCCGCCGCGTCGACCTGTCCGGGGCAGACTCCGCACGCGCGGCGGCGGACATCATGGCCGCCGCCGCGCGCGACGGGCACCACACACCGGACGAGCCGCTCATCGGGTTCGGCTTCCGCGACGGGTTGTGGCCCGACGCGCCGGATCCCTCGCTGCTCACGTGGTCCGAGGGCACCGGTCATGCCGTGGCGCTCGTCAGCAACGACCTGCACACGGCGTGGTTCGGCCGGGCCGCCCTGCTCCGGATCGGCCAGCCTGGCCACCCGACCGGCGTGCTGCGCGAACAGGCGTGCCTCGACGGGGTGGCGCGCCTCGCCCAGGCGGGTCCCGAGGTGGTCGACCGCTGGGTCCGGGACGCCGTACGCGCCGCCGCGGCCCGGGGCGTCGTCGGCCTCCTGGACTTCGAGTACGCCGACAACATCGCCGACTGGTCCCGCCGCGCCTCCGCCGCGCCCCTGGACGTCCGTGTCAGCTGCTCCGTCTATCCGAGCCATCTGGAGCGGGCGATCGAGGAGGGCCGGCGGACCGGCGACGTGCTGCCGGGCACCGGCGGGCTGGCGCGCGTCGGTCCGCTCAAACTCTTCGTGGACGGCTCGCTCAACACGCGGACCGCGCTGTGCGCCGATCCGTATCCCGGCGCCGCCAGGCCCGGGGAACGGCACGGCATTCTCCAGACCCCTCCGGAGGAGCTGGCGCGGCTCATGGCGCGCGCGGCCGCGCACGGCATCCACTCCGCGGTGCACGCGATCGGTGACCGGGCCAACACCCTCGCCCTGGACGCGTTCGAGGAGGTCGGCTGCCCGGGCCGGATCGAACACGCCCAGCTGATCAACCGTGCGGACCTCCCCCGCTTCGCCACGCCGGGGCTGGTGCTGGGCATCCAGCCGGCCCACGCCCCGGACGACCGGGACATCGCCGACCACCACTGGGCCGGGCGGACCGACCGGTCGTACGCGTACGCCGAGTTGCTCCGCGCCGGGGCGACGCTGGAGTTCGGCTCGGACGCACCGGTCTCCCCTCTGGATCCGTGGTACGGCATCGCGGCAGCCGTGCACCGTTCGGGTCCTGACGGACGCGACCCGTGGCACCCCGAGCAGGCGATCGGCCTGGACGACGCGCTCGCGGCCGCCTCCGGCGGGCGGCGCGGACTGCGGGTCGGGGACCCCGCCGACCTGGTGCTCACCGCGTACGACCCGGCACGTCTGTCCGCGCGCGAGCTGCGGGACATGCCGGTGTCCGGCACACTCCTGGCCGGCCGATGGACGTACCGCACGGGCTGACGAAGCCACCCGGTCCCGTGGCGGACCGAGGTCACGGGCCGGTGCGATCCGGCGTCCCCCGGCCGGCGGGAATCCCCGCGCCCGCCCCGGGGTTGTCGCCGACCGGACGGACTCGGCAGCGGTCTCCCGGACGTTGCGGGACGATCCGTCATGAGAGAGGAAGAGGGAGGACGGGATGACCAACTCGACCCACGTCGTCGTTCTGAGCGGTGAGGGGCAGCACTCCGATCCATGGCACCCGCTCCAGGAGACGAGCGCCGCGCTGGCCGGGGCACTGGGCGAGGAGAACGAGGTCACCGTCGTGACCTCCCTCGACGACCTCGGTGCCCGGATCGGGAACGCCGACGTGCTGGCCGTGAACGCAAGCGCCGACCGCTCGGAGCCGGTCCCCGACGACGCGGCCTTCGGACACCTTCTCGACGGTTTCCTCGCGCGCGGCGGCGGCCTGCTGGCCATGCACAGCTCCGCCGTCGCCTTTCCGGGCCTGCCGACCTGGCGGTCCGCACTCGGCGGGACCTGGAAGCCCGGGACAAGCTTCCATCCCCCGATCGGGCGGACCCTGATCCGAAGGAGCACCCCGCAACACCCCCTCACCGAGAACCTCGAAGAATTCTGGATCTTCGACGAGCGTTACACCGACCTGGACTTCGTACCGGACGTCGGGATCTCCCCTCTGTACGTGCACACGGAGAACGGCGCGACGCATCCCCTCGTTTGGACCCGCACGGCCGGGGAGAGCCGCGTGCTGTACGACGCCCTGGGCCACGACGTCAGGTCGTTCGAGGCCCCGGAACACGTCGAACTGCTCCGCCGCGCCGTGCGGTGGCTCGGCCCGCGCCGACCGTAGGAAGCGCGCGGGCGGTCACGGGCGGCCTTCGCGCCGGCGCACCGCATTCAGGAGGTGCCGGCGAAGTCCACGTCCTTGGTGACCACCGTCCCGGCCGTCCGCCCCGGGGCCGTCTGGAAGCTCCAGTACAGGTTCGTGTGCGCGATGACCTGGTCCGGCGGCGGCGCGCCCCACTGCGACTTGTCCCCCGTGGTGTGGGCGTCGCCGACCAGGGTCGCGTCGTACCCCCTGGTCAACGCGCCGTGGAGGGTCGAGCGGACACACGCGTCGGTCTCCGCGCCGACCACCACCAGGCGCCCGACGGCGAGGTCCGACAGCACGGTCTCCAGGGTGGTGTCCTCGAAGGAGTCGCCGTACCGCTTCTCGACACGTGGCTCGGCGTCACCCGGCGCCAGCTCGGCGGCGATCCGCCAGTCGTCGCTCCCGTGCTCAAGGTCCTCGTCGGAGTGCTGGACCCAGACCACGGGCACCTGCTCCCGCCGCGCCCTCTCGACCAGGCCGCCGATGTTGGCCACGATCGCGTCGCGCTCGTGCGCCCCCTCGACCACGCCTTTCTGCACGTCGACCACAAGCAGTGCGGTGTTCGGCCGGTTCTCAAGCGTCGTCATGACTCTCCTTGCTCACGCTGGACTGATCCACGAATCCACCGTAGACCCGACCACTGACAACGGACCTGGTTCAGGTGCGCGCGACGGTGAAGCGGGCATGCAGTTCGCGCGTGTGATCCACGTGTCTCGGTCCGCCCGTCAGTGTCACCACGGCCGTGAACCTGATGTCGGTGCTGGACGCCGCCAGCCGCAGTTCCAGCTGCCCCGGCTCCACGACCCGGCGTCCGTCCCTGCCGGTGAAGGACGCCAGGTCCGCGGGCACCGTGACGCCGACCCTCGCCGACTCCCCCGGGTCGAGCGCGACCCGTACGTATCCGATCAGCCGCTGGACCGGCTGGACGACCGAGGCCACCGGGTCCCGCAGGTACAGCTGGACCACTTCGTCCCCCGCCCGCTCACCGGTGTTGCGGACGGTGAAGGCCAGGCTGACCGTGCCGTCGGTGGGTACGGCGGGCGTACGGTCCCCGTCCCCACCGGTGTCGAGGTCCGACCAGGAGAACGTGGTGTACGTCAGACCGTGCCCGAATCCGAAGGCCGGGGTGGGGTCGATGCTGGAGACCTCACTGGCCATGGCCAGCGGGGCGGCCAGATAGGTGGAGGGCTGGGCGCCCGCCAGCCGGGGAACGCTCACGGGCAGCCGCCCGGAGGGGGTGATCCGGCCGCTGAGCACCCCGGCCACCGCGCCGGTGCCCTCCTGGCCCGGGAAGAACGCCTGCACGACCGCCGCCGCCTCACGGACCGCCCGGCCCAGGGCGTACGGCCGGCCGGCCAGCAGTGTCAGCACCACCGGTGTCCCGGTGTCGAGGAGGGCGTCGAGGAGCTGTTGTTGTACGCCGGGCAGGGCGAGGCTCTCCGCGTCGCAGCCCTCCCCGCTGGTGCCGCGGCCGAACAGTCCGGCCCGGTCCCCGAGCGCGGCGACGACCACGTCCGCCGCACGGGCCGCCTCGACGGCCTTCTCGAATCCGCCGGTGTCCATGGTGTCGACGTCCGCCCCGGGGACGGTGGTGATCTCGCTGCCGGGGAATTCGGCCGCCAACGCCTGCCGGAGGGTGGGCAGTTCGATGCCTGTGGGCGTGCCGGGGTGCTGGGCCCCGACGTGCACGGGGAAGGAGTAGCAGCCCAGGACAGCCGTCGGGGTGTCGGCCTGGGGGCCGACCAGCGCGATCCTGGCGGGGCGGCCGAGCGGAAGCGTGCCCTGGTTGCTGAGCAGGATGACGGCCCGCTCCGCCAACCGGCGGGAGATATCCCGGTGTTCGGTACGGTCCAGGCTGACGGTCCCGCGCAGGTGTTCCTTGTCGCCGAGGACCCGTGGATCGACGGTGGCGAGGGCCGGGGGCACCGGGCTCCAGGCCGGGTCGAGGAGGCCGAGCGCCTCCTTCTGGGCCAGGACACGGCGTACCGCGCGGTCGACCACGGCTTCCGGCACCCGCCCCGACGACACCAGGTCGCGCAGCGGTGTCCCGAACGTCTTCACGGTCGGCAGTTCGATGTCGACCCCGGCGGTCAGCGCGGCGGCGGCGGCCTCGCCCCAGTCGGCCGCGACTCCGTGCAGGGACGAGAGGAAGGCGATGCCGAAGTAGTCGGCCACCACCGTTCCCGTGAAGCCCCAGGTGTCGCGGAGCAGTCCGGTCAGCAGGTCCTCGTCGGCCGCGCAGGGCACGCCGTCGGTGTCGGTGTACGCGTGCATGACGGACCGTACGCCGCTCTCGCGCACCGCCATCTCGAAGGGCGGGAGCATGACGTCGGCCCGCTCCCTGGGTCCCATGCCCACGGGTGCCAGGTTGCGCCCGCCGCGCGAGGCCGAGTACCCCACGAAGTGTTTGAGGGTGGCCACGACCCCCGCGGCCTCCAGCCCCTTGATGTAGGCGACGGCCGTGGTGCCGACGAGGTAGGGGTCCTCGCCGATGGTCTCCTCGACCCGCCCCCAGCGGGCGTCCCGTACGACGTCGAGGACGGGGGCGAGCCCTTGGTGCACGCCCACCGACCGCATGTCGCGTCCGATGGCGCGGGCCATCTCCTCGACCAGGGCGGGGTCGAAGGCGGCTCCCCAGGACAGCGGGACCGGGTAGGTGGTGGCCCCCCAGGCGGAGAACCCGGCGAGGCATTCGTCGTGGGCCATGGCGGGGATGCCGAAGCGGTTCGCGGCGACGACGCGTTCCTGCGTACGCATGAGCGACAGGGCTCCCAGGGCGGAATCGACCGGGACGGTGCCGAAGGGCCGGGTCAACTGGCCCAGTCCGTAAGGCAGTAGCGCGTCGAGCGTCGGTGGCTCGTCCATGTCGTGCTGGTGGGGCGCCACTTCGGCACCGTCGTTGGAGGCGCCGGCCCACAGGCCGTAGAGCTGGGCGAGCTTCTCCTCCAGGGTCATGGCGGCGATCAGTTCCTCGACGCGTGACGGGGCAGGAGACGCGTCGGACGCGCCAAGTCGTAGGAAAGGAACGGGATCCGTGCTGTCGGAGCGGGTGTCGGCGGTCACGTTGGGGATCACTTTCCTCCGACGCCCATGAGCCCCTGGACCAGGGCGCGGCGGGCGAACAGGTAGACGAGCAGGACCGGCACGGTGGAGAGGACCACGGCCGCCAGCAGGCCGGGGATGTTGATGCCGTACTGGGTCTGGAAGTTGTACAGCCCGAGGGTGAGCACCTTGGTGTTCTCGGACTGGGTGAGGACCAGGGGGAAGAGGAATCCGTTCCAGGCCTGGAGGGCGGAGAAGACCACGATGGTCGACAGTCCGCCCTTGGAGAGGGGGACGACGAGTTGGAAGAACACCCGGCGGGTGTCGGCGCCGTCGATGGCCATGGCCTCGAACAGTTCGTCGGTGATGTCACGCATGGTGCCGGTGAGGATGAGCGCGCAGACGGGCAGACAGAACGCGGCGGTCGGCAGGATGACCCCGATGAGGTGGTCGTAGAGGCCGGCTTTGCTGATGACGTAGAACATCGGGACGATCACCGCCTGCGCGGGGACGGCGAGCCCGAGCAGGAAGAGGCGGAAGACACGCGGTCCCGACCGGCCGCGGTGGCGGACGATCGAGAAGGCCAGCGGGGGGACGAGGAGGAGCACGATGACCACCACGCTGGTGGTCACGATGACGGTGTTGAGGAAGTAGCGGCCGAAGCCGTTGGAGAAGTCCTCCGTGTAGTTGGACAGGCTGAAACCGCGCGGGAACGACAGGGGGCCGCCCGCGGTGTACTCCGCGCGGGACTGGACGGTGGCGCCGAGGAGCACGTACAGCGGCAGTCCGACCAGGCAGAGCCACAGCAGAGCGCCGGCGCCCGCCAGGTAGTTGGGGGTGCGCCTCATGAGAGTCCGTCCTTTGTACCGGCCATCTTGTCGTAGCCGGAGACACGCACCACGACGAGCGAGATGAGGGTCGCCACGAGGACGAGGAGCAGCGCGATCGCGGCGCCCGCCCCGAAGTCGAAGCCCTTGAAGGCCTTTTGGTACATGTAGAAGGCCGTGATGGTGGTGTCGGTGCCCGGTCCGCCCTGGGTGAGGATCAGGACGGTGTCGAAGGTGGTGAGCCCGCCGACGACCATGAGGATCACCGACGTGATGATGGCGTTGCGCAGTTGCGGCAGGGTGATGTGGAAGAACTGGCGTACGGTCCCCGCCCCGTCGATGGCGGCGGCCTGGTAGAGGACCACCGGTACCGCCCGCGCGGCCCCCTGGTAGATCAGCGCGTGCAGCGGGGTGAACTGCCAGGTGCTGACGAGCACGAGGACGCCGATCGCGCCGGTCCGTGATCCCAGGAGGTTGCCGTCGCCGAACAGCCAGCGGGCCTGCGCGGGGACGCCGAAGTTGGGGTCGAGCAGGGCGCGCCACAGGACGGACACCGCGGTGGCGGAGAGCAGGAGCGGGACGAAGAAGACGGCGGACAGGACGGCGCGGTTGCGCTGGGGCCCGGCCGCCCAGACACCGAGCAGGATGCTCAGGGGCGTCTGGACCGCCACACCCAGCGCGGTGAGCAGGACGCTGAGCCAGAGACTCTTGATCATGACCGGGTCGTGGAACAGCGTGGTCCAGTTGTCGAGGCCCGCGAACTCGGGTGAGCCCAGACCGCTCCAGCTGGTGAAGGAGAGCACCGCGACGAGAACGAGCGGCACGAGGGCGAACAGGACGAAGAACAGGGTGGCGGGCAGGGCCCAGCCGATACCGGGGCGGGCGACTCCGGGCGGACGCCCTCCCCGGCCGGGCAGGGCCCGGGCGCGCCGGACCCGGGAGGCGGTTGCGGTCATGATCAGGTCAGCCCTCTACGCGGTGGTCAGGGCCTGCATGGCCTTGATGAAGCCGTCGGCGTCGAGGCTGCCGTTGAAGAACTGCTGGACGGCCTGGTGGATGGGGGTGATGTTCTCGGGCGCGTACGCCTGGTCCCAGGAGAGCTGGAACGACGGAGCTTTGCTGACCAGGTCGAGCTGGTACTTGAGGTAGTCGGGGTTGGCGGCGCCGGCGAGGTGCTTCTCCGTGGTGGTCGTGGTGGGCAGGTTCCCGATGGAGAGCTGCGAGGTGACGAACGCGTCGGAGTACATCAGCTTGAGGAACTTCGCTATGGCGTCGGCGTGCTTGGTCTTCTTGGTGACGGAGTAGAAGTTGTTGGTGTTGCCGACGATGCCGGCCGCGTCGCCCTTGCCGCCCTCGACGGTCGGGAAGGCTCCGTACCCGAGGTCCTTCTTGGCGAAGTCGGGGCTGGCGTCCTGCTGGGTCGAGTACTCCCACGAGCCCATCAGCTCGAACCCGGCCTTGCCGCTGGCCAGCAGGGCGGCGGAACCGCCGTCGGTGAACTTCACCGAGTCGTAGTTGGTCCCGAAGGCCTTGGCGTCGATCAGCTCCTTGAGCATGCTGAGCGCCTTCCTGCTGTCGGGACTGTCCCAGGCGTCCTTGTCGCCGGCCAGGGCCTTCTCGAAGAGTCCGGGGCCCGCGACCCGGTCGTACAGGTACTCGAACCACATCAGCGTGGGCCACTGGTCCCCGCCGCCGAGGGCGATCGGGGTGACGCCCTTCTCCTTGAGCCTGCTGACCGCCGTGAGCAGTTCGGCCCAGGTCGCGGGTGGCTGTACGCCCGCGTCCGCGAGCACCGCGCGGTTGCTGAAGAGCAGGACGGGCTGGGTGCCGCGCATCGGCACGCCGTACGCCTTGCCGTCGACGACCGCCGTGTTGAAGACCGAGGGCAGGAAGTTCGACTTGAGGCCGGGGTCCTTCTTGATCATGTCGTCGAGCGGCAGCAGCAGACCGGCCTTGACGAAGGGCTGGATGCTTCCTCCGCCCCAGTTGAAGAAGACGTCGGGGGCCTGCGGGGTGTTGATGACCGTCTGGAGCTTCTGCTGGTAGTCGGCGCCGGGAACGGTGTCGAGCACGGCCTTGACGTCCGAGGTCTTGTTGAAGGTCGCGACGATCTCCTTCTCCACCTTGTTCGCCGCGTCGCCGTAGACGAGTACGTGGAACTCCTGGGACCCGCCGGCGCTGCCGCCGTCACCGCAGGCCGTCAGGGACAGACCCATCACGAGGGCCGCGCCGCCCGCCACGCACCGGGCGAGTCGTATGCGTATCTTCATCGAATGACCTCTCGAAAGTATCGGCCACATTGCCGAAAGTCTCTTGGCGGGCGACCGTAGAACGCCCGCAAGAAGCGGTCAACAGCACGGTCGGGCCGCTACCAAACCGTTACCAAGCGGCGGTGCCCTATCATTCGGCCATGCGTGATGACAGGAGTGCAGGCCGAGTGACCCTCGCCCAGGTGGCTTCGCAAGCCGGAGTTTCCCTTTCGACAGTTTCGAAGGTCCTCAACGGGCGCGCGGACGTCGCGGCCCCGACACGGGTCAGGATCGAGGGACTGCTCGACGAACACGGGTACCGGCGCTCGGCCCCCACGCCGCCGGACGCACCCCTGCTCGAAATCGTCTTCCACGAGCTGGACAGCGCCTGGTCCATGGAGCTGATCAGGGGCGTGCAGAACGTGGCCAAGGCCACGGGGATGAGCGTGGTGCTCACGGAGACCGGCACCCGGCACTCCCCCGGCGCCGACTGGGTCGAAGGGGTGCTGCGCCGCCGGCCCCTCGGGGTGGTGCTGGTCTTCTCCACGCTTCCCGACGAGCTGAAGAAGAAGCTGTGGTCCCGCGCGATCCCGTTTGTCATCATCGATCCCGCGGGTGACCCCGAGCCGGACGTGCCGTCGGTGGGCTCGGCGAACTGGGCGGGCGGGCTGGCCGCGACCCGCCATCTCATCGAGCTGGGTCATCGCCGGATCGCCGTCATCACCGGGCCCGAGGACATGATCTGCTCACTCGCGCGCCTCGACGGCTTCCGTTCCGCCCTGGGCATGGCGGGGCTGGAGGCGGATCCCGCGCTCATCCGGTTCGGCGACTTCCACGTCGGGTCGGGTCACGCCCACGCCATGGATCTGCTGAGCCGTCCCGACCGCCCGACCGCGATTTTCGCCGGCAGCGACCTCCAGGCCCTGGGCGTGCTGGAGGCGGCCCGGGTCCTCGGTCTCCAGGTACCGGAGGATCTGTCCGTCGTGGGGTACGACGACATCCCGCCCGCCCAGTGGTCGAGCCCCGCGCTGACGACCGTCCACCAGCCCCTGGTGGAGATGGCCGAGGAGGCGGCGCGCATGCTCCTGCGGCTGCGGGACACGGATCAGACCGACGCGCGCATCGAGCTGGGGACCAGACTGGTCGTCAGGAACAGCACGGCGGCCTTCCGCGCGGACACGCCCTAGTTCGGCGCACCACCGTCCGGGTGGGCGAGCACTTCACGGATCACCCGGCGCCCGATGCCATGCATCACCGGGTCCGTGTGCCGGTAGTACGAGACCTCCATCAGGGCGATCGACAGCGCCCAGCCGCGACCGCGCGCCCAAGCCGCGTCGTCCGCTTCCACGGTGGTGTGGAAGACGTCGCGCGCCGCGCCGCCCAGCAGGTACCAAGCCGGGATCAGGTCGACGGCGGGATCGCCCAGGCCCATGCAGCCGAAGTCGATGACGGCGCTGAGACGTCCCTGGGCCGTCAGTACGTTGCCGGGCTGGAGGTCCGCGTGGATCCAGACGGCCGGGTCACGCCACTCGGGTGCGCGCAGGGCAGCCTCCCAGACGGCCGTCGCCGCCCGCGCGTCGACGATCCCGTGCAGCTCGTCGATCGCGGCGCGGGTCGCGGTGTCCCTCGCGGCCAGGTGTTCGCTTCGGTAGGAGGGAGGGCCGTCAGTGGGATCGATCCGCCGCAGGGCGCGGACGAACTCCGCCACGTCCCGCGCGAACAGGCCGGTCCGGCCGGCGCCGCCGACGGTCAGGGTCTCCCCCTCCAGCCACCGGTAGACGGACCAGGCCCACGGATAGTCCGCCGCCGGCCTCCCTTTCCCGAGGGGTACGGGAACGGCGAACGGGAGCGAGGGGGCGATCCGCGGCAGCCACCGGTGCTCCCTGTCCACGTCGGCGGCGGCCGCCTCACGGCGGGGAAGGCGCACCACCATGCCGTCGCCCAGCCGGTACATGGCATTGGACGTCCCGTTGTCCACCCGTACGACCGGCAGATCCGCCCACTGCGGGAACTGCGCGGCGAGCAGTCGCCGTACGAGAGACGCGTCGATGTCCGCCTCGTCGGCGTGCAACGTGCCGGCGTGCGACGTGTCGGCGCACATGGAACCTCCTTGGCCGGGGTGCGGGGGGGGTGCGATCACGCGATGTCGGTCAGGGACACGCTGTCCTTCTGGGCTTCCACTTCCCGCAGCCGGGCGGTGAGGGACGCGTGTACCGCGTCGTAGGCGTCGGTACCCAGCAGCAGCCTGCGGGGAGGGCGGGGCGTGTCGGCGGCGGCGATGACCGCCGCGGCCAGGCGGGCCGGGTCGCCGATGGGCTCGGAGAAGGTGGCGAGCATCTGTTCGCGCAGCGCGGCGTAGGCGGGCAGCGCGGGCGCGGCGTCCGCGCTGCGGGTGTTGGCGTCGGTACGGAATCCGCCCGGTTCGATCAGGGTGGTGGCGATGCCGAGCCCGGCGACTTCCTGGGCGAGGGCCTCGTAGAACCCTTCCATGGCCCACTTCGTGGCGTTGTAGACGCTGACGAACGGGAACGCGGCCTGTCCGCCGATGCTGGAGAACTGCATCAGGTGGCCGCCGCGCTGGGCGCGGAGGTGGGGAAGCGCCGCGCGGGCCAGGGTCATCGAACCGAGCACATTGGTGTCGAGCTGGCGCTCGACCTGTTCGTCGGTCGGTTCCTCGGCGGCGCCGACCAGCGAGTATCCCGCGTTGGAGACGACCACGTCGATCCGGCCGAGCGCGGCGAAGGCGTCGTCGACGACGTCACGCACCTGCGCGGGGTCGCTGACGTCGAGTACGGCGCGCCACAGCCGGTCTTCGCCGTACGCGGCCGCCAGGTCGTCCAGGGCGGCGGGGCGCCGCAGCGTGGCGGCGACGCGGTCGCCCCGCGCGAGCAGCGCTTCCGTGAGCGCACGGCCGAAGCCGGTCGAGGTTCCCGTGATGAACCAGGTCTTGGACGTCATCGGACCGCTCCTGTCGGGTTCGGGGACATGTAACGCTCACCTTGTGCGTTAATTAGCCTACGACAATCCCGTACGACGGTCAACGCGCAGCCTGTGCGTTATTGAGCGGCCGTTCCGGACACCGTCGCCTGGACCAGGATTCCGACCACGGTGGCGGTGAGCAGCCGGGTGAGCGTGGGGACGAAGTCCACGGCCCAGGAAGGCGCGACGGCCGGATCCTCGGCGTAGACGCGCGCCAGGGCCCCGGGCGGGTGCGCGACCTGCCAGAGCGTGGCGGCGAGGGCGTTCGCGGCGGTCACGACGTCGAGCGCGCCCCGGCCGTCGAGCCCCGGCAGGGCGTCCTCGATAGCGCCGGCCATGGAGTCGACGGCGGCGCGGCTGACGTGTTTGAAGGCGGTGACGCGCTCGACGTCTACCTCGTGTTCGAGGTGCAGCGGAACGTTGGCGAGCAGGTCACAGAAGAGCGGATCGGCGTCCAGGGCGCGCGCCAGCACCCCGGCCACCGCCGCGGGCGTCACCGGCGCCAGGGCGCCGAGCCCTTCGCGTACGGCCTCCGACCAGCTCACCCAGCCCTCCGCGGCCAACTGGAGAAGCACGTCCTTGTGCGAGCTGAAGTAGCGGCGTACGGCGGAGTGGTGCACGCCGGCGCGGTCGGCGACCGCGGTCAGCGTCACCGACGCGACGCCACCCTCCAGCGCCAGCGAGCGCGCGGCCTCCACGAGCGCGCTCGCCCTCTGGCGTTTGTTCTCGGCGGAGCGCGCACGTTGGAATGAGGGGGTGGCCATCCGTCCACGATAGCGCACAAAGTGTGCGGTGTATCGTGGCGCCGGCCGCCGGACTCACGGGTCCAGGGTCTTGGCGGCGAAGGCCGCCAGACGCTCCCTCATCCGATCAGAAGTCATGTGCTCCTCGGTCGCGAGGTGTTCGACGAGGTCGGCACGGGTGGCGGCCAGCAGCGCGTGCGCGGTGAAGCCGCTGTCGGCGACCCCGGGCAACCTGCTCAGCGCGTCGCCGAGGGTGTCGTGCCACCACGTGTAGTGCTCCGCCCGGTAGGGGCTGGCGCCGCCCGCGTCCTCCAGGGCCAGGGCGAGATACCGGTTGTCGAGCTTGAACCGCAGGATCGCGTCGAGCAGCGCGAGGACACGCTCGCGCGGCGGGGTGCCGGGGCCGAGAGGCGCGGGCCCTGTCTCGACGGCCTGCCTGAGTGGTTCGATCCGGCGCGCGACCAGGACACGGATCAGGCCCCTACGGTCGCCGAAACGGCGGAACAGGGTGCCTTTGCCGACGCCGGCGGCCGTCGCGACATCTTCCATGGACACGCTGCGCGGGCTGGCGCTGCGGGCGAAGAGGTCGTCGGCCGCGGCCAGGACAACCTCCCGGTTGCGCGCCGCGTCCGCGCGTTCTTTGTGCTGGGTCACGACCACTCCATTTGCAAAACGGACCAGCGGTCCGTATCTTTAACCGGACCCGCAGTCCACATCATAGAGGACGGAACACACCGATGACAGATCCGATGAAACCGGCGGATGTCTACCGCCACAGCCTGCGCCTGCTGCTGGAGAAGGACATGGACGGCTGGGTGAGCCTGTGCGACGAGCACGTGGTCATCGACTTCCCTTACGCCACCGCGGACTTCCCCGCGAAGCTGGAGGGCCGGGCCGCCGTCGCCGCGTACATGCGGGGATATCCCGACCACATCGACCTCCGGGAGATCCCCTCCCTGGAGATCCACGAGACCGGCGACCCGGAGAAGATCATCGCCGAGTGGCAGGGCAACGGCCGCATCGTGGCCACCGACACCCCCTACGAGATGCCCTACGTCGCCGTGGTCACCGTCAAGAACGGCCTGATCACCCACTACCGCGACTACTGGAGCCCGTCCTCGATCCCCGGCTCGCCGAACGACATCACGTTCTTCTCCGACGAGCGACAGGGCCACACCCATGTCTGACCGCGCCACCTCCCCAACGGACAGCGTCATCCTGGTCACCGGAGCCACCGGCACCACCGGCAGCCGCGTCGTGTCCCGGCTCGCCGGACTCGGCCACGCCGTCAGAGCGGCCGGCCGCCGGCCCGTCGCCCCGGGTGACACCAGGGCCGTCCGCTTCGACTGGTACGACTCCGCCACTCACGCCGACGCCCTGCGCGGCGCGGACCGGATGTACCTGATCCCGCCCATCGGCGAACCGGACCCGGCGGCCGTCATGCTGCCCTTCCTGCGCCAGGCCCGCACCGGGGGTGTGCGGCGCGCGGTCCTGCTCAGCTCCTCGGCGATACCCGCCGGGGGTCCGGCGGTGGGCCAGGTGCACAGTCTGGTCGCCGAGTTGTTCGACGAGTGGGCGGTGCTCCGGCCGTCCTGGTTCATGCAGAACTTCACGGGACAGCAGTCGCACGCCGACAGCATCCGTACGGAGGGCGCCATCATGTCCGCCACCGGCGAGGGCCGGATCGGCTTCATCGACGCCGACGACATCGCGGCGGTCGCCGTACGGGCGCTCACCGACCCGTCCGCCCCCAACACCGACCTGGTCATGACCGGGCCCGAGGCACTGAACTACGACGCCGTCGCGGCCGTCATCAGCGAGGTCACCGGACGGCCCGTGTCCCACCGGCCGCTGACGTACGAGCAGATGCGCGACCGCCTGGCCACCGGGATGCCCGAGGAGTTCGCCGCGCTGCTGGCGGGCCTGGACCGCGCCATCTCCGAAGGGTCCGAGAACCGCGTCACCGACACTGTCGAGCGCCTCACCGGCCGCCCGGCCAGGAGCTTCCGCGCGTACGCCGAATCGGCTATGCGGTAGGGCGGTAGGGCGGTCGGCACCACAGAAAACAACGACACGCAGCGGTTCTCCCCTCGGTGGCGAGAGGTCGCCACACACGATTCCTGAAAATCCCCGCCGGGTAGCCAATCTCCGCCGAAAGCATCTCGAAAAGGGAGAATCGTGAAAGCTCTACGTGTCGTGTCCGTGCTCGCCGCCGCCATGGCCTCGCTGGCGGCCCTCACCGTCCCGGTCTCCGCCGCCGACGCGGAGCCGGCCTCCGCGACCCACTGTCTGCTGGTACTGGACCAACTCCGCCCGGGGGAAGAGCCGTCCACACCCCGTTCGCGCACCTGTTTCACCGGCCCGCAGGCCGAGCGGAGAGCGGTCGCCGCGGCGCCCGCCGCCTCCGTGAAGCTGATGACCTGGGCGACGGACGCCAACTACGGCGGCGAGTACACGCATGTCTACGGCGGCGCGGCATGTGACAGCGCGGGATACTCCTTCTCCCCCAACTCCTGGTGGTCGAGCCGCCTGTCCTCGTATCTCGTGTACAGCGGCTGCAACAAGTCCTTCGCCCGGGGCAACCGGGGCAACGCCAGCTTCACCGGGGATGTGCCCTGGGTGGGTTCGACGCTCAACGACGACGTCGACTACATCAAGATCTGGCGCGGCTGACCCGCGCGGCCCCCGCTCACGGTCCACCGATGACGCCGGCGCCGTCGTCCCCGGTGGGCCTCAGGGCCGGGCACTTGGGGCTGCCCGGCCGGCCGGCGGCCCGAGGTATGATGCAAGGCGTACCTATGGATGAGGTGGTCATGGCTGACGAGTTCGGGCACCCCGCTCCCGGCGAGATGGACCTCGGGAAGGTCCTGGCGGCGCTGGCGGACCCCCTGCGCCGGGGAGTCGTGACGGCGCTCCTGCGGGAGCCGGACGGTACGGAACGTACCTGCGCGTCGTTCCAGCTGCCCGTGTCGAAGTCGAGCTGTACGTACCACTTCCGGGTGCTGCGCGAATCGGGCCTCATCCTGCACCCGGACTACGGCAACCGCCGTGGTGTCACCCTGCGGCGCGCCGAGCTGGAACAGCGCTTCCCCGGACTCCTCGGCGTCCTCGCGCACGACGCGTTGGCGGTGGGCGCGACCGCCTGAGCCGTCGAGCGCGCGGCTACGGGATGATGCCGCTCTCGCGGAACCGGGTGAAGATGCCGAAGAACATCCGCTCGGTCTCGACGTACTCATGGAAACCGGCCCGCCGGGCCTTCGAGGAATCGGCGAACATGTCGTAGTCCAGGCCGAAGACGAAGTCCCCGAAGGGCCAGCACGACACCTCGTCGTACGGGTACGCGAGGCCGTACTTCGCCGTCATCTCGCGCCACAACGGCTCCTTGTCCGCCATCACGGTGTCGAGGGACATCGGCAGCGGCGGAGCGACCTCCATGTCGAAGAATCCGGCGATCCTGGGCCACAGCTCGCTCCACCGGAACAGGTCGCCGTTGGCGATGTTGAACGCCTGCCCCGCACCCTGTTCGTCCGTGGCCGCCCACACGGTGGCCTTGGCCAGCAGGTGGGCGTCGGTCATCTCCAGCAGGCTTTCATACGCACCCGGCTTGCCCGGGAAGCGCAGCGGGAGGCCCAGCTCCTTCGAGATCGACGCGTACACGGCGATCACCAGCGCCAGATTCATCGGATTGCCGAGCGCGGCGCCGCCCACCATCGAGGGCCGGACGGCGGACCACGTCCAGGACGCACCCTGGTGGCGGCGTTCGAGGAACGCCTGCTGGTCCACGTTGAACTCCGGCGGCATGTGGCCCGCGTCCGTCTCGCGGGCCGGGGTCTTGAACGGGCCGAGGTGGGCGCCGTACACCTTGTACCCCTGCATCAGGCTGATGTGCCGCAGCCCCGGTGCGACCGGCTCGATCGCGTCGACCGTGTGCACGAGCATGGCGAGGTTCGGCGGGACGAGTTCCGCCCAGCTCGGCCGGTCCTGGTAGGCGGCGTAGAAGACATGCGTGACCTCGGTGAGCCCGCTCAGCTTCGCGCGGGTGTCCTCCGCGTCGAGCAGGTCGACGGCGACGTACCGCAGACGGTCACCGTCCTGGCCGCCCCGCCGGGAGAGCCCGACGACATCCCAGTCGCCGAGCCCCTGAAGATGCTCGACGAGGTCGCGGCCGACCACTCCGTTGGCCCCGACGACCAGGGCGACCTTCTGCTCCGTACTCATGAATCGACTCCTGGACGCGATGCGGTTCCATGGTGATGCGCATGGGCGCCCATGGGTATGACGAATGACGTACCTACGACGCTACACATACCCATAGGTACGAAGCAAGTTGTACCTAGTTCGGGGTGTGGCGCACCTCCACGGCGCCCTGACGCACCATGAAGACGTCGACCGGGTCCTCGGCCTCCACGACGAAGCCGTTGCGTTCGTACAGCCGTTGAGCTGTGCTGCCCCGCAGGACGTTCAGCCGGACGGTCGCCCCCTGTGCGTCGACGCGGGCGAGCAGCGTGCGCAGGACGGCCGATCCGAGGCCCCGGCCCTGGTGGTGGGGTGCCAGGTAGAAGTGCTCCAGCCACTGTCCGTCCTGGGCGGGCCGCACGGTGACACACCCCGCGAGCGCGCGGTCGACCTCGATGATCGAGGTGTACCGCATGGACAGGGAGTCCCGCAGCCGCTGTCGTACCCGGTGCTCGTCGAAACGGCCCAGCCGCTCCAGGTCCGCCCGCATGACGGTCGCCCGTAGTTCGGCGATCACCTCGACATCGGCAGGCGTGGCGGAACGCAGCGCCCAGCGTGCGCCGGGCAGCGGCCGCGTCCCACCCCGGTTCTCCCCGTCACCACTCATCGGGCGCCCCCGTCTCCCGCAACCGGCCCTCGCTGAGCCGCAGCCAGCGGTTCACACCGATCTCCGCGAGGAACCGCTCGTCGTGGCTCACGACGACAAACGCACCCTCGTACGCGTTGAGCGCTCCCTCCAACTGGCCGACGCTGACCAGGTCGAGGTTGTTGGTCGGCTCGTCCAACAGCAGCAGTTGCGGGGCGGGTTCGGCGTACAGGACACAGGCCAGCGTGGCGCGCAGCCGCTCGCCGCCGGAGAGCGCCACGACCGGGAGGTGGATGCGGGAGCCCCGGAACAGGAAGCGGGCCAGGAGATTCATCCGCTCCGCCTCGGGCATCGCGGGGGCGGACGCGGCCAGGTTCTCGGCCACGGTGCGGTCGGGGTCCAGCAGGTCCAGGCGCTGGGACAGGTACGCGACCCGGCCGTCGGCCCGCTTGACGCCGCCGCCCGCCACCGCCCGCTCATCCTCCGGATCGTCGCCCGCCGGCTCACCGTTGATCACGCGCAACAGGGTTGATTTTCCGGCGCCGTTGGGGCCGGTGAGAGCGATCCGCTCGGGACCCCGGATCGCCAGGTCGACACCCGGCGCGGAGAACAGGTCCCGCTCTCCGTGGCGTACCCGCAGCTGTTCGCCGAGGAAGACCGTGCGCCCTGCGGGGACGTTCGTGCCGGGCAGTTCCAGCGCGATGGCCTGTTCGTCACGCAGCGCGCGGCCCGCCGCGTCGAGGCGGGCCTTGGCGTCGCCGACCCTGGAGGCGTGTGTTTCGTTCGATTTGGCGGCCGATTCCTGAGCGTTGCGTTTCATCGTCCCGGCGAAGATCTTCGGCAGGCCGGCGCTCTTGAGGTTGCGGGCGGCGTTGCCCGCCCGGCGCTCGGCCCGTTCGCGGGCCTGCTGCATCTCCCGCTTCTCCCGCTTGACGTCCTGTTCGGCACTGCGGATGTTCTTCTCGGCGACTTCCCGCGCGGTGCGGACGGCGTCCTCGTACGCCGTGAAGTTCCCGCCGTGGAAACGGACTTCGCCCCGGTCGAGTGCGGCGATGCGGTCCACCCGGTCGAGCAGGGCCCGGTCGTGGCTGACCACCAGCAGGCAGCCGTTCCAGTCCTCCAGCACGCCGTAGAGCCTGCGGCGGGCGTCGAGATCGAGGTTGTTGGTCGGCTCGTCGAGCAGGAGGACGTCGGGTTGCCTGAGCAGTTGCGCCGCCAGCCCGAGGGAGACGGCCTGCCCGCCGCTGAGCGTGTGCAGGTGCCGGGTGAGGGCGATGCCACCGAGACCGAGGCGGTCGAGTTGAGCGCGGGTGCGCTCCTCGATGTCCCAGTTGTTGCCGATGGTGGTGAAGTGCTCCTCGCTCGTGTCCCCGGACTCGATGGCGTCGAGTGCGCGGATCACCGGGGCGACGCCCAGGACATCGGCGACGGTCAGGCTTCCGGCGAGCGGCAGGCTCTGCGGGAGGTGGCCGAGCACGCCGTCGACGGAGACGGAACCACCGCTGGGCCGGTACTCACCGGCGATCAGCTTGAGCAGGGTGCTCTTCCCCGCGCCGTTCGGCGCGACGAGGCCGGTGCGGCCTCCTCCCACGCTGAAGGAGAGGTCCTGGAAGACGGGTGTGTCGTCGGGCCAGGAGAAGGAGAGGTTCGAGCAGATGATGAACGCGTCGGACATACGGGAGCCCTCATGGGTGATGCGGGCGGGTCGGGACCGCCCGACAGGGAGACAGGGAAGGGGGACGACAAAGCGGCCACGGTGGCGGCGCTCGGTGCGCGGCTGCCGGTGGCCTCTCACTTCCGGGATTCACCCGGAGATGTCGTCGTCACCCGCCATGTCTGCTCTCCCTGGTCCGATCACTCGGATCACTCGGATCACTCGGATCACTTCACTCAGATTTCCCCAGATTAACAAGGGCGATCTTCCGTTCCAAACGAATTGAGGGCCGTCCGCAGAGGCCTTCGCCCCCTCCCGCCCCCACCCTGGCCCACCGTTTCAACCGGTGTCGGCCTGGGATCAGGAGGTAGCCTCGCACCATGACGGGAGAACTGGTGGGAAACACGGCAGGCGGTACGGCGGGTGGCGCGGCGGCCACCGACGCGCCACCCGCGTTTGTGTTCGTCGGCGGGCGGCCGTGCCTGGACTTCGCGGCGACCCTCGGGCGGCGCGGCAGCCTGGACCTGGAGCGGCTGCCCGACCCGGAGTCCCTGGTGCGGTGGTTCTCGCAGTCCGGGCTCACCCCGCCCGACTCGTCCGCCGCGTCGGGAACGACAACGCGGACGACAAGGCGGACGGCGATGCGGGTGACGGACGCGGACCTGGAACGGGCCCGTGGCCTGCGCGAGTCGGCGTACCGGCTCATCCGCGCCGTACCGGAGGACCGCTCACCGGCGCCGGCGGACGTGGCGCTCGTGAACGCCTTCGCCGCCGCGCCCGACCTCGTACCGCAGCTGACCTGGACACCGCACGGCGAGCCCGCGGCGGCCACGGGGTGGACCGGCGGGGACGCCGTGGGGGCCGCCCTGTCCACCGTCGCGCGCGACACGGTCACCCTGCTGGGCAGCCCACTTCTGGCACGGGTCAAGCAGTGTGAGAATCCCGTCTGCACCCTGCTCTTCCTGGACGATTCCCAGGCCCGGCGCCGCCGTTGGTGTTCCATGGAGCGCTGCGGGAACCTCGCCAAGGTGGCGGGCTACCGCTCGCGTTCCGCGCGGCGCGCCTGACCTTCGGCCTCCCGTCCGCGTGCGGTGATCACTGCTCCCGGACGGTGAGCAGCACCTTGCCGCGGGTGGAAGGGTCCTCCAGGTGGGTGTGCGCCTTCCCGGCCTCGGTGAGGTCGTACGTCGCGTCGACGGGCACGCTGAACCGCCCCTGGGCGAGGCCCGTGAGCAGGTCGCGCAGGTCCGGGCGCGGGTCGTAGCCACCCTCCCTGAGGGCGGTGATCTGGAAGCCGAAGATACGGGCGTTCTTCGGGTAGAAGTCGCGGGTGTCGATGGTGCTCGGTTCGAGCGCAGTGTTGGCCATGGCAATCACCCGCCCGGCGTTGCCGACGATCAGCAGGCTCTCGCTGAAGGTGGCGCCGCCGACTGTGTCCAGGACGACGTCGGCGCCCTTGCCGCCGGTCAGGTCGAGTACGTGCTGGACCCGTTCGGCGGAGGACGGGCCCCGCGAGTCCAGGACGTGGTGTGCGCCGAGGGACTCGACCCATTCCCGCTTCTCGGGGGATCCGGCCGTGGCGATCACCGTCGCTCCCGCGTCCACGGCGATCTGTACGGCCGCGCTGCCGACACCGCTCGCGGCCGCGTGGACGAGAACGGTCTCACCGGCGTCCAGGCGGGCGAGGGTCCGCAGCGTGTACCAGGCGGACAGCCACGCGGTGGGCAGGGCGGCGGCGCTGAGGCTGTCGACCTCGTCCGGGACGAGCACGGTCTGAGCGGCCGGGACGGCGACCCGCTCGGCGTAGAAACCTGGGTCGTTGGTCGCCCCGAAGGCCAGGACGCGCTGCCCGACGGCCACTTCGGTGACGTCGTCGGCGACCGCCACGACCGTTCCCGCGCCTTCGAGACCCAGGCGCAGCGGGGGCCGGCCGGCGCGGTGGTACTTCCCGGCGCGCGCGAGTGCGTCGGCGCGGTTGACGCCGGCGGCTTCGACCGCGAGGACGATCTCTCCCTGGCCTGGGGCCGGTTCGGGAAGTTCGGCGAGTTCCAGCCGCTCCGGACCACCGAACTCTCGTACTACGACTCCGCGCATCGGCTGCTCGCTCTCTCGTTCGTGGTGCCTGACACGATCATCGACAGCAGCGACACTACCTGAACAGGTGTCGCCCTGTCTCGAACGCTTCGGCCGGCTCGGCCTCGGGCATCACGCAGCGGGCAGCGGGCAGCGGGCAGCGGGCCAGGGAGTCAGCTCGTGCCCGCCGGTGGGTCGGCCAGGTCTCCCGTGAGGAGTCCCGTGGCCTGGCCGACCTCGATGAGATAACCGTCCGGGTCGCGGAGGTAGCACCGCAGTTCGGCTTTCCTGTCGATGGGCGGGGTGAGGAACTCCGCCCCTTTGGCGCCCCACTCGCGGTAGCAGCGGTCGATGTCCGCCACGCGGAGGTTGAGGAAGCTGGAGACCGTGTTCAGGTCCTCGGGCACGCGCAGCGTGACGTCGGGCTTGTCAGGTGTGGGCCCACCACCGGGATTCATGATGATCCACCCGTTGGCGAGGCGCACGATGCACGGGTTCTCCTCCAGCACCACGGTGCCGCCCAGGACGTCCGTGTAGAACGCCCGTGAGCGCGCCACGTCCCCCACGGTGAGGAAATGGGTCAGGTAGAGGCCCGTGTCCGGGGCGGGAAGATCGGCCGGTTGCGGCTGCACCATGACACCCCCTGCGCTTGGGTGGCGAACGTCCCCCAACAGGTTGCCCGGCGTCTCACCAGGCCACATACATCACCCATTCAGTGTCGCACCGTGGCGCACGGACACAACCGGAAGGCTTACGCGCCGGACCGCTCCCCCGCCCCGGCCGCTCACCTGAACGCCGCGATGTTCCGTACCGCCCACTCGGCGAAGCCCCGGGGCGCCCGGCCCAGGACCCGTTCGACGTCGGCGCTGATGCGCCGCTCGGCGGGGTGGGGGTCGCCGAGGATGTCGAGTGTCGTCTCGACCACGGGCTCGGGCAGGAACCCGAGCATCTGCGCGCGGGCCTCCTCGCGGGTCTGCTCGACGAACCGGATCGGCTCGCCCAGCGCGTCCCCGATCGCCTGGGCCCGCTGGCGGGGCGAGTTGAGCGCGGGCCCGGTCAACTCGTAGACCTGCCCCACGTGTCCGTCCTCGCGCAGGGCCGCCGCGGCGACCTCCGCGATGTCGGCCGGATCGACGGTCGGCAGGCCGACGTCACCGAACGGCGCGGCGACGGTCCTTCGGGTACGGATGCCCTCGGCCCAGCCGTACGCGTTGGAGTCGAAGCCGATCGGCCGCAGGATCGTCCAGTCCATGCCCGACTGCCGGACCGCCTCCTCGAAGGACCGTCCCGTACGCCCATGGGAAATGGACCCGGCCCGGGTCGCGACCGCCTGGGAGGACAGCAGCACGATCCGTCCCACTCCCCCGGCCTTCGCGACGTCGACGATGTCCCGCGGGCTCAGCAGGTACGCTCCGGGACCGCTGTCGTGCAGGAACAGCGCGTCGGCGCCGTCGAAAGCGGGCCGAAGACTCTCCGGGTCGGCCAGGTCCGCCTTCCGGTGCCGTACCCCCTCCGGCGCGGACTCGCCCGACACGTTGCGGGACACGGCCGTCACCTGCTCCCCCACTGCCGCGAGTGCCTGTACGAGGGGGCGTCCGACGTTGCCGGTTGCTCCGGTTACCACGATCATGCTCAGCTCCATTTGTCTCTGCATGTCTCCGCATGTCTCTGCGGGGTCGTTCTCTGTCCGGCGCGTCCGGTCATGCCCCTCATCCTGGAAGCTGAACAGGCCATCTCCTGGCCACTTTCCGGAAGAGAATGGCCCGTATGAGAGCGGACAGGCTGGTGGCGACGCTGCTGTTCCTTCAGGCGTCAGGACGGGCGACCGTCGCGGAGGTGGCGGCGGAACTGGAAGTGTCGGAACGTACGGCGCGGCGCGACCTGGAGGCGCTGGCGACGGCCGGCGTTCCCGTCTACTCGCGGCGCGGCCGGGGCGGCGGCTGGTCGTTGGTGGGCGGGGCGCGGACGAACCTCACCGGGCTGACCGCCGACGAGATCCGGGCGCTGTTCCTCCTCACGGGGCCCTCGTCGGCCACCCCCGAACTGCGCACGGCCCTGCGCAAGTTGGTCCAGGCCCTGCCGGCGCCCTTCCGGCGCGACGCCGAGGCCGCGTCGCGCGCGAGTGTCTCCGACGGCACGGACTGGTCGCGTACCACCGTCACGGCCGATGGCCCGCATCTCGATGTGCTCAGGAACGCGGTGGTGGACGGGACGCAGATACGGCTCGGGTACGCCGGACCCGGCAGGCCCGCCGGCGAGCGGACGGTCCACCCGCTGGGGCTCGCGTCCAAGGCCGGGGTCGAGTATCTGGTCGCGGGCACCGACCGGGGCCTGCGGACCTTCCGGCTCAGCCGCGTCACGTCCGTCGCCGCGACCGGCGATCCCGTCGTCCGGCCGGCCGGCTTCGATCTTGCCACGGCGTGGCGCTCCCTCGCCGCGCGGATGGAGGACCGGATGCGCGCCACGACCGTACGGGCCCGAGCCGACGCGAGCACCGGGCCCCTGCTTGAACGGCTGTTCGGCGACCGGCTGCGGGTAGGGGCGCCGCTCCCCGAAGGATGGGTGGAGGCGGAGATCGACGGACCGTCGGCGGAGGTGGTCGCGGCACAACTCGCCGGGCTGGGGGCGCGCGTCGAGGTCCTCGCGCCGCCGGAGGCGAGGGAGCGGCTGGCGGCCCTGGCGGCGGAGCTCGCGGCCGTGTACGGACGACCGGCGACGGACGACGAGGTTCGCGCCCCAGCGCGGCGTCGACCTGCCACTGCCGCGTCACCTGCGACCGCCATATCGGCCGACTGAGCGGTAGCGGCCAGGAGCGGTGCCGTACGGACCGGGGTGTCCGCGACCACCGACACCGGCGTTGCGGACCCGGCAACCGGACCCCCGGCCACGCGTCATCCGATGACCGAACGCCCTCCGGCGACCGGGACGGCCGTTCGAAGGCATACACGCGCACGGGGTCGAGGTGCAGCTCGTACGGGCCCATGCAGTCGGCGACGAGGGTGGCCACAAGCGTCCCGCAGGTGCAGGCCATGTGCGTCCCCCCGTGCCCAGCGGGCCGCAACAACCCCAGTGGATACCGCGCTCCGTAGTCTCGTGCAGGCCGGGCACGTCGTCCGGGTGCACGATCACCGTGTTCCTCGGTCCGGCGAAGACCATCCCGGTCATGCCCGGCGGCAGGGGCAGGGCTCGGTCGCCGGGTGCGGCCTTCTCGCCGCTCCCGGCGGGTTCGTACGGCGCGCCCCAAGGCTCCGGATCGATGGCGTACCGGCCGCGCGGCACCGTCGAGGGCGCCGGCCTCGTCTTCCTGTCGCGATCCCGCTCGCGCAGGAGCCTGCCGGGGACAGCGGGCAGTGCTTCCAGTTCCGTGGCGAGCTCCACTCCACACTTCGCGCAGTAGAAGACCGTCATAGCGGCTGTTATATCGGCCCGAGGCCTCACGCCGGCCGGAATCCGTGGCCAGGGCATCCATTTTGGCCCCTGCGCCAGGTATGAAACGCTGAATGAAATGCCGCAAAAGCGACACACGCGCGTCGATGGGATGCAGGTGATGGCAGGTCTCGGTGGGGTGGCACCCGGGAGTGGGCGAGGAGTGGACCGCTCGGGGGTCGGGCCGTTCGTGGTGGTCTGTGTGATCCGGGCGGACGGGACCGTCGCCGGGTGGACGAAGGCCGCCGAGGACATGGTGGGCCGCCCGGCCGGCGACGTCGTGGGACGGCCGGCCGGGCGCCTGCTGATGTCCGGCGGTGATTCGCCCGCTCCGGAGACCTGGTCGGCGCGCGCCAGGGAGCGGGAGCCGTGGACCGGGATGATCGAGGTCCGTCACGGCGAGGGCCACGGGGTCAGGCTGATCTTCCACGCGTCCCCCATGTCCGCCGAGAACGGCAGGACCGACTGGCTCCTGTCGGCGGCCGAGCTGTCCGGAACCCGTTCCTCCCCCGGCGCCGAGGCCGCGACGCAGGCCGCCCTCCTCGCCCGCTCGCCGATCGGCCTGTCCCTCTGGGACCGCGATCTGCGGTGTGTCTGGCTGAACGGTACGGCGGAGCGGCAGGACACCACCCCGCGCCGGCAGCGGCTGGGACGGCGCGTGACCGAGACACACCCCGGCAGCGAGGCGGAGGCGGTCGAGGCGGCGATGGTACGTGTCCTCGACAGCGGCACACCGGTGGTCGACCACGCCTACCAGTGGGCCGCACCGGGCCGGCCGGAGCAGCCGACCTACTCCTGCTCCTACTTCCGCCTCGACGGGGAGGACGGCCGGCCCCTGGGCCTGTGCGGCATGTCCGTGGACGTCAGCGGCAGTTGGGCGAGAGAGCGCCTCGCCGTGCTCAGCGAGGCCGGCACCCGCATCGGCACGACGCTCGACGTGATCAACACCGCCCAGGAGCTGGCCGACGTGTCCGTGCCGCTCCTCGCCGACTACGTCACCGTCGACCTCGCCGACTCCGTACCCCTCGGCGACGAACCCCTCGGCCGGCTCGCGTCCACCGCGCAGAGCATTCCGGTCTTCCGGCGGGCGGGCGTGGCCTCCATCCATTCGGCGCTGCCCGAGTCCCTGTGGCCGGTGGGGGAGGCGGTGTTCGTTCCTCCGGCCTCACCGTTCACCAGCGTGCTGGCGTCGAGGTCGTCCCACTTCGAACCGGTACTGGACACCTCCCCAGGCACCTGGCTCGACCACGACCCGGACCGGGCGCGGACCATCGCGGCGACCGGCATGCACTCCCTGATCATCGTGCCGCTCCAGGCGCGCGGGACGGTGCTGGGCGTGGCGGTCTTCGTCCGTACGGAGAACCTCGCCGCGTTCACCAGGGACGATCTGCTCCTGGCCGAGGATCTCGGCGCCCGTGCCTCGCTCAGCCTGGACAACGCGCGCCGCTACACCCAGGAACGGACCGCCGCACTCGCGCTGCAACGCAGCCTGCTCCCCCACTACCTCTCGGGCGGCAGCGCCGTCGAGATCGCGTCCCGCTACCTGCCCACCGACATGCGCGAGGGAGTGGGAGGGGACTGGTTCGACGTGATCCCCCTGCCGGGCGCCCGGGTCGCCCTGGTGGTCGGTGACGTCGTCGGGCACGGCATCGCCGCCGCCGCGACGATGGGCCAACTCCGCACGGCCGTGCGGACGCTGGCGGACATGGACCTGCCGCCCGACGAACTGCTCGCCCACCTGGACGAATTGGTCGTCCATCTGACCGAAGGGGACACCGGGAACCAGAACTTCACCGCCCCGGTCATGGGTGGTACGTGCGTGTACGCCGTCTACGACCCCGTCAACCGATGTTGCACCGTGGCACGGGCCGGGCACCCGCCGCCCGCGATCGTGGGCCCGGACGGCCGGGTCACGTTCCCCGACCTGCCCCCGGGAACACCGATCGGCCTCGGTCTGGCGCCCTTCGAGTCCGTCGAGCTGGAACTGGAGCCGGGAAGTGTGATCGCTCTCTACTCCGACGGGCTCGTCGAGAGCCGGGAGGCCGACATCGACGCCGGGCTGGCACGGTTGGGAACGGCCCTGTCCCGGACCGGGACGTCACTGGAGGATCTCTGCACCGAGGTGGTCGCCGCCATGACGGCGCACGCTCCACGGGTCGGCAACGCGGCTTCCGGCGGCGCGGGCGCCGCCGCTGCCGGACGTGCGCTGACGACGGCGCCCTCGGAGGACGACGTGGCCCTCCTGCTGGCCCGTACCCGCGCGCTCGGCCCCGACCAGGTCGCCTCGTGGGACCTGCGCCGCGACCCCACCACCGTCGCCGACGCGCGCTCCTACGCGGCCGGCCGACTCGCCTCGTGGGGTCTGGAGCACCTCGTCGGTACGGTGGAACTCCTCGTGAGCGAGCTGGTCACCAACGCCCTGCGGCACGGCGCGGGGCCCGTACGGCTCCGTCTGATCCGGCACAGCTCGCTGGTGTGCGAGGTCTCCGACGCCGACAACAGCACGCCCCGCCTGCGCCGCCCGCGCGCCCTCGGCGAGGGCGGCTGGGGCCTGCTGCTCGTCTCCTCGCTGTCCGATCGCTGGGGCAGCCGCCTCACGGCCGACGGAAAGATCGTCTGGGCGGAACTGGAGCTGCCGCCCGGCTCCTGAGAGCCGACGCGGGATTCGCAGACGCCCGGACGTCAGCCCGACCGGTCCGCCAGGCCTTCCAGCAGCGCGACGGCCTCGGCGGCCCTCTCGTACGGGACGAACAGGTGGTCGTGGTGGAAACCGGCGACCACGTTGCAGCTGACGCCCGCCGAAGCCATTTCCTGGGCGACCGCGGCCGTCAGGCCGACCGCCTCCAGGGCGGAGTGCACGCGCAGGGTGATCCACCCCGCCACGTAGTCGTACGGAAGTCCCGCCGCGTCCGCCTCCTCCAGGCGGGCCACCAGCGTCAGCCCCTCCCGTTCGGCGACCGTCACCACGGGCGTCACGCCGGAGGGGATCCCGTCGGGGCCCCCGACGGTCGTGAAGACGTAGCGTCCGGGGTTCGGTTCGGGGCGCATACCGCTCAGCAAGGCGCGCAGATCCTTCTCACCGCTCATGATCACCACCCTAGGCGGGCGGCAGGGCCGGAACGGTGGCAGGGTCTCGCCGGAAGCGTCGTCGACTGTATACACTCGCCCACAGGATCCGCGTCCGCGACCCAATGGAATTTTCTTTCTCGGAGGCGACATGGAAGACCTGGACCCCGACGTCGTACTGGGAATGGCTTCCCGGGCCCCCGACGGCATCGTGATCATCGACCGCGAGGGTCTGATCCGGTACTGGAACCGTGGCGCGGAGCGGATCTTCGGCTACTCGGCGGCCGAGGTCGACGGCCGCAACCTGGACGTGATCATCCCCGAGAAGCACAGGCAACGCCATTGGGACGGCTTTGTGGCCGCCATGGCCTCGGGGACCAGCAAGTACGGGGACGAAGACCTCCTCGCCGTACCCGCCCTCACCGCCGACGGCAGCACGGTGTCGATCGAGTTCAGCGTGGTGCTGCTGACCGCCGCCGACGGGACCGCCGGCCATGTCGGGGCCGTCATCCGTGATGTCACGGCCCGTCGGGCGCAGGAGAAGGAGACGCGTCGGCGGCTCCTCGCGGCCACGCCGAAGGCGGAGACCGCGACACCCACGCCCTGACCGGGCCGAAACGACAGCCAGGCGGCAGAGCGACTGAGCAGCTGAGCGGCCGTCACTTGCCGCCGACCCACTCCGCCGTGGCGCGCGGCAGCGAGAACGCCGCCAGGAACGCGAGCGCCAGCAACAGCCCGCCGATCAGCAGCGGCACCGCGTCGTCGGAGTGCAACACGGTCGCCGCGCCGATCAGGGCGCCCAGGAACAAGGCCACCGCCGACAGGGAACGCCTGCCGATCTTGCCGCCGGGACCACCCGCCAGCCGGCTGTCCGCGGCCATCCCGGTGAGCGTCATGGTGAGGACCGTGGTGGTCAGGTCGGGGACCGTCAGCGCCCGCGCCACCGCGTTCTGCACTCCCATCGCCACGCCGAGGAGCACGATCAGGACGTAGCGGGCGCCGCCCGAGGACGGGGAGTCGACCAACTCGGCGGTGAGGTAGGAGGCCAGGACGAGCACCGCCTCCAGGCCCAGTGCCCCGTACAGCATCTTCCCGCGGTGCCGGTGGACCTGGTGGACGAGCCGCCCCCCGGCCAGCGCGCCGACCAGGAACGCTCCCAGGGCGGTGGCGGAGGCGGCGACGGAGAATCCGGATGCTCCGAGGACGGCGAAGGCCAGGAAGACGACGTTGCCCGTCATGTTCGCCACGAAGACATGGCCGAGCACGAGGTAACTGAACGCGTCGACCAGGCCGGTGACCAGCGTGAGCCCGACCAGCAGCGGGGGCAGCGGGCCATGCTTGACGTCACGCCCCGGCACCAGGGTCGACCACGCGTCCCGAAGGATGACCGACACCGGCACGCTCCCTTGATCGCGGGCGGCGGCCGGGGAGCCGCCAGGGGAAGTCTGGGAAGTTCATGACGGTCTGTCCAGCATGTAAGCCCCGTTTGTAGGACTTCTTTGAGGAAATCAGGCGGTCTGCCGAACACAGAGACGTGATCCCTTCCTCCTTCTCAGAACCATTCCGCGAGTTTTCCGCATCCGTCCTTGTGCGACGTCCGCGCGGCCACACCCCCCGCCTCCGGATCTGGGCCGCGGCCATGACGGCCGCCGTGGTCGTCCTGGTGCCCGGCTCGGCAGGCCCCGTCGTCGCCCGCCCGGTGCACATCGCGTCCACCCCGGCGGCGCGGGCCGCCGCGACCATCACCCTGGACGGGAACCACCTGACGGTCCCCCAGATGAGAGCGGTGCTGCGCGGGACGGCCGGTGCGGTGCGGCTGTCGGACGCGGCGGCGGACCGGATGCGCGCTGCCCGGGCGGGCGCGCTCGACGCCCTCAAGGCCGGTCAGCGCGTCTACGGCTGGAACCAGGCCCTGGGCCCGCTCAAGGACCATCCGCTCTCGGACGAGGAACAGCGCGATTTCCAGCGCCGTATCCTCAACTCCCACGCGGCGGGCACGGGCAGTGAGCTGTCAGCGGGCGTGGCCCGCCTCGCGCTGGTGCTCCGCGCGAACGCCATGGCCCGCGCGCACATGGGCGTACGCCCCGACATGGTGCGGCGCATGCTGGCCCTGGTCAACGCCGGGGTGACCCCGGTCATGCCGTCCGTCGGGTCGCTCGGCACCGGCGATCTCCAGCCGATGGCGGCGGCCGGGCTGGTGCTGACCGGGGAGGGGGCGACGGCCCGGCTGCGCGGCGGCCAGGAGCGGCCGGCGGGCGATGTCCTCGCCGAGGCGGGGCTGCCGCGTACGTTCGAGCTGGAGGCGGGCGAGGCGTTGCCGCTGATCAGCGGCAGCGGGGTGCTGACGGCCCGGTACGTGGCGGCCACGTACCGCGCGGAGTCCCTCCTCGATCAGTTCTTGGGGGCGTTCGCCCTGTTCCTGGAGGCCACCCGGGCCGAGGCGGGTTCCCTGGACGCGCGGACCCACGCGGAGCGGCGGATCCCCGCCGAGGAGGAGGAAGCCGCCAAGCTGCGGGCCTTGACCGCGAACAGCGAGTGGATGACGGAGAAGGGCAGGAAGCAGTTCGGGGAGACGTCGCCCCGAGTGCAGGACGCGGTCTCCGTACGGGCCGCTCCGCACATCGCCGCGACGCTCCGTCAGACGCTCGACGAGGCGGACACGATCATCACGCGCGAGGCCAACGCGTCGACGTCCAACCCCCTCCTGTTCCCCCGGGACGGCGGCGGGCACGAGTTCGTGATGGGCGGCAACTGGGACGGCGCGCAGATCGGGCACGCGATCGACACCCTCAACGCGCAGGTCACGGATGTGTCGGTGCTCAGCCATGAACTGTCGGGACGGCTGATCGCCTCCAAGTGGAGTTACGGCCTGCCGGACAACCTGGCGGCGCCGCCGGTCGGTCTCAACTCCGGGATGGTGCAGGTCCAGACGGTGGGCGCGGCGCTGATCCCCGAGATGCAGACGCGGGCGATGCCGGCCGGGGTGCTGTCACGGCCGGAGAAGTTCGGGCAGGAGGACCACAACACGATGGCGATGGCGTCGGTGCGCAACCTGGACGACAACCTCGTCCGGGCCGAGACGGTCCTGGCCGTGCAATTCCTGCTGGCCGCGCAGGGCATCGATCTGGCGCGCCCCGCGATGGGATCGCTGCACCTGGCCAAGGCGACCGACGCGCTCCATCAGCGTTTCCGGGAGGCGGTGGAGGTGCTGGGTGAGGACCGGTGGATGACACCGGACGTCCGCAAGGCCAACGCTCTCGTCGGCGCGGGCGCGCTGCGTCCCGACGGGATCTGACCGCATCTGAGGACATCTGACGGGCCCTCACCTGATCTGACGGCGATACGCCACGGGCACCGGCCGTCGTCACCGCCGCTTCACTCGGACGGACGACGGCCGGGGTCCTTTCGGGGGCGATCATTCGAACGCCCGCCGGTGTCGCACGCCGTGGCAGGGGCTCCGGCCCCAGCGTGGCGCCATGCAGCAAGCGTCTCCCGCCACGGACCTGCCGGAGAAGGATCCTCGCGCCGACGCGGACCGGGGCGGCGGGCGCGCCGCGCGTCCGCCGCTCTCGTTTGTCCTGGTCGCGGTGGCCTTCGTGGCCGCCCAGGCGGTCCTGATGATGCCCGGCATGGGGCTGGGGTGGGACGAGACGGTGTACGTCAGCCAGGTCAGCCCGCACGCGCCGGCGGCGTTCTTCAGCGCGCCGCGCGCCCGGGGCATCAGCTTCCTCGTGGCGCCGGTGGCCGCGTTCACCACGTCCGTGGACGTGCTGCGCTGCTATCTCGCCCTGCTGTCCGGCGTCGCTCTCCTCCTGGGGCTCCAGGTGTGGCGGCGGCTGCTGCCGGTCGCGGTGCTCACGCTCGCCGGGGCGCTGTTCGCGACGCTGTGGATCACGCTCTTCTACGGGCCGCAGGTCATGCCCAACCTGTGGGTCGCCTTCGCGGCACTCGTCGCGGTGGGCTGCTTCCTGCGTGCCGTACTCGACCCTGGGGACCGCGCGGCGCGCATCGGCCTGGGCTCTGCGGTGGCGGTGGCGGCGCTGATGCGCCCCACCGACGCGTGCTGGCTGGTCGCGCCGCTCGCGGTGGCCGCCTTGTGGGTACGGTCGTGGCGCCGCCCGGCCGTCCTGGCGATCCTGGCCGTGGGTGCGGCCGTCGGCGCCTCCGCGTGGGTCGTCGAGGCGTACCTCTCGTACGGCGGGCTCGCCACCCGGTTGCGCCGTGCCGGTGAGATCCAGGGCGGGCTGGGCTGGCATCCCGCCTTCGGTCACCAACTGCGGGCGCTGGAGGGGCGGTCGCTGTGCCGGCCGTGCGACATGCGATGGCACGATCCGGCGACGGCCCTCTGGTGGTTCGCCCTGCCGGTTCTCGCGGCGGGCGGGGTGTGGGCCGCCGCGCGCACCCCGCTGCGGGCCGTCGTACTGCTGCCGACTCTGACCGGGCTGGTCCTCGCGGTGCCGTACCTGCTGACGATCGACTACGCGGCGGCGCGGTTCCTGCTGCCGACGTACGCGCTGCTCGCGCTGCCCGTCGCGTTCTGTCTGTGGCGGCTCGTGACGGCGGCGCGGCCGGTGCTGCGGCCGATGGCCGTCGCGGTGATCGGCGTGGTCCTGCTGGCCCATGCCGGGTCGCAGTACGTGACGGCGGACCGGCTCGTGTCGCGCAGCCGGGCCACCCGGGACACCCTGGCCCGTATCTCCACCGAGCTGCACCGCCAGGGGGTACGGCCGCCGTGCACGGTGACCGGCAACGAATCCGTACGGATCGCCTTCCAGGCGGGCTGTTCGTCGCGGCAGCTCGCCGGCCATGACGGCAGCATCTCGCGTACGGGCCTGCTGGAGCTGGCCGGGCGGCAGCCCGTGGGGGTGCTGGTGGCCCCGGGCAGGCCCGCGCCCGGGTACGCGCGGGGGTGGCGGTCCGTCCCGCTGCCGCCGCTGCCGGGACAGGCCGCGTCCCGTCTCTACGTGTCGCCGCCGGCGCGGTCCTGACGTCGCGCACTCCACACGGGGTCGTCCGTGCCCCACGGCCCCGGCGGCCTCGCCCAGTCCTCGGGGCCGCCGTCGAAGGCGACGGGCGGCCGGGCGTACCGCAGTCCGCCGAGCGCGCTGTCGGTCTCGGCGAGCCAGGGGGCGAGGTGGTCCGGGTCGTAGGCGGCGTGGATCTGTCCGGCGCCTGTCTGCCCGGCGCCTGTCTGTCCCGTGTCCGGAGCCAGGTCGTGCAGCAGCCAGTGGGCCGTACGGGCGAGGACCGGCCGTACGGCCAGGGCCCCCGCGCCACCGAGCTGTCGGGTGAGGCCCCTGAGCACGGCGGCGGCCAGCAGGTAGCCCGTGCCGTGGTCCAGCGCCTGTGCCGGGAGGGTGCCGGGCTGTTCAGTGGATCCTTCGGCGACCGCGATCCCGGCGGCGACCTGGACGAGGCTGTCGAAACCGCGCCGGCCCGCCCAGGGGCCGTGGTCCCCCCAGGCGGACAGCTGGGCCACGACAAGTCCCGGCCGGCGTTCGGCGAGGGCCTCGGGGGCGAGGCCGAACCGGTCCAGGGCGCCGGGGCGGTAACCGGTGACCACGACGTCGGCCAGGGTCAGCAGCTCCTCGAAGGCCGCCCGGTCGCGGGTGTCGCCGAGGTCGAGCCGCGTGGAGCGTTTCCCGAAGCCCGTGTCGGTGTGCTGGTCGGGCAGTTCGGGCAGGCCCGGTGGGTCCACCCGCAGGACGTCGGCGCCGAGGAGGGCGAGCGTCCTGGTGGCGACGGGTCCGGCGATCACGCGGGTCAGGTCGAGGACCCGTACCCCTGCGGCGGGCAGCAGCGGGTCGCTCCCGAGCGGTGGCAGGCGGCGGACGCCCGTAGCCGGGGCTGAACCGTCGACCGGCCGCAGGTCCAGGAGCGGACGGGCCGCCACCGCGGCGGCCTGCGGATGCGCGGCCCATTCCCGCGCGGTGCGCAGCGCGACGGCCAGTCCCCCGGCCGCGGACACCTCGTCCTCCACGTCCTGGGCTTGGCGGTCGGCGAGGATCGCCGCCACCCGTTCGACCGAGGCGGCCTCCTCCGTGAGGCCGAGCGCGGAGAGCAGACGGGCGCGGTGGTGCGGGTAGTTGGCGTGGGTACGGACCCAGCCGTCCGCGGTCCGCCAGAAGCGGGACAGCCCGGCGAAGGCGACCGGCGCCCTGCCGTCGACGAGCAGGTGCCGCTCGCTGACGAAGGCCGTGGCGACGGCGCCGTCGTCGACCCGTACGGCGGGCACCTCCCGTCCGGTTCGCGCCGAGGCCAGCTCGGCGGCGGCGAGGGCGCAGGCCGCCACGCAGGCGCGGGCCAGTTCCCGTACCGGAAGCCGGGCCGGCAGGGCGTGCTCCCGTGCCGCGACCGAGACCCGGGAGAGCAGGCGGGGGTCGCCGCCGAGCGCGCGCCAGGCCGTTTCCGTACCGCTCAGGAATGCGTCCGTCATGTGATCATCATGCGGCTCACCGGGCCATGACGTGCTCGCTTCTCGCCGTCCGAAGGACTAGGTTCGACGAGGTAAGCGTACTGACGATCAGAGTGCAGAACGTCAGACTGTGCGGTACAGATGCGAGAGACGTGACATGGCGAAGATCCTTTTTGTACTGACCGGCGCCGACCACTGGACGCTGGCGGACGGCACGCGGCACCCGAGCGGGTACTGGGCCGAGGAGGCGGTGGCTCCGTACCGGGCGATCAAGGGAGCCGGCCACGAGATCGTGGTCGCCACCCCGGGCGGCGTGGTGCCGACCGTCGACAAGGGGAGCCTCTCCCCCGGCGTCAACGGTGGCCAGGAAGGCGCCGACGAGATCATCCGCGCCCTGGCGTCGATGACCGAGCTCCAGCACCCCGTGAAGCTGGCGGAGGTGGACCTCACCGACTTCGACGCGGTCTTCTACCCGGGCGGTCACGGTCCGATGGAGGATCTGGCCGTCGACGCGGACTCCGGGAAGCTGCTCACCGCGACCCTGGCCTCGGGCAAGCCCCTCGGCATCGTGTGCCACGGCCCGGCGGCGCTGCTGGCGGCGGAGGCCGTGGACGGCGCCTCGCCGTTCGCCGGTTACCGGGTGACCGGTTTCACCAACGACGAGGAGCGGCAGGGCGGGCTCGCCGACCGGGCGAAGTGGCTGCTCCAGGACCGGCTGGTGGAGATCGGTACAGACTTCCAGGAGGGCGCGTCGTGGGCCCCGCACGTGGTGGTCGACCGCAATCTGGTCACCGGGCAGAACCCGTCCTCGTCGGCGCCGCTCGCGGCCGAACTGCTCAAGCTGCTGGGCTGAGTGTGGCCACCGACCGGCTCACCGAGGTCCTCGACGCCACGTACGACTGTCTCGCCCGGTACGGCGTGCGGCGCACCACGATGGACGACATCGCCTCCACCATGGGTGTGTCGCGGTCGGCGGTCTACCAGTACGTGAACAGCAAGGACGACGCGTTCCGCCGGCTCGCCGAACGCCTGCACACCGAGGCGCTCGTACGGGCGGGACAGGCCGCGGTGGCCGACGCCCCGTACGCCGAGCGCGTCCGGGGCGTCCTGGACGCGAAGCTCCGTCTGGTGCTGCGGCTGACCGGCGATTCGCCGCACACGGCGGAGCTGATGGACGCGAAGGCCCGGCTGTTCGGCGACGTATGCCTCGGCTTCACGACGGAACTGCGTGGCCTCCTGACGGAGTTGTTCACCGAGGCGGGCAGCCACCCGGGATCTTCCCTCCGTACGGCGACGCTCAGCCCGTCCGACGCGGCGGACGTCTGCCTCGCCCTGGTGACCGGCCTGGAGTCGATACCGGACGGAGCACGCCTCCTGCCCCCGGCCGCCGACGCCCTGCTGGCCGGGCTCCTCGGCGAAACGCCCCACGGGCGGCCGGCCGGGAGCGACGGCGCTACGGTGTCCGTGGGATGACCGTCCCGGCCGGCCGCGTATCATCCCAGCCGACCGCCGGACAAGGGACGTTACGGATCGGGATCGTTCGCGTGCCCCGGAGAACCGATGAAACTGCCGATCACGATCCACCGAGCACGGCTCGGACCCATGGAGTTCAAAGTCATCCGGCCGGCCCGGCCTCTGGTCCACGCCGTGCTCATCGACCACGACCGGCACCTGGACGCGTACCTCGATCAGGATGCCGCGCAGCGAATCGGCGGGCTGTGGTCGCTCGCGGCCCCTTCCCCCCGCTCACTGGTCCACGTGCCGAAGCGAGCCAACCGGTCCCCCTCCCGACTCCACTCCAACGACGGCGTTCTCGGCGACGCGCGCGAGATCCACATCGAGTACTGCGACCAGTGGGACGCCTGACCCGGAGTGACACGACCCCAGCGGACCACGACGCTCAACAAGCGGCGCGGCCAACTGGCGCGCCGGGGAACCGTGTTCGGGACCGTCCCCCGGGCGCTTCGGCGTCAGTTACGGACTACTTGCCGCTGAGGAAGAGGTAGTCGGCCTGGTACGGGACCGATGCCTTGCGGTGGGTGGTGGGGTCGCACGTGCCGGTCGGGGCCACGCCTCCTTCCGTGTTCAGGCGCAACACCAGCTTCGTGGCGGAGAATTCGCCGCCGGACGTGCCGGACTGGGTTGCCGCCAGGACCAGTTCGGGGATGTTGCCGTCGCCGTTCGGGATCTTGTGGAGCACCTTGCCCGTGACGGCGGAGTGGTCGGGTGCGATCCACTGGGGCGGCCCGGTGGGGCCGGACTTCTGGAAGGTGTGGGCGATGTTGCCGTCGAGCGTGGCCTTCACGTTGTCCTGGATGAACTTCCCGTCGCCGCCCGGCTGCTTGGTGCAGGCGTAGATCTGGGCGCCGGTGACGACGGAGTGGAGGCTGTTGCCCTGGAAGGCCTCGGGGAGGCTCATCGGGAGCGGCAGCCGGTGGACCTGCCCGCGAACGGCGCCGCCCGGGAACTCCGCGGTGTGGAGGTTGAAGTAGAACTGTCCGGGGTCCGCCTTGAGGCTCTTGAGCAGCGCCGCGTCGGTGACCTTGACGGTCCCGTAGACGGAGTCACGGCCGCCGGGCAGCTTCTCGGTGAAGAAGGGGATCTTCACGTCGCCGTTGGTGCCCGCGCCGCCCTGGTGGATGTGCCCGGCGGTGGGGGTGCCGGTGCCCTTCCATGTGAAGGCGAAGGAGACCTCGTCGCCCTGGACGCGCATCAGCGCGATGGCGTGTCCGTCCTTGTCCCCGACGGCCGGGCCGCCCTGGGTGGGCACCTCGTTGGCGCCGTTGAGTACGGAGGCGAAGAAGACGGCGTCGCTCCGGTCGACGGGGTCGTACTTACCGATCACGTCGACCGCCGGCGCGCCGGTGTGCGGGTGCCCGCTCGACTCCGCCGCCGAGGGGGCGACCGTCCCCGCGGCGCCGGTGTCGTCCCCTTCGCAGGCGGTCAGGAGCATCGCTCCCGCGGCCACGGCGGTGGCGGCGATCAGCTTGGCGCGGTGGTTCAACATGCGTGTCTCCCGAGGTCAGACGCTCCGGAACGTCCGGTGCGGTCACCACGGGGTACGAGGGCGGGACCCGGCCCCCTCAGCCGGTTACGGCTCCGGGACACAACGCCGACAGCACTCCGACAACCCCTACAAGATCAAGACGCCGATGGCATGACAGGCACGAAACGGGGCGGGTGCCGGAGAAAAACGATCCGCCCCCGCACCGCCGACGGTCATCGGTCGGCGGTGCGGGGGCGGATCAGGGGCTGAGAGGCGAGAGGACTACTTGCCGGCCTCGTCGACGACGCCGGACGCCGAGACGGCGATCTTGGAGCGGGTGGCACCGGAGCGGGACCCCAGGGACTCGATCTTCTTGACCAGGTCCTCGCCCTCGACGACCTCGCCGAAGACCACGTGCTTGCCGTCCAGCCACGGCGTCTTCACCGTGGTGATGAAGAACTGCGAGCCGTTGCTGTTCGGGCCGGCGTTCGCCATGGACAGCAGGAACGGCCGGTCGTGCGTGAGGGTGAAGCCCTCGTCGGCGAACTTCTCGCCGTAGATGCTCTTGCCACCCGTGCCGTCGCCCCGGGTGAAGTCGCCTCCCTGAAGCATGAAGTCCGGGATGACCCGGTGGAAGGGCGAGCCCGCGTAGCCGAAGCCGTGCTCGCCGGTGGCCAGCTCCCGGAAGTTCTTGGCCGTCTTCGGTACGACGTCGTCGTACAGCTTGAAGACGATCCTTCCCGCGGCCTCATCCTGGATGGTGATGTCGAAGTAAATGTTGCTAGGCATACGGACATCCTGTCACGACCGGTAGCGAGGGGTCGCACGGCGCTCGGGACACGGTGGGCGAAGGCCCGTACCGTCAGCGTCAGATGCGCCACAGGCGCAGCTGCTCGGCCACGTCGTAAAGGGTCACACCGCCGGTCTGGATCTTGCGGACCAGCTCGGGGAGGGCGCCGTACGGCGGATCGATGCCCTCACCGGACTGCCCCATGTACTGGGCGGCGACGAGGGCCGCGAACCAGCTGTTGCGCTGGGGCAGCGGCTCCAGCCGCACGATGGTGTGCAAGAGCGCCGCCGCCCGCCAGGCCGCGTCGGGGTCGGCGGCGGCGAGCGTCGGCAGCTTCGTCCGGTGCCGGGCGACGGCCGCGACCAGCGCGGAGTAGTCCGCTATCGACACGTCCTCGGGGACGGCCCCTTCCTGGACGTCGAGCAGCCAGGGCACATCCACGTACAGGAGCATCAGGCGGCACTGGCTCCGTATCCGGGACGCTGTGCGGCGGGGATCTCCTCGGGGAAGGCCTCGTCGAACTGGCCGCGGAGCTTGTCGCCCCAGTCCAGCGCGCCGGTGACGAACGTCCTGCGCTGGTGTTCGCGGACGCCGAGGTCGTGCAGGTACTGCTTCAGGCTCTTGCCCTCGGCTGCCGCGGCGACCCGGACATGTTCGAGTTCCTCATCGGTGAAGGACACGTTCAGAGAAGGCATGACCGTACGGTACCTGATTGGTACCGCGCGGGAGAGCCCCCGTACGGAGACGGTCCGCCGGGTGGGGGCGCGCGCCCGGGGTGCGTCGGGTTCGTGGGGCGGAAGAGCAAGATGGGTTCATGGCCGCACCTCCCCTGCCCGGTCCGCTCGCGTATCTGGCCCCGCTGCTCGACCACTACGGCTACCTGGCGGTCGGCCTGCTGATCCTGGTCGAGGACTTCGGTGTGCCGGCTCCCGGCGAGACGATCCTGATCGCCGCGGCGGTCTACGCCGGGGCGGGGCAGCTCAACATCTTCGCCATCGCGGCGATCGCCGTCGCGGCGGCGATCGTCGGGGACAACATCGGGTACGTCATCGGCCGCACCGGCGGCCGGGCGTTCGTCCACCGGTGGGGGCGGTACATCTTCCTCACCCCGGAGAGGTTCGGCCGCGCCGAGGACTTCTTCACCCGCAACGGCGGGAAGGTCGTCACGATCGCCCGCTTCGTGGAGGGGCTGCGCCAGGCCAACGGGATCATCGCCGGGACGACGGGCATGCCGTGGTTGCGGTTCCTCGCGTTCAACAGCCTGGGGGCCGTGTTGTGGGTGGGGCTGTGGGCGGGGCTCGGCTATACGGCGGGCACGAACATCGGGCCGATCTACGACGAGATCTCGCGCTACCAGACGTATGTGCTGATCGGGCTCGGGGTGCTGATCGCGGCGTTGGTCGCGCGGCATGTGATCCGGCGCCGGAGGCGGCGGGCCGAGGAGGAGCGCGGGGAGGGGGAGGACGGGGACGGCGGGGAGGGTACGAAGCCGGAGGAGCGGGCGGACGACTGAGCGCGGGGGCGGTGTGCCGTGCGGGGGTGACGCGTCGTACGGGGCGGCGCGTCGTACGGAGGTGCTGTGCGTCGTACGGAGGTGCTGTGCGTCGTACGGCGCGGCCGGGCGCCCCAGGTCAGATGCGCCGCTGGATCGCCTGGAGCGCCCCGTCCTTGCGGCCCGGCACCGCGCGGCGCAGGGCGGTGAGCGCCGGGGCGAGTGAGCGGGCGCGTACGGGGTCGTCGAGTTGCTCCCACTGGTGATGGGCGCGGTCGACGTTCGCCTCGACGTCCTTGTCGTCGCCGGCCTCGCCCCGCGCGAGGCGGGCCTGAGCCGCCGCCATCCACAGCTCGCAGCTGCGGGCGGCGTCGCCGACGAGGCGGGCGAGGTCGGCCCGTACCTCCAGCCAGTGGATCGCCTGCGCGGAGCCGGGCCCGTACGTGCGGAGCGCGGCGCTCTCCCAGGTGGCCGCGATGGACGCCGCCTCGGCGTGCCGGCCGTCCCGCGCGGCGGCGAGGATCGCCGGGTGGGGATCGGTCTCGGGCTGGGGCGCGGGCTCGGGGTCGGGATCGGGGCCAGGGGTGGCGACGGTACCGGCCACCGGCCGCACCGGCGTACGGTCGTCCGTCCCCCAGGCCGGCGGCCAGTTGCCCCGCCCCGGGACACGACGGCCCGCGGCCGGCCGCGGGGAGGCCGGAAGGGCCCGCTCGGGGGCGGGGGCCGCGGGGACGGCGGGAGTCGCCGAGGAGGCGGGCCCGGCCGTGGACTCCGGGACAGCCGGACGGTCAGGAGTGGCCGCGATGGCGGGCCCGGCCGTGGACCCCGATGCGCCGGGGCCGCCCGTGGACTCCGGGACGGCCGGGCGGTCAGGGGCGGCCTCGATGGCGGGCCCGGTGGGGGACGCCTGGGCGGCGGGACCGGCGGGGGACGGCGAAAGGGGCGCTTGCCCGGCAGGTGGTGCGGCGGTCGCCTGGGTGGGGGCCGTTCCCCCGGGGGCGGGCGGGAGGTCTGCGCCGACGGGCGGACCCGAAGGTGTCCAGGCCGCCTCGGTGGAGCGGAAGTCCGGGGACGGGGACGCGGGTGCGGTGTCGACCGCGAGGAACAGCGCGTCGGGGGTGGCCGCACGAGCCGTCGCCTGTTCGTGCAGGTGGGTGAGCGCCGGGCGCATCCCGCTGCGCCAGATCGCCGCGCACGCCGCGAGATAGGACGGGGCGAGGACCGTACGGCGTGACGGGGCCGGGACCACGCGCCCGTACAGGCGGATGCCGTAACCGAGCCCGATGCCCTCGGTGGTGACCTGCCGCCAGGCCTCCCCGTCGGCCACCAGGTCCACCACCACCGTGGTCGTGCCCGGTCTGCGGAGCTTGAGTTCGCTGACCAGCCAGTGCCACGGCAGGCCGGTGTAGCGCAGGGTGGCCGGGGTCGAGCGGGCCAGCGCCAGGTGGAACAGGCTCTGCTTGTGGTCCAGTTGGAGCTGCCCGGCGATGTAGAGGAAGAGCGGCCCGGCCGTGGTGGCGGCCGCGCGGATCCGGGTGAGGACGGTCTGCGGGTCCAGCGGGTCGGCCAGTTCGATCACGGTCGCCGCCTGCGTACCGGTCAAGGTGCTGGGGGCCACGGTCGCGAGCGCCGGCAGGACCGACGTGGCGTCGACCAGACGCCCTTTGCCCGCGGGCGCCGCCGCGAGCAGCACCGCCGTCCCCGCTTCTGTGTCCGCTCCGCTGATCACCACCTCAGCACCGTATCCCGGCGCCGCCGGGAAGCCCGCCCCCACGACGGAGGACCGCCGAACCGGTCTGTTATCTCTCCGTGACCCGAGTGGAGTTCACCGCCGGACGGCGGTCCGGGAGCCGCCGGAGCCCGGCGGGTCGACTTCTGATGAAGCATCCGGTTTGGCTTGTTTGACCCCTGGGAAAGCGTGTGCGAATCTTGCCCCGTGTTCCGCTCCCTGCACCTCGTCGGCCGAGCCCACGTGGACCTCCTCCGCGTCGCGAGCGCTCTCTGTAGCCGCTCCGACGCCTGACCGGTCCCCCCGGGCTCCCTTGGGCTGCGCGGCCTGCGCCCGCGGCCTCCGCCGGCGCCACGACCGGACCCGCGTCCCACGGAGTGGACACGAGCCGAGCCGCCCGCCCCTCCGCAGCACACCACGGAACAGGGCCGTTCCACTCCCCGTCACGCCACGCCCGCCCCCGGGTCCGGCCTCCCCATCTCACCTTTCGAGACGTGTGTCGAAGCACACATCCTCGCCGTTGAATCGAGTCAGCATGTCCCTCCCGTCGAGCGCCTCGGCGCGGACCACCGACCCCGCGCCGGACGACTGGAACGCGTGGCGCACCGCGCGGGCCGCGTCCGTGACGGCGCCCACCGGCAACCTCGCCCTGGTCGAGACCCGGTGGCTGCCCGCGGGTACGGAGCCGGACCCCGGGGCCGAACGCCAGGGGCTTCCCCCGCACCTCCGGGTGACGACGCTCGAACGGGCCGACCTCCTCACCGGGGAACCGGAACACGGTCTGCGTTTCTGGGACGCCCGCTCCCCCGCCATCCAGCACTTCTCCCACATCGAGACGTACGACCACGACCCGGCGTGGGTGACGCGCGCCACGTTCACCCCGGTCGCCGCCGACCGCCGGATCCCCTTCGAGTACATACGCGACAACGGGGGCAGCCGGGGCATGATCGTCCCCGGTGACATCAGCCTCTCGCTCGACGGGGTCGACTACACCCTGGCGGCCTTCGACGACGAGGGCACCCTGCTCCTGGTCTTCGGCGACCCGACCAACGGGGTCGAGACCTACGGCTCGGGCCGCTTCCTCTTCGTCCCGCGCGAGGACGGCGTCGAGACCGTCACCCTGGACTTCAACCGCGCCTTCGTGCCACCGTGCGGATTCTCGGCCCAGTACAACTGTCCGCTGCCTCCCCCGCAGAACCGGCTCCACCTGCCCGTCAGGGCCGGCGAGAAGCTCCCCGTCTTCCGCGACGGCCACACGATCGGCTGAGGCCGAGAGGCCGAGCCGGCCGCCCCTCCCGTACAAGCCCCGAAGGCCCCCCACCCCACGAACCCCGCACGCGCGCACCGAAGCACGCACGCACCAGCGCCCCCGCCAGACCTCCGGCGGCCGCCTCTCAGGAGAACGAAGTGAAACGAATTTCCACGCCCCTCGCCGGTGGCGCTCTGGTGGTCGCCGTGTCCGTCGCCCTCACCGCCTGCGGCGGCGGCACGTCGAGCCAGAAGGGCGGCTCGGCGTCCGGGTCCTTCGACAAGAACGCGACCGTCGGCATCGGCTCCGTCTACGAACCGCAGAACCTCGACAACACGGGCGGCGGCGGTCAGGGAGTGACCGAGGCGCTCAACGGCAACGTCTACGAAGGCCTGTTCAAGCTCACGGACAACGGCAAGGTCGAGAAGCAGCTCGCCCAGAGCTACACGGTGTCCCCGGACGGCCTGACCTACACCTTCAAGCTCCGCGGCGGTGTGAAGTTCCACTCGGGCAAGGCCCTCGACTCCGCCGACGTGAAGTACAGCATCGAGAAGGTGACGGGGCCCACGTCCCAGTCGGCCCGCAAGAGCAGCCTCACCGTCGTCAAGTCCATCGACACCCCCGACGCGAGCACCGTGAAGGTCACGCTGTCGAGCAAGTCCATCTCGTTCATCTACAACCTCAGCTACGTCTGGATCATCAACGCCCAGGCCAAGAACCTGAAGACGTCGGAGGACGGGACCGGGCCGTACAAGCTGGACAAGTGGACCCGGGGCTCCGCGCTGAGCCTCGACCGGTTCGCCGGCTACTGGGGCGACCCCGCGACCAACAAGGAAGTCGTCTTCCACTACTACAAGGACGCGACCGCCCTCAACAACGCGCTGCTCACCAACGCCGTGGACGTCGTGACCAGCGAGCAGAGCCCCGACGCGCTCGCCCAGTTCAAGTCCAACCCGGCGTACAAGGTCAACAGCGGCAGCTCGACGACCAAGCTGCTGCTGGCCTTCAACGACAAGGTCAAGCCGTTCGACAACGTCAAGGTCCGTAAGGCGGTCACCTCGGCGATCGACAACAAGAAGCTGCTGGAGTCCATCTGGGGCGGCTACGGCAAGCTGATCGGGTCGATGGTCCCGCCGACCGACCCGTGGTACGAGGACCTGACCCACGTCAATCCGTACGACCCGGCGCTCGCCAAGAAGGAACTGGCCGAGGCGGGCTACCCCAAGGGCTTCGACTTCACCCTCGACACCCCGAACTACGACCCGCACCCCACCGCCGCCACGTTCATCAAGTCGCAGCTGGCGAAGGTCGGGATCAACGTCAAGATCAACGTGATCACGCCGGACCAGTGGTACACGAAGGTCTACCAGAACCACGATTTCAGCGCGACGCTCCAGGAGCACGTCAACGACCGCGACATCGTCTGGTACGGCAACCCCGACTTCTACTGGGGCTACAACAACAAGCAGGTCACGCAGTGGGTCACGCAGGCCGAGCAGTCGGACACCACCGACCAGCAAACCGCGCTGCTGAAGAAGGTCAACCAGCGGATCGCCGAGGACGCGGCCAGTGACTGGCTGTACCTCTACCCGCAGATCGTCGTGGCCTCCTCGAAGCTCTCGGGCTACCCTCTCAACGGCCTGAACTCGCAGTTCTACGCCTACGACATCAAGAAGAGCTGATGGTACGGAGAGAGCCGGTCCGGCCGGCCGGACCGACGGGACCGGCCGGCCCATGACCGTGTACGTCCTGCGGCGACTGGCCTTCCTGGCCGCCTCGCTGCTGCTGGCCAGTGTGGTGCTGTTCCTGCTGCTCCGGCTGCTCCCCGGCGACCCCGCCAACGCGCTGACGTCCGTGGGGGCCAGTCCGGAGCAGCTGGCGGCGGCCCGTCACCAGATCGGGTCGGACAAACCGCTGCCCGAACAGTTCCTGACCTGGCTGCACGACCTGGCCACGTTCGACCTCGGGAACTCCTTCATCAGCACGCTGCCGGTCGGCCCCGAGATCGCCACCCGGATCGAGGTCACAGGGCCCCTGACCCTGATGGCGTTCGTCCTGGCCCTGGTGATCGCGGTGCCCGTCGGCTTCCTGGCGGCCCACCGGGCGAACACCTGGTACGGACTCATCCTGAGCGGCGTCTCACAGCTCGGGATCGCCGTCCCGGTGTTCTGGGTCGGCATGATCCTCATCACGGTGTTCTCGCTGCATCTGGGCGTACTGCCGGCCGGCGGCTTCCCGCAGGACGGCTGGTCCGACCCGGCGGGCGCGCTGCGGTCGCTGGCCCTGCCGGTGATCACGGTGGCCCTGGTGATGTCCGCGTCCCTCATCCGGTACGTACGGTCGGCGACGCTGGACGTCCTCGGCAGCGACTACCTGCGGACGGCGCGGGCGCTCGGTTCCTCGTTCGGGGGTGCGATACGGCGCCACGGGCTGCGCAACGGGGCCGTACCCGTCGTCGCCGTCCTGGGCATCGAACTCGCCTCCACCCTGCTGGGCGCGGTGGTCGTCGAGACGGTCTTCGCCCTGCCGGGCCTCGGCAGCATGCTCTCGCAGGCGGTGGCCCAGCACGACTACCCGACCATCCAGGGGGTGCTGTTCGTCACCACCCTCGCGGTGCTGGTGATCGGGTTCCTCGCCGACCTCGCCCAGCGGCTCATCGACCCGCGGCTGCGCTCCACCCTCACCGGCGGGAAACCATGACCGAACACGTTCTGGCCACCAGCCCGGAGACCGGACACCCGCCGGCGGTACGCGCCCCGCGCCGGCGGCGTTCGGCGACCCTGATCACCGGTGGTGTGCTCGTCGGGGTGATCGCCGCGCTCGCCGTGGTCTCCTTCTTCTGGCTGCCGTACTCCCTGGACGACACCTCCGGCACCCGGCTGGCCGGGCCCGGGGCCTCGCATCTGCTCGGCACCGACAAGCTGGGGCGGGACCTGCTCTCCCAGGTCATGATCGGCGCCAGGATCGCCCTGGAGTCGGGTCTCGGGGCGGTGGCGATCGGCGGGGTGCTCGGGGTCGCCGTCGGCCTGGCGGCCGGTTTCGCCCAGCGCTGGCTGGACGACACCTTCTCCGCCTTCCTCGATGTCCTGATCGCCTTCCCCACCCTGCTGCTGGCGATGCTGGTGGTGGCCGCGCGGTCGGCGTCGCTCGGTTCGGCGATCGTCGCGATCGGTCTCGCCATGACGGCGGTGGTCGCCCGGCTGACCCGCATCCTGGTCAAACGGGTACTGGCGCAGGACTACATCACGGCCTCCCGGACGTCCGGCACGTCCTGGTTCCGCGTCGTCACCGGCCATGTGCTGCCCAACATCTGGCCGACGCTGGTCGTCAACCTCGCCCTCCAGTTCGGCCTCGCCGTGCTCGCCGAGGCGAGCCTGTCGTTCCTGGGTCTTGGCGCGCCGCCGCCCAACGCGTCGTGGGGGCGCATGCTCCAGGAGGCGCAGGCGACGGTGTCGATCGCGCCGTACGGGGCGATCGCCCCCGGCGTCCTGCTGGTCGCCCTGGTCGTGGGCGTCAATCTGGTCGCCGACGGGCTGCGCGACACACTGGACCCCACCCGCAGGAGGACCGCATGAGCCTGCTCGACGTCACGGGCCTCACCATCCGTACGGAGTCCGGCCGCGCCCTGGTCTCCGACCTGTCGTTCACGGTCGAACCGGGAGGGCGTGTCGGGCTGATCGGCGAGTCCGGGTCAGGCAAGTCGCTGACGGCCCTCGCCGTGATGGGACTACTGCCGCCCGGCCTGACGGCGTCGGGCCGTGTGGTGCTGGACGCGCCGGGCCTCGGCCGTACGGACGTGGTCGGCGCGGGCGAGTCCGCGCTGCGCGCGCTGCGCGGGCGGGGCGCGAGTGTGGTGTTCCAGGAGCCGCTCACCGCGCTCGACCCCCTGATGCGGGTCGGACGCCAGATCGCCGAGCCGCTGCGGCGGCGCCGCGGGCTGCGCGGTACGGAGCTGCGCCGGGCAGTCGCTTCGGCGCTCGACCGGGTCAGGCTGCCGGAGCCCGACCGGATCGCGCGTGCCTTCCCGCACGAGATCTCGGGCGGGCAGCGCCAGCGTGTCGCCCTGGCGATGGCCCTGGCCTGTGAGCCCGCCCTGCTGATCGCCGACGAGCCGACGACCGCGCTCGACGTGACCGTCCAGGCGGAGATGCTGCGGCTGCTCAACGAGCTGATCACGGAACAGGACATGGCGCTGCTGTTCGTCAGCCACGACCTGGCCGTCGTCTCCGGGGTCACCGACCGGCTGGTCGTCCTCAAGGACGGCGTGGCGGTGGAGTCGGGATCCACCGCCGACATCCTGCACGCCCCTCGACAGCCCTACACCAAGGGGCTGGTGGCGAGTGCCAGGACCTTCGAGAACGCACTGGAACGGATCACGCGATGAACGCCCCCGTCCTCGCCACCCGGGAGGCGGGGTTCGCCTACCGGGGCGCCGCTCCCGTCCTGCACGGCATCACCCTGGACATCACGGCAGGACGCAGTGTGGCGCTGGTGGGTGAGTCGGGCGCCGGGAAGACCACCATGCTGCGGCTGCTCCTCGGGCTCACCCGGCCGACCAGCGGGCAGGTCCTCTTCGACGGGGAGCCGCTGCGGATCGGGGACCGGGCGCGGATGCGAACGTTCCGGCAGAGTGTGCAGAGCGTCTTCCAGGACCCGTACTCCTCGCTGGATCCCCGTCAGCGGGTACGGAACATCGTCTCGGAGCCGCTGCGCTCCCTGGGCCTGGCCGGTGCCGGCACCGCGGAGCGGGTGGCGGCGGCGCTGGCGGGGGTGGGGCTGCCCGCCGACACCGGGGACCGCTATCCGCACGAGTTCTCCGGCGGGCAGCGCCAGCGGATCGCCCTGGCGCGGGCGACGGTCTGCGACCCCCGGGTCCTGCTGGCGGACGAACCGGTCAGCGCCCTCGACGTCACCACGCGTGTGCGGATCGTCGATCTGCTCGAAGAGCTCAAGGAATCTCGGGGGTTGACGATCGCGATGGTCTCGCACGACCTGTCGGTGGTGGCCGCGCTGTGCGAACACACCGCCGTGCTGGAGAACGGCCGCATCGTGGAGCAGGGGGACACGCACGCGGTCCTGGGCGCCCCCGGCCACCCGTACACACGGCGGTTGATCGCCAGTGTGCCGAGGCTGCCGACCGGGCAGGCGGGGCCGTCCGACCGCGGCTGAACCGGTTGACTTGGAGTGCTCTTCAACGCCCAGACTGCCGACGGGCGTCCGGAGTCGCCGGGCGGTACGAGGGGACGGGCGTATGAAGTACCGCACGATCGGCACGGATCCGGCGACGCGCCGGGAGGTCAGTGTGCTGAGCCTGGGGGCCATGCTGTTCGGCTCGGTCACGGACGAGGCGACGTCGTTCGCGATCCTGGACCGGTATGCCGAGGCGGGCGGCACCTTCGTCGACACCTCGAACAACTACGCGTTCTGGGTCGGCGGCACACAGGGCGGGGAGAGTGAGGCACTGCTCGGCCGCTGGCGGCGTGCGCGGGGCGTCGGGGACGAGATCGTGATCGCGACCAAGCTCGGAGCCCGGCCGAACGTGCCGACCAGCACGTTCAGCGAGAACATCGAGGGACTCTCGGCGAAGGTGATCCGCGAGTCGGCGGAGCGGAGCCGGGAGCGGCTCGGCGTCGAGAAGCTGGACCTGCTGTACGCGCACGTCGAGGACCCGGCGGTGCCCCTCCGGGAGACCGTGGAGGCGTTCGCCCAACTGGTCGCGGAAGGCGGGGTGGGCCTGCTGGGGGTGAGCAACCACTGGGCGTGGCGGGTGGAGCGGGCCCGCGCGCTGGCCGCGGCGGCGGGTCTGCCGGGCTACGAGGTGCTCCAGTACCACCACAGCTACCTGCGGCGGCGCACCGACCAGCCCGGTCCGCGCTCCCCCGACGGGAACCAGGGCATCCTCGGCGGCGACCTGCTCAGCTACGCCCGCGCCGAGCCGTCGCTGGCGCTGGTCGCCTACTCGCCTCTGCTGTCGGGCGGTTACGTGCGCGAGGACAAGCCGTTGGACCCCGGTTTCGACCACGCGGGCACGCCGGTGCGCCGGGCCGCGCTGCGCGAGGTGGCGCGGGAGACCGGCGCGACCGTGAACCAGGTGGTGCTCTCCTGGCTGATCGGCGGCGAGGTTCCGGTGATCCCGCTGGTGGGGGCGTCCTCGGTGGCGCAGCTGGACGAGAGCCTGGCGGCGGTGGACCTGGAGCTGACCCCGGAGCAGCGGGCGGCGCTGGACGCGGCGCGGTAGCCCGTACGCCCTCGTGTGTCACGGGCTCGGACCGGGCCCGTGACAGCACGGAAGCCCACGGCCTCGGGGGCCGTGGGCTTCCTCAGTGCCTCAGGACGTCAGTGTCCGCGTCACGCGGTCCGCGTCAGGCGGCGATGTGGCTCGACCGCGCCGGCGTGTCGGACCGGTTCTCCGCCGGACGGCGAACCTCCAGGGAGTGCACCACCCGCTCGGTACGCAGTTCGTGTGCGACCAGGTCGCCCAGGGCGACCGCCACCACGGCGGCCCCTCCGGCGAAGACCAGCCAGGTCAGCACGGTGCCGGAGAAGATCAGCGAAGCGATCAGCGACCACAGGGCAACCGCCGCCAGCAGGCCGTGGCCCGCCTTCGCGGCCGCCTTGCGGGCGAAGACCGCACCCACGATCCCGAGCACCGCGATACCGGTGAACACTCCGAAGCCGATCCAGCCGGCCACGGAAGCCGTGAAGGCCATGGCCACCACCGCCAGGAACGCACCGGCGATGACCGCGATGCTGTTGAGCGCGAAACGAGGGCTGAGAGCCATCGTGAAACACCTCCTCGGTACCGCATCCGAGCGGCACCGCATATGAATGCCAGGAAGTGGGTCGTCGCGGGGCGTCAACCGACGCCGAGGGCGGCTCGCTTGCCTCCGATTCCCAACCGGAGACATATGTATGTAACTCGTGAGGAGAACGGTCCATGCCCGCCCAGTCACCTCTATTCCTGTGACCTGCATCACATTATATGAAGCTTATCCGAGTCATCGCAACAGGGCCGGATCGACGGCTCCCGCGATGGCACGGAGCCCCGCCTCGTTGGGGTGCAGGTGGTCACCGCTGTCGTACTCCGCACGGAACTTCGTCGGCCGCGCCGGGTCGTGTGTCGCCGCGTCCTGGTCGATCACGCCGTCACACCCACTGCCCGCGCCCCGGACGAAACTGTTCACGGCGGCCCGCTTCGTCTCCAGCTCCGGCTTCCAGCCACCGGCCCCCTCGAACGGAGTGAGCGTGGAGCAGAGGAACTTGACGCCCCGTTCGTGCGCCCGCGCGATCAGCTGCTTGAGTCCGCCGATCAGCCGGTCCGCCGTGGGATTGGTGTTCGACAGATCGTTGATGGGATCGTCGGCGAAGACCACCCACCGGACGCCGGGCTGCGAGAGCACGTCCCGGTCGAACCGGTTCAGAGCGCTCTGCCCGGCCCCGTCGGTGAGCAGTTGGTTCCCGCTGATGCCCTGGTTGAGCACGCCGACGGTCCGCCCGGCGCCCACCAGCCGGCTCGCCAGCTCGTTCGGCCAGCGCCGGTTCGCGTCGTTCCTGGAGGCGATGCCGTCGGTGATCGACGCACCGAGCGTGACCACCGCGCCCTCCGCCGCCGGGTTCACCACGTCGAGCCCGGAGAGGAAGTAATAGCTGTTGGTGGTCCGGGCGTTGGTCAGATTCGCGTTGCCGCTCACGTCCCCCGCGGCGACGTAGTTCGTCTGCAACCCCGACTGGTGGTACGTGACGGGGCCGGTGGTCCTGGGGAGGTGGAAGCTCACCGCCACGTCCGACAGGGCGTCCACCGGGAACGCGACCTCGTCGCTGACCGCCGAGCCCCCGGCGGGGATGGTGACGGTGCGCTGACCGCCGAAGGTGACCGTACGATCGGTCGCGGCGGACACCGAGGAGCCCGAGGTGCGGCGCGCGACATGTATGTCCTGGACGGTCAGGGGGGCGTTGCCGAAGACGTTCGACAGGCGGACGCGCGCCGACGTGCCCGCGATGCTCGTACGGACGATCTGACGCACCGTCTGCTGCGTGAACGTGTCGCCGCCGCTCTGCGGCGCGGCGGCCCAGGTACCGGTCCACGGGCCCGCGGCGGGGGCGGCCGACGCCGTCCCCTGGACTCCTGTCTGGACTCCGGTCATGATCAGCGCTGCCGCGCCCGCGGCAAGGATGTGGGGGGTTCGCTTCACGGAGGACTGCCCCTTGTCCGAATGAGGCGCCCCCGGACGGGGCGCCCCTCCCCCACCACCTACCCCCTCGGCACCGGCGTGACCACCCAGTCCGGGTGCCCCGGCGTCGGCGGCGTGGCCGGACCGTACAGCCACGGGGTCAGGAACGGCTCCAGGTACCGTCCCGCGACCTCCGACGCCAGTGGGATCGGCGGGGCGCCGTAGTCGTGGCGCCACTGGTCGTGGTTCTGGTAGGCGGTCCGCATCAAGGCCTCGAAGCTGTGGCCGAACCACTGGTGCGTTCCGCGTCCACGCGGGTGCCGAGCAGATCGGCCTTGGGGAGCGGCGAGAGGGTCTGCGTCTCCGGCGCGACGGCGAGGCCGGTGTCGCCGACGAGCACTCCGTACCGGTGGAACGGGTAGGCGCCGAGGCGCTGTTCGTGCCAGGTGAGGTGCTCGGAGGTGAGGTCGCGGCACGCGTCGGTCGCGTCGACCAGGGCGTCGGGCACGTGGTCCCGGATCGGCAGCCCGTGCGGTCCTGTGGTGTCGACGGCGGTGAACCTGCCGATCGCCAGCTGGGCGAGCTGGGGGGCGACGGGCTGTTCGGAGTCGTACGTCCGGCGGACCCGGCCGCCGGGGCGGTCCTGGCGGGAGACGAGCTTGCCGTTGGCTACCGCGGTCAGTCCGCCGGGCACGGTGATCCGGAAGGTGATCGGGGCGCGCCGGCTGGGGTGGTCGTCGGACGGGAAGATCATCTTGGCGCCGTTGGGCTGCGGACAGAGGACCGTGCCGTCCGGCGTGGGTATCCACCCGTAGTCCTCGATCGCGTCGTCGCGGTGGCGCGTCCGGGTCGGGTCGGCGGTGCAGGTGACCGTGACGGTGAAGCTCCCGCCGTCGCGGATGGGCGACTTGGGCGTGATCACCAGCTCGTCACCGTCGCGTACGGCGGTGGCCTTGATCGTGTCTTCGCCTCGAAGGGCGTCCTGGGCGCCTGCCGGTCGAAGTCGAGTGCGTAGTGGCGCACTTGGTAGCCGCCGTTGCCGTCGGGCGGGAACATCGGGTCCCCGAGGCCGGGAGCCCCGTCCGGTCCGGCCGCCGCCAGGACGGGCCGTAAGCCGCGCCGGGACATCGTGAACGTGGTCAATGTGGTGACTTTCCCCCCGTGACGGGAACTTCAGGTCGTCCCGCCTCACCTCTCAGGACCGCGGAGGAAGCCGAAGGGGTGCCCCGGCACGGCCGGCCGGACCGGCGACGGCGACGGGTCCCTGCCTCTTTCGGCGCATCCGGCGGGGTGGGAAACCGCTGCCCGGCGGGGCCGCGTCCGCGAACGGGGACCCGCGTGTACGGCCCGGCGGGAGGCCGTCCCCCGGTGGTCGGGGGCATCGCCCCGTGGTTGCCTGGGGGCGTCACCACCGCCCTCCGCGACCGCCGCATCCGAGCCCCGAGGCAGGACGTCCCATGAGCGAGTCCACGCTGATCACCACCCCGTTCACCGCCCGGTCCACCGCCGCCGAGGTGGTGGCCGGCACGGATCTCCTGGGCCGCTTCGCCGTCGTGACGGGCGGGGCCTCCCCGGTGGGGATCGAGACGGCGCGGGCGCTCGCCGCGGCGGGCGCCGACGTGACGCTGGCGGTACGGGACACGGAGGCGGGACGGCGGGCGGCGGAGGACATCATCGACACCACCGGCGCCAGGGAGGTCCGTATCGCCCCGCTGGACCTCGCCGACCGGGCCTCGGTCGCCGCGTTCGCCGGCGCGTGGCAGGGACCGCTGCACATGCTCGTGCACAACGCCGGGGTACGGGAGACGCCCGAGCGGCGGACCCCGGAGGGCTGGGAGCTCCAGTTCGCCGTCAACCACCTCGGCCACTTCGCCCTCGCGACCGGCCTCCGCGGCGCGCTGGCGGAGGCGGGCGGGGCGCGCGTCGTGGTGGTCGCCTCGGACGCCCACCTGCGCGCGCCCCTGGACTTCGACGACCTCCACTTCCGTACGCGCCCGTACGACCCCGTGGCGGCGTACGGGCAGTCCAGGACGGCCGACGTGCTGTTCGCGGGCGAGGCGTACCGGCGGTGGGCCGGCGACGGCATCACGGTCAACACCCTGGACGCCGGGGCGTCCGAGGCCGATCGCAGAACCCCCGCGCAGGCGGCGGCCACCTCGGTGCTGCTCGCGGCGTCGCCCCACGTCGAGGGCGTGGGCGGCCGCTACTTCCAGGACTGCGCCGAGGCACCGCGTCACGTACCGGGCGGGCCGCCCCGGGGTGTCGCGCACCACGCGCTCGACCCCGAGGCGGCCGCCCGGCTGTGGCAGGTGTCCCTCGGCCTGCTGGCCGGCTAGGGCCGCCCCTCAGACCGGTGGGAAGGGGATCTCGGCCAGGGCCGGGAGCAGCGATTCCTCCTCATGGTCGAGATGTGCGTCCAGCCGTTGTGACAGATCGTCCAACGTGGCGAGGAACAGGGCCGGTTCGGCCGTGTCGATGCTGTCGAGCAGCGTGAGCAGTTCGCCCTGGACGCGGGCGAACGTCCGGTGTTCGTCACCGAGCCGGTCCAGGACAGGGCGCAGCTCGGGGTGGTGGCGTGCGAGCGACGGGAACACATGCGTGTCCTCGCTGGTGTGGTGGAATTCCAGCCAGGCGCAGAACTCCAGGCAGTGGCGGCGCAGTTGGAGTCCCAGGCCGGGCGCCGGGGGCGCGCCGGGGCCCTGGTGGGCGGCCCGTTCCGCGACGTGTGCCTCGGCCTCGGCGCGCAGGGCGCGCACCTGCTCGCGGAGCCCGGTGTGCACCTCGATGAGCTTGTCGGCCAGGGTGGGGACGGCCTGGGAGCCCTCCGCCGTACCGGGCCGGGCACGTTCCAGCACCACGACCGGCAGGGTACGTGCCGTCCTGGACTGGTAGTCGGCGTAACCGGGGGCCGTACGCACCATCTGCGCGAACAGCCGGTCGCGCCGGGCCCCTTCGGCGGGGACGGCGCGGGCGGCGAACACCTCGGTGCCGACCTCCACCCGTACCAGGGGGTGGGCGAGCAGGTTGTGGTACCAGGCGGGGTGCCGGGGAGCGCCGCCGGCGGAGGCGACCACGAGCAGGTGCGCCCCGTCGCGGACGTAGCCGAGCGGAACGGTGTGTTCGGCGCCCGACCTGGCGCCGGTGGTGGTGAGCAGGAGGAGGTCTCCGCCCTCGAAGGGGCCGCCGACCGTGCCTCCGGCGGCCCGGAACTCGTCGATGATCCGCTGGTTGAAGGATGTGGGCATGCGCTGTCGCATCTCCTGAAGAGCGCGCGGGCGTTCCGCGCGGAAGGTACGGGTGAGGGACGACGTGATGCGCGCAGGACGTACGGACGTCACACTGCGGGGACGGGAGACGTCGCGCGCGGGCGCTGACGTCAGTCGCGGGGTGCGGAGTATGAACTCATGGCGTGGCCCCTTGGTGAAGGGTGTCGCCCAACTGCCCGCCTGCCCACTGCTCTTTGGCGGACGTCACGCGACACCGGGCTCATTACAGCGGTCCGGCGGGCCCGGTGTCAACGTCCGCTCAGCGCAGGGGGATGGTGAAGTCGTCCTCGACGGGCGGTGCCAGTTCCTCCGTACGGTAGCCGGTCGCCGCGAAGCACCGGATCCGCAGGTGGTCCGGGGTGACGTCCAGCCGGAGGAAGCTCTTGAAGAACGGCGGGGTGTACGTCGTGGAGCTGGGCGAGAAGGCCTGCGCGTAGATCTTGCGGACGGGCAGCCGGAACCGCCGCTTGGCGTCCGGCCGGGCGGGCACGCCGAGGAGAGAGGCCACCAGCCTCGTACGGCGGGTCACCGGCGCGTTCGTCTCCCGGGTCGGTGCCACGCCGAGGCGCTCGGCGATCACGGCCGCCGCCTGTTCCGCGGTGAGTTCGAAGAAGCGCCGCATGCGCAGCCGCCGCCCGTAGAGCTTGCTGTAGAAGGCCAGGGAGTCCCCGCGCAGCGGGTAGCAGCGGAAGTCCTCTTCGGTGACGGCGGCCACCGCGACGCGCGGAATGGTGTGGGTGGCGTGCATGAACGCCCCGCCGCCCCCGGCCACGAGGTATTCGACGGTCCGGCCGCCGACGTCGACCGGGTAGTGCTGGTAGTTGTGGATGTCACCGCCTATCGCCGCTATGTAATGGCAGGCGGGGTCGCGGACGATGTCGTCGACCGTGCCGCCGCCCTCGATGGCACACGGCTCGTGGGCACCGTCCACGTAGATCGGCGAACCGGTCACCAGGATCTTGGGCCGGGGCCCCGCCGAGACGCGGCGCAGCCACTCCCCCTGTTCCTGGTCGATGCCGCCGAGCAGACCGGTGTCGATGCCTATGATCCGCAGCGGGCCGGCGTCGACGGCCCAGTACGGCCCCGGCTGTACGGCCTGCTGCTCGGGGGCGGACCGCAACTGCCGGGCCTCGGACAGAAGTTGCTCGTCCACCGAGCCGGGGCGCCGCCACAGCAGGGCCCGCCACCAGCCGGCCGACAGGGGTTTCGGGCGGGCGGCGGGCGCCGGCGCGGGGGCGTCGCAGAAGACGCGCATGAAGCCGTTGAGGCCGTCGTACCAGTCGTGGTTGCCCGGTACGGCGTAGACGGGCGCGGGGTAGTCCTTGTACGGCCGGAAGAACTTGGGGCCGTACTCGCCGGCGCTGCCGACCGGGTAGATGACGTCGCTGGACAGGACGGCGAAGCGGGTGCCCTCGGCCGCCTTCAGGAAGCCGGGCACCACGGCGTACTGTGGCGCGTCGCCCTCACCGGTGTCCGCGAGCAGCATGAACGAGAAGGTGTCCGGGTCGTCCCGCTCGATCACCAGGTCCGGTGCGGCGCCCCGGTCCAGCTGTCCCCGTACCCAGCGCTTCCGGTCGTCGCCGGTCGGGTCGCCGATCAGCGAGGCGACCACGCCGTTGCGTGCCTTCCACAGGGTGGCCGGGTTCAGCCAGGAGATGTGGGTGGTGCGCTCCGGCATGAGATTCCGGTAGCGGCCGGGCTCCTGGCCCGGCTCCTGACCGTGCCAGCCTGCGCCTGCTGCCGAGTCACGTGAAGAGGGAGACACCGCCGCACCCTAACAACCCTGCCCGGGCACAGGGAGGTTGGGGTGGCGGCCTGTCCGGTGGTACGGGCCGGGCGGCGGGTACGACGGTCGTGCGCCGGGAGCGGCGGCGACCGGAAGGCGCCGCCCGGCGGGCGGGACCGGCGCGGGGACGGCGATGATGGTGCGGAAGACCGGCCGGCCACCGCTCGCCCGGAAGAAGAGACCGGAAGAAGAGAGAAGAGTCCTTCGTGACGTACGACATCGACGCCGTCCGTTCGCACTTCCCCGCGCTGGAGGCGGGAGGCGCCCACTTCGAGGGGCCCGCCGGTACGCAGACACCCCGGCAGGTCATCGACGCCATCGCCGAGGTGATGGCGAACCCGCTGTCCAACCGGGGGGCCGCGACCGCGGGGGAACGCAACGCGGACCGCACGGTGGCCGGCGCCCGGCAGGCGATGGCCGATCTGCTCGGCGCGGACCCGGCGGGCATCGTCTTCGGCCGCAGCGCCACCCAGCTCACGTACGACTTCGCCAGGACGCTCGCCAAGACCTGGTCGCCGGGGGACGAGGTCGTCGTCACCCGGCTGGACCACGACGCCAACATCCGCCCCTGGGTGCAGGCGGCCCAGGGCGCCGGGGTCACGGTGCGATGGGCCGACTTCGACCCCGCGACGGGCGAGCTGTCCCCGGCCGACATCGGCGCGGTGCTCTCGGAGCGCACCCGGCTGGTCGCGGTCACCGGCGCCTCGAACCTCATCGGCACCCGTCCCGACCTCCCCGGGATCGCCCGCCTGACGCACGCGCACGGGACCCTGTTCTACGTCGACGGGGTGCATCACGCGGCGCACTCCTTCGTCGATGTCGGGCTGCTGGGCGCCGACTTCTACGTCTGCTCGCCGTACAAGTTCCTCGGTCCCCACCTGGGTGTGCTCGCGGCCGCGCCCGGCCTGCTGGAGGGGCTGGCGCCCGACAAGCTGGCGCCTTCCACGGACGCGGTCCCCGAGCGTTTCGAACTGGGCACGCTGCCCTACGAGTTCCTCGCGGGCGTGCGCGCGGCCGTGGACTTCCTGGCGGATCTCGCCGACGGCGGCCCGACCTCCCCGCGCGACACCGGTGACAGACGGGAGCGGCTGGCACGCTCCTTCGCGGCGCTGGAGGAACACGAGGAAGGCCTGCGGCGGCGGATGGAGGAGGGGCTGGCCGGCCTCGCACCGGTCACGCTGCGTTCCCGGGCGGCGGACCGTACGCCGACCCTGCTGCTGACCCTCGAAGGCCGGGACACCCAGGACGCGTACCGCCATCTCGCCGGGCGCGGGGTCACGGCGCCCTCCGGATCGTTCTACGCCCTGGAGGCATCCCGCCGGCTGGGCCTCGGCGACACCGGCGGGCTGCGGGCCGGCCTGGCGCCGTACAACAACGCCCAGGACGTCGACCGGCTGCTGGAGGGGCTGGCGGACTTCCTGCGACAGCCGTCGACGTGACGTGGGGTGCGCCGGGCCGGGGCATGCTGGGAGTGCGCGGACGCGCACGACCGCTGTGACAGGGGGCCCTGGCCGGTGTTACGCATCCACTTCACCTCGGAAGACCTCACGCGGACCCGGGTGGCCGCGACGATCGGAGTCGCGGCGGAGACCTACCACAGCCTGGAACTGCTGAGAGGGAGCCAGGACCATCCCCACTTCCGCGCGTGGCGGTCGGCGGTCGCGGACCGGACGGGGCCGGACACGCGCCCGCCGACGGCCCCGCTGACGGCCTTGGTTCCGGTCCGCGGCCCGGGGCTCGACCTGCTGGCCCTGATGGGTGACGTGCCCTCGCTGGACCACGCGGTGGACAATCTCCTGCACGCGTCCGGGGCCCGGCTGCGCCGTGAATTCGAGGGTGTCGACTTCCACCCCGGCCACCTGCCCTGGGCCAGACGGGTGAGCGAGGGAGACAGCGACGCGCGGAAGGAGCTCGCCGAGGCCGTGCGCGCCTGCCATCGGCTGACCGTGGAGCCCTACTGGGACAGGGCGCGGTCCGAACTGGTCGCGCGGTCCGCCCGCTACGCGCATCTGCTGCTTGAAGGAGGCATCGATCTGCTGCTGCGCTCGCTCTGCCCACCACTGATCCGCTGGCGTCCGCCCGTGCTGGAAGCTCCCTACCCGCGCCCGACCGAGGTGCGTCTCCAGGGCAGGGGACTGATCATCACACCCACGGTGTTCACGACACGCCCCGCGAGCTTTCTGTGGGACCCGCTCGACACCGCCCAGCCGCCCCGGCTGGCCGTGCCGGCCCTCCGCGGGCCGCTGACCGGTGCCGGCCCGGGCGGACCGGACCGCTCCTCCGCCAAAAACCTGGAGTCGCTCCTCGGCCGGACACGGGCCGCCGCGCTGCGCGTGACGGCGGAGGGCTGCACGACGAACGAGCTGGCACGCCGGCTCAACGTCTCGGCCGCGTCGGCCAGCCAGCACGCGAAAGTGCTGCGGAACACGGACCTCATCACCACCAGCCGCCGGGGTGGATCCGTGCTGCACCTCATCACCCCTCTGGGGCTGGCCCTGTTGAAGACCGGCACCACGGCGGAACCGTGACCGGGGGCAGTGCGGGCATCGGATCGGTGGAGAGACCGACCGGCCCTCCTTCGAGCCGTGGCTCAAGAGCCGGGCCGCGGGTGTACGTCCGGCGGCCCTGACCCCCGAACAGCGACACCCTGCGTACGGCGATATCCAACTGGTATGCCAGTAGGCCCTGTTGAGGGTGGCGGCCGGGAGTACGGCTCTGCCAAGCTCTCAGCCGCGATCAACACGGGTGCGACCAGGAGGAATGGGAATGGGTACTGTGCGACGGCTCTTGACGGGGCGGCTCTTGACGGGGCGGCTCTTGACGGGGCGGCTCTTGACGGGGCGGCTCATGGCGCGGTGGCTGATGGTGGCCGCGCTGTTGCTGGGCGGCACGACGCTGACGGGAGCCCCCGCCGCCGTCGCGGCCGGGACGGCGGCTCAGGGCGCCACGACGACGATCTGCGGCTATACCCCCGTGCCCACCGGGTGGGTGATCATCAACCAGACGACCGCCGGGTGCAGCGGCTACGGGTCCCGCACCATCACCGAACTGGGGACCGCGACGTCCATTCAGGCCTGTTCGAACTCGCCCATCCCCGACTGGTGGGTCATCACCGCCATGCAGAACTCGAGCGCGTGCGGGCTCTACCCGATGTACTCGCTGTTGAAGATCACGAACCAGACCACCGTCACGGACTGCGGCCAGTCCTTCATCCCCCCCGGCTGGGTCATCATCTCCGTCCAGCAGGGCGCCCAGTGCGGGGCCTACACCGTCTACACCGTCACCGCACTCGGTGACCGGACGACGATCCAGGCGTGCGGCCACTCGGCCATCCCCAACGGCTGGGTCATCACCGCCATGCAGAACAACGCGGGCTGCGGCGCCTACCCCCTCTACACGCTGCTGAAGATCACCGACCAGACCACGATCACGGACTGCGGGCAGTCCGCCATCCCGGACGGCTGGGTCATCACGTCCATACAGCAGGGCGCCCAGTGCGGGGTGTACACCGTCTACACCGTCGTGAAGCCGACCACCCAGACCGTCATGCAGGTCTGCGGGCCGACCAGGATCCCGAGCGGCTGGTCGATCGTCGGCCAGCAGTCCGGCTCCCAGTGCGGTGTCTACGCGATCTACACGATCCAGCGCACGGGCTGACCGTACGGACCGGCGTATCGCCCGACGGCCCGAACGGGCCCGAGGCGGTGGGGTGGCGGTCCCGGCCCGGGACCGCCACCCGACCCGTCCTGGGCCTCAGTTGACCAGGTCGTTGGCGGACTTCACCACGTCGGCCCCGCCCCGCACCATGCCTTCGGCGGCGTTCACCTTCTCGCCGAGGTCGGGACGGTGTTCGCCCTTCTCACCCGCGACGGCGCCCGCCGCACGCGCCGCGCCGTCCAGGGTGTTGCCGAGATCGACGGCATGGGCGGCGGGGACGACGACGGCGAGGAGGGTGGAGCCGGCGGCGGCTGCGGTGAGGAATCGGCGCATGTTCATGGTCCGTGTAACGCGACGGGCGCCCCGAGGTCACGATGCCGTGGCTCCCGCCGTACCGTATTCACCTCCGTGGCCCGCAGCCGGCCGTTACGGTTTCGGTATGACCGACACCTGGCAGCCCACCGACACCGGAGTCCTCACCCTGCCTTCCGGACGCCTCGTCAGGGGACGTGGTCTCCGCCGACCGCTGCCTGCCGGTGCCGCGCCGTCCTTCGCCGTGTACCTGCTCGGCGAAGAGCCGCCCGAAGTCCCCTGGGAGACGCGGTGGTTGCGCTGGCCCGACTTCCGGCTGCCCAGCAGCCGCCCGCAGGCAAGGGCCGTCCTCGGCGAGGTGTGGGAGCGGGCGGCGGACGAGCGCGTCGAGCTGGCGTGCCGCGGCGGACGCGGCCGTACGGGCACCGCCCTGGCCTGTCTCGCCGTCCTCGACGGGGTGCCGGCGGACCGCGCGGTGGAGTACGTACGCGCCCACTACTCCCGGCACGCGGTCGAGACGCCCTGGCAGCGGCGGTACGTCCGCCGCTTCACCACCTGACCCCCGGCGCCGGGACCCGTCGCGCGACAGGCACCCGTGCCGTCCTCGGCCGACATCCGGCACGGGAGCGCGCCCCGCGCACGGGAGCATGTGATCGTGTGGGGAACGCGCACCCGTGTGTCCGGCCGGCGAGGAGCAGGAAGGTCCCATGACACAGCCCACGCACCCCTTTCAGGCCGATCCGGCGCTGCTGCGCCGTCATGTGACCGCGCTGGCCGGGGAGCCCCGCAGCCGCCGGCACGCCCCGCAGGCCATGGAACGGGCCGAGGAGTACGTCACCGACCACCTCACCGAGGCGGGCTGGGACGTGCACCGCGACCCGTTCGACGTGCGGTGGCGGTGGGGCTCGACCGACGGGTCAGGGCATCGCGCGATGCCGCTGAAGGTCCGTCTGCACCGGCGGGTGACGGGCGCCAACCTCCGTGCCGAGCCGCCAGGACCGCAGGACCGGGGCGAGGGCCCCGCCCGGCGCTCCACCGTCGTGGTCGGCGCGCACCTCGACACGGTGCTGGACAGCCCGGGAGCCGACGACAACGCGTCCGGTGTCGCGGTGGTCCTGGAGACCGCGCGGGTCCTCGCGCGGCTGCCCCAGCCGCCGGACGTCACCCTGATGCTGTTCGACATGGAGGAGATGGGCCTGATCGGCTCACGGGAGGCCGTACGGCAGTTGCTGCGCACCCGCCGCGTCGCCGGGATGATCTGCCTGGAATCCGTCGGCTACTTCTCCTCGGCCCTCGGCAGCCAGCGGCTCCCGCCGGGCGCGGGCCTGGCGTTCCCCGCCGCCGCCGAGGCGGTCGACGAGGGCCACCACCGGGGCGACTTCACCCTCGTGGTCCACCGCACGTCCTCCCGCCCGGCCGCCGACGCGTGGGCGCGGGCCGCCGCCGAGGCGTCCCCCTCGCTGCCCTCGGTCCTGCTCCGCGACCCGCGCCCGGACGGACGCTTCGGCGCGGCCGCCGGACTGGCCCTGCCCGTACTCAACAACCTGTCGCGCAGCGACCACGCGCCGTTCTGGAACCACCGGATCCCCGCGCTGATGCTCACCGGCACCGCGAACTTCCGCAACACCCACTACCACCGGCCCACGGACACCCCCGACACCCTCGACTACGACCGGCTGGCCGCGGTGGCGACGGCGACCGCCGCCACCGCGGCCGCCTGGCCCGGCGGGGCACCGGCCGGTGCCTGACCACGGGAGACGGCGCTCCCCGGCTCTCACTCGGGCAGGGGGAACCCGAGCTCCCTGGCCGCCGTCTCCGGGGTGGGCTGCGACCAGCGGTCGATCAGGTGCGGGGTGGTGGCGAAGGAGCGGGTCTCGGCGAGGTCGAGATAGAGCGTGCCGCCGAGATGGTCCGTCTCGTGCTGGACGATACGGGCGGGCCACCCCGTGAACTCCTCGTCGAACTCCCGCCCCGTCTCGTCCTGCCCGCGCAGTCTGACCGTCTCGGGCCGTGCGACGACGGCCTGGAGCCCGGGAACACTGAGGCAGCCCTCGTAGAAGCCGACCCGCCGGTCGCCGACGGGTTCGTACGACGGATTGACCAGGACGCGGAACGGCTGGGGCACCCGGCCGCGCGTCCGGCCGACCTCCTCCGCCACCTCGGCGGGGTCCTCGATCACGGCGATCCGCAGCGGGATCCCGACCTGCGGCGCCGCCACGCCGACGCCGGGGGCGGCGTGCATCGTCGCGCGCATCGCGTCCACCAGGCGCTGGAGCCGGGCGTCGCCGAGCTGTCCTTCGTACGGCACGGCGGGGCGGCGCAGCACCGGGTCGCCGACATGGACGAGGGGCAGCGGTACGGGGCCGTCGAGGAGTCCGTCGACGAGTTCGGTCAGTGTGGTGTCGATCATGGGTCCACTTTCCCAGACCCGGGCGCCGGGCCGGGCGCCGAGCCCGGCTCGGGGTGCGCCCCGGGCGGGGGCTCCCCCGGCGGTACGAAGGAGAGCAGCGTCGCGGTCAGGAGCAGGCCCGCGGGCAGCACCGGCGCGTACGTGCGCGCCCAGGTCACCAGGATCGCGCTGAGGGCGGCGCCCAGCGGCAGCACGGCGATCAGGACGACGTTCGACCGCTGGAGCCGTCCCTTCGTGGCGAGTTCGGCGAGAATCCCGGTGAGCGTGCCGGTGAGGTAGGTGGTGGACATGGTGGGGGTGCCGATGACCCGGATCATCCCGCTCTGACAGCCCATGGCCACGGCGGCGGTGGCCAGCAGTCCCATCTCCGCGCCCCCGGCGGGCCGGCCGCCGACCGCGATCCAGCCGGCCAGGAACCCGCAGAGGAGCAGGGTCTCGACGACCAGCGCGGCCCGGTGGGGCGCCTTGCCGGGATCGCCGGAGGCGGCGATCCGGCTGCCGAGGAGCACGCCGCACACGAATCCGGCCAGGGCCACGGCCACATGTCCGGTGAGGGTGAAGTCGTCGGATCCCACGGACAGTCCGAGCAGGGCGAGATTGGCGGTCATCACGCTGGTGAAGACGTCACCGAGGGCCATGAAGCTCAGGGCGTCGACGGCGCCCGTGACGAGGGTCAGTGTCACCACGGTCGCGGACGGCGTGGAGCCCGCGTGCCGGGAGGTGAGCGGGCCGCCCGCCCGGCCGGACCGCGCCTGCGCCGTCACCCGATCTCCCCCTCCGGTCGGACCGTCTCACGAGCGGTCCGGTGCCGGGCCGGCGCGGGCGCTCAGGGGAAACCTGCCCCACCGGCGCGGACGAGCACGGCGCCGACACCTCGGGGGGCGGCAGATGGGCCCGGATGGAGTCATCCGACGAAGCGGGGAACGGACGAAGCGGCCCGCCGGAGGATCCCGGCGGGCCGCTTCACCGGCTCGGCCGCCCCGGGCCGGCCCGGGGTGTGACGCCGCCGGAGTGTGTTACGGCTGCTGGACGAGCTGGAACGACTGGGCAGCCGATCCGTTGCAGGCGCGCTGGACCAGGGCGGTCCCGGTCGTGGCGGTGTCGGGCGCGCTCAGGCACTTCCCGCTGTGCCGGGCGGTGAAGTGGAAGCGGCCGCCGGTCTCGGCGACGGCCTGCCACTGCTGGTTCGTACCGCCGGTGTAACTCCACAGCTGGAGCGGGGCGTTGTCGGCGGTCGAGACATTGGTGACGTCGATGGCCTGCGCGGCGTTGGCGCGCGGGCCGATGCGGGAGAACCCGCCGTCGGTGGCGCGGATCTGGTACTGCTGCGCCTGGGTGCTGTTGCAGGTGTACTGCTGGATCACCGTGCCGTTGGCGGTGGCCGCCGCGCGGGCGTCGACGCAGAGGTTGTTACCGCTGTTGACGAGGGAGTACCAGGCGTTCTCGTTGATGGGTCCCGGCGGCGTGGTGGTGCCGCCCTCGCCCGTGCCGAGCCACTTGAGGCTGTCGAGCACGAAGCGGTTCTGGGTGGCGCTGCCGAACGTGGAGGACAGGGTCTGGCCCGTGCTGTAGTTCATGGCGTTGTGCCCGAAGTTGGCGTAGATCATCTTGTAGTTGGTGTTGGTCCACGTGATCGGGTAGTCACCGCTGTACCAGGACTGGTTGGGGTCCGTGCCGAGCGGGAAGCTGACCGGGTCGACCGAGGACAGGACCTTGATGCCCGGCCGGGTGCGCAGGTTGTTGGTCCAGCTGTACCACTCGCTGACCGACGAGGTGAAGGTGCCGGGCAGGCCGACGGTGGTGGGGTGGGTCCGGTCGTCGACCTTGATGGTCGCCGTGGTGGGTCCCCAGGTGTTGGACTTGAAGTTGCCCGAGCCGAGGAAGTCGTTGTAGTACCAGGACCAGGCACCCGCGTTGGTGGTGAAGGCGGAGACGTGGAAGCCCATCCAGGCGCCGCCGCTGCGGATGTACCGCTCGAACCCGGCCCGCTGTGAGGCGCCCTGCGGCGCGTCGTCGAGGAAGAGGACGACCTGGTACTGCTCCTTGGTGATGGTGTTGAGCTGGTCCCAGTTGGTGGTCGCCGTGTACGTGAAGTTGTTGGCGGCGGCCTGCTGCGGGAACCAGGTGTTGGCTTCCCGTACGAAGCTGATGTGCGCGTCGTCCCAGGTGCCGTTGTAGAACGCCAGCACCTTGTACGGGGCCGCCGCGGCCTTCTGTTCGGCTCCGTGGGCGGCGGGGGCGGCGGTGAGGCCGAACAGCACGGCGACGAGCGCGAGGAGTCGGAGGCCGACGTTTCTCGCGCGGACCCTGTCTATGGTCATCCGGGGATGATCCCTTCTTCTGCCGACATGGGGGGTGAGGTCGTACCGGTCAGCGACTTATCATGTATATGACAGACGTTCACAGCACGACGGCCGGGGAATGCGCCGCCCCGGGCAGGGCGGCAAGGCTCGTTCGTGATTTAAGAAGTGAACCCATCCCATGTCAAGGCTTTGGTATGGACCAATACTCTCGAAGGCGGTCCGTCCGAACTCGACGGGCCATCAGGGGAGTTGTGGCGCCCCGCGTTCACGAGTCTGTCCCGGAGTCCGTCAGGAGATCGGGAGGATCATCTCGGGCCGGTCCCACATCACGGCCGGCGGCCGGGCGTACTCCGTGCCGGTGCGTCCCGCGCCCACGCTGAGGTAGAAGCCCTCCGAGGGCGGATGCGCGACCACCCGTACCCCCGTCAGCCCCGCCTCGCGCGCCCGGTCCGTCAGATGCGCGACCAGCAGGCGGCCGATGCCACGCCCCTGGGCGTCGTCGGTGACGAACATCAGGTCCAGCTCGGCCTCGGTGAGAAGGAGGGCGTAGAAGCCGAGCACCCGCTCGGGCGTCCCGAAGCTCCCGGCCGCCTCGACCGCCACGAAGACCTCGTGCGCCTCGATGTAGTCGGGGCCGATCCGATAGCCGGCGATCATCGGCGCGTACGGCCCCTCGTAGGCGCGCGAGGACAGCACGATCCGGGTCAGCCGCCGGGCGTCCCGGGCCGTGGCCCGCCTGATGCGCACGGCATCGCCGTGCCCGCTCCTCATCACCGGGACGCCGAGGTGTCCCATTCCGGGTCGGCCGTCATCGGCAGGCAGATCTGGAACCGGGTGTCCCCCGGCCGCGAGTCCACCCGGATGTCCCCGTGGTGCTTGTTGACGACGATGCGGTACGAGATGTCCAGCCCGAGGCCCGTCCCCTCGCCCACCGCCTTGGTGGAGAAGAAGGGCTCGAAGATCCGCGGCCTGACCTCGTCCGGGATCCCGGAGCCGGTGTCGCCGATCTCCACGATCAGCCGGTCGACCTCACCCCACGTACGCAACGTGAGCGTGCCGCGCCCGCCCATCGCGTACACGGCGTTGTCGATCAGGTTGGTCCACACCTGGTTCAGCTCGGCGCCGAACGCGGGGATGGGCGGCAGGTCGCGGTCGTACTCCTTGACCACCCGCACCCCGGCCGGGATCTTCGCGCGCAGCATGGTCAGCGTGGCGTCGAGCAGGGTGTGCACGTCGACGGGCTGCTGCGGCGCCCGGTCCAGCTGCGAATACTGCTTCGCCGCCCCGACCAGGTCGGAGACGCGGGTCACGGCGTCGTCGATCTCGCCCATCAGCAGCTCGGCGTCGATGGTGTACGCGAGCCAGCGGACCGCCGACTCCAGGTGTTCCGCGCCGACCGCGTCGGCGACCGTGGCCAGCCAGGGCACCTCGATGCCGCCGGCGACCAGTGCGGGCGCCAGGTCCCAGGCGCTGCTCACGCCCTGCTCGTCCAGCCAGTCGCCGATGACGTCCTCCGCGTCGGCCGCGGCCAGCGCGGGCAGCGGGGTCGCGGCGGCGGCCTGCTTGACCGCCGCGTCCTGGAGCTCGACCAGGCCGCGCAGCCTGCTGCCGTCCAGCCGGCCGTCGGCGATCAGGGCCAGCTTGTGGCGCATCCCCGCCACCCGCTCGCGCAGGGCCTCGGTGGCCCGCACGGCCGCCGCGGCCGGGTTGTTCAGCTCATGGGTGAGGCCGGCGGACAGCGACCCGAGGGCGACCAGGCGCTCCCGCTCCCCCACGATCATGTTGGCCGCGCGCGAGCCGAAGAACAGCCCCTCCAGCAGGTGGAGCGCCATCGGGAACCACATCCGGATCGCGGTGGTGAAATCGTCCGCCGACAGGACGAACAGCTCCACGTCGCTCACGGCCCGCAGGGTGTTGCCGTACACCTGGTCCACCCGGTCGCCGAGGTACGCCTGCATGGCGCCGCTGTAGACGCCGCGCTGATCGGTCCTGGTGACCTCGATGTCGTCGCCGTGCAGCCGCCGGTTGAGAGTGATCGCGCCGCTGAGCAGGACGAAGAAGCAGGTGGCCGGCTCGCCTTCCTGGTAGACGGCGGTGCCGCCGTCCCGCCTCTCCACCCTGCCCCGCTCGGAGAGCCAGGCCAGTTGCTCGTCGTCCAGCGCCTCGAAGAGGAAGAGCGTGCGCAGTTCCGCCGGGCTCAGCCGTTCCTCGGGGGCCCCGGCCGGCGCCGCCGAGGTGCCGGACGATCCGGAAGATTGCTCTGAAGACTCTGAAGACGTCACTGTGCCTCCATGTAGCGATGGACCAGCGAGATGGCCATCGCGCCGTCACCCACGGCGGACGCGACGCGCTTGAGGGACGCCGCGCGGACGTCACCGGCGGCGAAGACCCCGGGAATGCTGCACTCCAGGTGGTACGGATCCCTGGGCAGCGTCCAGTCGGCCGGCCGCTGTCCGCCGGCCAGCAGGTCGGGGCCTGTGACCACGAAGCCCAGCTCGTCGCGGACCACCACCCCGTCCAGCCACTCCGTACGCGGCTCGGCGCCGATGAAGACGAACAGCCAGGACGTGCTGACGGTGTCCGTCGCACCCGACCGGGTGTCCCGGAGGGTCAGCTGCTGGAGGTGGCCGTCGCCCTTGCCGTCGACCACCTCGGTCCACGGGTGCAGGACGATGTTGTCGATGGCCTCGATCTGGTCGATCAGATAGCTGGACATCGACCGTCTCAGGTCACCGCCCCTGACCAGCATGTGCACCCGGTCCGCGAAACGGGAGAAGTGGACGGCCGCCTGGCCCGCCGAATTGGCGCCGCCCACCATGTAGACCTCCTGGCCCTTGCAGGTGGGTGCCTCGGTGACGGCGGCCCCGTAGAAGACCCCGGCGCCGGCGAACTCCTCCAGGCCCGGCGCGTCGAGTCTGCGGTACGAGACGCCGGTGGCCAGGACCACCGTGTGCGCGGTGATGGAGGCGCCCTCGCCGAAGTGCAGCACGCGCCCGGAACCGGCGGCCTCCATGCCGGTGACCTCGCGGGTGCTGAGGATCTCGGCCCCGAACTTCAGCGCTTGTCGGCGGGCCCGGTCGGTGAGCTGCGATCCTGACACGCCGTCCGGGAAGCCGAGGTAGTTCTCGATACGGCTGCTCTGGCCGGCCTGTCCTCCGGTCGCGGCGCGCTCGACGAGGACCGTACGCAGGCCCTCGGAGGCGCCGTACACCGCGGCGCCGAGTCCGGCGGGGCCGCCGCCCACCACGACGAGATCGTAGAAGTCGGACGTCGGTACGGTGCTCAGCCCGACGTGCGCGGCCAGTTCGCCGTCGGCCGGCGCCAGCAGCGACGTGCCGTCGGACGTGACGACCAGCGGCACGTCGGCGGCGGTGGCCCCGGCGGCGGCCAGCAGCCGCTCGCCCTCGGGCTCGTCCGCCTGGAGCCAGCGGTACGGGACCAGGTTCCGGGCGAGGAAGTCGCGTACCGCGAACGACGGCGCCGACCAGCGGTGTCCCACCACGCGGATCTCGGTGGCCGTCGGGTCGGGGGTGGAGAGCCAGGCGTCCAGCAGGGTGTCGATCACCGGGTAGAGGTGCTCCTCCGGCGGGTTCCACGGCTTGAGGAGGTAATGGTCGAGATCGACCACGTTGATCGCGTCGATGGCCGCGCCGGTGTCGGCGTACGCGGTCAGGAGCACCCGCCGGGCGCGCGGGAAGAGGTCCATCGCCGCTTCGAGGAACTCCAGCCCGTTCATCTGGGGCATGCGGTAGTCGGCGAGCATGATCGCGAGTTGTTCGCCGCGCAGCTTTATCTCGCGCAGCGCTTCCAGGGCGTCCGCTCCCGAGATGGCGCGCACCACGCGGTAGCGGTCGCCGTAACGGCGCCGGATGTCGCGTGCGACCGCCCGGGAGACCGCCGGATCGTCGTCCACGGTCAAGATCGTCGGATTCACCATGACACCGCACCACCCCTGGTCTGCTCTGCCGGCAGCTCCGCGCGAAGCACCGCCCGGTCGAGGCCGACGGCGTGATCGACTCCCCACATTACGCCGTCGACCCCCGTCGGCGCCGTTTGTGAGTCTTCGGTGAAGCAACCTGAGATGTCGATGAGGATCGCGTGCGGGACCTGTTTGTGGGCAGCGGCTCGGAGTGGACAGTATTCGAACAGCCCCGGCGACCAGGACAGGAACGGACAGATCGGGCGGGACCGGAAGCCTGGGGGTGGTGCCCGTCCGGGTCGGGCGCCGGGCCGGGCACGGCTTTCCCTCGGCGCTGACCGGCGGGCGGATCGACGGGGTGGACGGGCTGCGGGCCCTCGCCGTCGCGGTGGTCATGGTCTACCACCTGGACGCCGACCTGCTCCCGGGCGGCGCCTTCGGTGTGGACGTCTTCTTCACCATCAGCGGGTTTGTCATCACCCGGCTGCTGCTGGCCGAGTTCGCCCGCGGCGGGACCGTGGCCATGGGCCCCTTCTACCGGCGCCGCTGGCTGCGGCTGGTGCCCGCCCTGCTGGCGCTGTGCGCGGTGTGCGCCGTGCTGGCCCTCACCACCGGCCTGCCCGGCTTCGACAACGCCTGGGCGTCGATCGGGCTGTCCGCGACGTTCCTGGTCAACATCGTCCGGGCGGGACAGCCCGGCGCGTACTCGGACGACACCACACTCCTCGCGCACACCTGGTCCCTGGGGGTGGAGGAACAGTTCTACCTGCTGTGGCCGCCGGTCCTGGTCCTCCTCCTGCGGTGGGTCAGGCCGCGGACGGTGCTGATCGCGGCGGCCGTGCTGTGCGCGCTGCCCGTGTTCTGGCGCTGGTACCTGTGGGACCCGACCGCGGCCCACCGCATCTACAACGGCACCGACACCCGCGCGGACCAGCTGCTCGCCGGCGCGCTCCTGGCGATCGTGGTGGCCCGGCTGGACGCGGAGGACCGGCGGCTGGCCGCGCTGCGGCGCTGGTCGGGGCGGCTGGCGTGGCCCGCTCTGGGGGTGCTGGGCCTTCTCGTGTGGTACGTCCCCGGCACCCACACCGGGGTGTGGACCGTGCCGCTCTACACCGTCGGTTTCCTGGTCACCGCCGTCCTGACGGCGACGGTCCTGGCGGCGCTCGACCTGTCGCCGCGCGCCCCGCTGGCCCGGGTGCTGTCCGTCGCGCCGCTGGTCTGGGTGGGGCGCAACCTGAGCTACGCCCTCTATCTCTGGCACTATCCGCTCGGGCGGCTGCTGGCCGGGCTGGGGGTCGACACCTGGCACACCCCGGCCACCCTCGCGGCCTCCTTCGCGGCCGCCACGGCGTCGTACTACCTGATCGAACGACCGCTGACGCGCCGCAAGCGCCCGAAGCGGCCGGAACCCTCCCGGGACATCACGGCGTCCGTAGCCGCTTCCGCCGTGCGTGGCGGTCCGGCCGGCTGATCCCTCGACCCTCTACTTTCATCTCGTCATACCTCACATATCCGTACAGAACGAGGATGAGATGAGAGTCCGCGCCTTTGGTGCCAGGACCAGGACCGTCCGCCGGTTCCTGGCGTTGCTGCTGTCCCTCGCCGCGGGTCCGGCGGCGGTCCAGGTGCCGTCCGCCGCCGCGTCGGCGCCCGCCGCGTGCCCGCCGTCGGTTCCGTACCGGTCCGGGCAGTCGGGTTACTTCACCTTCCGTATTCCCGCCGCGCTCCAGGTGCCCGGCGGCGCCCTGCTCGCGTTCGCCGAGGGGCGGCGGCACTCGTCGGCCGACGACGGTGACATCGACCTGGTCCTGCGGCGCTCCTTCGACGGCGGATGCACCTGGGGGCCCCTCCAGGTGGTGGCCGACGCGGGCGCCGACACGGCGGGCAACCCCGTACCGGTCATCGATCCGGCCAGCGGTGACGTGGTGCTGCTCACCTGCCGGACGATCAGCGGGGCGACCCGCCGCCAGGTCACGACGGGAGCGGCGCCCGCGTCGACCCGCCGGGTGTACGTCCAGCGCAGCGCCGACGGCGGCGCGACGTGGACACCGCAGCGCGACCTCACCGACACGGTCAAGCCCGCGGACTGGCGCTGGTACGCGGTCGGCCCCGGGCACGCGGTGTCCTTGCGCCGGGGCCCGCACCGGGGCCGGCTGCTGATCCCCGCGAACCACACGTCGGGCCGTACGGGACGCAGCGGCGCGCACTCCCTCTACAGCGACGACGGCGGCGTGACCTGGCACGTCGGTTTTGTGGCCGGCTCGGCCGGCGGGCCCGTCCAGCTCAACGAGAGCACCCTCGCCGAGCTGCCCAACGGCCTGGTGTACGTCAACTCCCGTGACCACAGCCGCAGACCGGACGAGGCCCGCGCCGACGCCTACAGCTCCGACGGCGGGCTCACCCTCTCCGTACCGTTCCGGCCGCAGCCCCTGATCGCCGGACCGGTCGTCCAGGGAAGCGTGCTGCTCGCGTCCGGACTGCCGGGCAGGGGCCCGCTGTTGTACTCGGGACCGGCGGATCCGCGCGCCCGCGTACGGATGCAGGTGCGGGCAAGCGGCGACGGCGGGCGGTCCTGGCAGCCCGTGTGGACGGTGTCGGAGGACCGCGCGGGTTACTCGGATCTGGTGCGAACCGGCCCGGGGGCCGTGGGGTTGCTGTACGAGACCGGGCCCAGGACGTTCCACGACACCATCCGCTTCACCCGGCTCCCGGCCCGCGTCCTGTCCCCCTTCCCCGCGTCCATGTTCGCCCCGCCCTCTTGATCGGTCGCCCTCGGTGAACGTACCATCACCTTGAGTAACGACACGTCACCGCCCGTACGGCCCTCATGCTCCCTACGGTGCCAGGCCGTACACCGTCGGTACCGGTGAAAGGGATGCGATGGGACAGCGTGGATCCCCGTTCGTGGAATGGCTCGCCGAGAAGCTCGGCCGGGTGCCGGGACCGAGGGGCAGACCACCCGGTCCGGTGTCGCAGCGGCCGGGGCAACCGGGGCCCACGGGTCCGGTGCCCACAGTGCCGGTGCCCTCGCGCCCCGGAGCGCCGCCGGTCTTCACGGCCGACTTCTCCTCGCCCGACCAGTGGGTCGCGGGCCGCTCGTGGGCCTATCCGAACGGCGGGCCCACCAATCCCGGCGACAACAAGCTCGACCACCTCTCCCCCGACGCGGAGTTCAGCCGCGACGGGATCTTCCGCGCGTCCCGCAGGCGCGACGGCTACTGGGACACGGGGCTGCTCACCACGGAGGGCAGCGAGGACGGGTTCATGGTCCGTACGGGCGACGTCCTGGAGGCGCGCGTACGGCTGCCCGCCGAGATCGGCGCCTGGCCCGCGATCTGGACCTGGCGGGACGGCGGGAACGAGATCGACGTCTTCGAGTACCACCCGGACAACCCGGATCTCCTGGAGCTGACCAACCATGTCCGGGGCGGGCAGCGCTACTTCACGGATCCGGCGATCGCGCCCGGCGCGTGGGTGGACCTGCGGGTCGAGTTCCGGAGGTGGTCGGTGGTCTGGTGGGTCAACGGGGTACGGGTCTTCGCCGACAACCGGGGCGTCGGGTGGTTCTGGCGCGCGTATCTCATCGTGAACCTCTCCGTCTGCGCCGGTGCCTTCCACCCCGCCCCCGAACCGTCCGTGGACAGCATGTCGTACGAGGTCGCGTATCTGCGCGTCCACCGCCCCTGAGGCGAGACGGCCGGGAGGGCCCGCCGGCCGTCTCCGACATGCGGGAGCGCGGCCGGTGGGCAAGACTCGTCGGGATGAACCGCGACGATCAGGACACCGGGGCGGAGGGTCCGTGGAGAGCTGCCGGGCAGCGCTCCGCGGAGCGTCCCGACGACCGGGGCGAGGACTACCTGCCGATCGCCGAGCACGGTCTGATCGGTGACCTGCGGACCGCCGCGCTGGTGGGGACGGACGGCCGGGTCGACTGGTTCTGCGCGCCCCGCTTCGACTCCCCCAGTGTCTTCGCGTCCCTGCTCGACGTCCGGCGCGGCGGCTTCTGGGAGATCGCACCGGTGTGCGAGGTGGTGGACCGTCACCAGTTCTACTTCCCGGACACGAACATCCTGATCACCCGCATGTTCACGGTGGACGGCATCGTGGAGATCCAGGACTTCATGCCGATCCTGAGGGAGAACGACTCCGCCCATCGGCAGCGGCTGGTGCGGCGGGTGGTGAACATCCGCGGCCGGATGTTCATGTCGGTGCGGATCGCGCCCCGGACGAACTACGGACGCGACGAGCACCGGCTGGAGCGGATCCCTCGCGGGGTGCGGTTCAGCGGTGACACGGTCATCCTGTCGGTGCGGGCGAGCGTGGGTCTGGAGCTGGACGACACCGACGCGTTCGGCGAATTCGTCCTCGGGGAGGGCGAGACGGCGCTCTTCGTACTGGAGACGTCCGCCGAGCCCGCCGAGCCCCCCGAAACCGCCGAGGAGCTGTTCACGGCGACGGTGGCCTTCTGGCGGCGCTGGCTGAGCCGGTCCACGTACACCGGCCGCTGGCGCGAGATGGTCCACCGCTCGGCGCTGACCCTCAAGCTGCTCACCCACGAACCGTCGGGCGCGGTGATCGCCGCGCCGACGCTGGGGCTTCCCGAGCAGCTGGGCGGGGTGCGGAACTGGGACTACCGGTACGTGTGGATCCGCGACGCCGCGTTCTCGCTGTACGCGTTGCTGCGCCTCGGCTTCACCCAGGAGGCGCAGTCCTTCATGGACTGGCTGACCGAGCGGCTGCGCGACGCGACGGACGGCGAGGCGGGGCCGCTGCGGGTCATGTACTCGATCGACGGCCACGCGCACCTGCCCGAGGAGGTGCTGGGGCACCTGGAGGGCTACCGGGGCTCGTACCCGGTCCGTACGGGCAACGACGCGAGCGGCCAGCGGCAGCTGGACCTCTACGGCGAACTGATCGACTCCATCTACCTGTTCGACAAGTACGGCGCCGGGATCTCGCACGAGAGCTGGACCGATCTCTGTGTGGTCCTGGACTGGCTGCTGGAGCACTGGAACACCGTCGACGAGTCGATCTGGGAGACCCGGTCGGGCCAGCAGCACCACACGTACTCACGGCTGATGTGCTGGGTCGCGGTCGAGCGCATGATCAGAATGGCGCGCCGCCGGGGCCTGCCCGGTGACCTGGGCCGGTGGATCTCGGTACGGGACCGGATCTACCACGAGATCATGGCGCGCGGCTGGAACGACGAGGAGCGGACGTTCGTGCAGCGGCTCTCCGCGGACGACGGACAGCAGCCGGCGAACATCCTGGACGCCTCGCTGCTGCTGATGCCGATGGTCAAGTTCGTGTCGCCGGTGGATCCGCGCTTCCGGTCCACGGTCGAGGCCATCCGCCGCCGGCTGGTGGTGGACAGCCTGGTGTTCCGGTACGACCCCGAGCAGGCGCCGGACGGGCTGGACGGCACCGAGGGCACGTTCTCGATCTGCTCGTTCTGGTGGGTGGAGGCGCTGGCCAGGACCGGTGACGTGGAGGCGGCGCGGCTGGCGCTGGAGAAGATGTTCACCTACTCCAACCACCTGGGGCTGTTCGCGGAGCAGATCGGGCTGACGGGTGAGCACCTGGGCAACTATCCCCAGGCGTTCACCCATCTCGCGCTGATCAGCTCGGCGATCAACCTCGACCGCGCGATGGGGTGAGCGCGCCGGTCACCGCGCCCGACACGGCTCCCGACGCCGTTCCGGCGGCCGTCGCCACGGCGTGCCGGGCGGCGTCGGTGTGCCCGACGGCGGTGTAGGCCAGGAGGAGGGCAGCGGCGTCCTCCAGCAGGGCCGCCGGCCAGTCGGGGCGGCCGGCCTCGGCGACCGTACGCCGCCAGTAGGCACCGGCCAGGGTGCCCACCGCGGACGCGGCGGCCCCCACCGCGGCCGCGAGGACGGGCGGGGCGCCGCCCGGCTCCCGCGAGGACAGCGCGACGGCAGCGAACCCGCCGAACGCCATCCGGGAGGCGATCCCGGCGGGAGTGAGACGGCTCGGGGTCCACGGCAGCTTGTCCGCGACCAGCTCCCCGACGGCCCCGGCGGCGGCGCCCCGCTTGCCCCACACCCCCGCGAACAACGACGCGGGCCGGGCGCGCTCCCCCGGCTCGGTGGTCAACGCGACGGCCGCGATCCCCGTCTGGCTGCGCAGTCCGGAGACCAGCCCCACCAGGACCAGGCGCGTCACGTCATATTTCACACAAACACTTTCCCGGGTCATGCACGCCTGAGTGCCCGGCCCGGCTTCCCCGGAAACGGACCTGGCGACCGCTCACCCCAATGCCGGGAGCTGCGACGATGTCCCCATGAGCGCGCAGAGCGGAAACGATTCGCTGTCCGGGGCCGTACGGCTCAGGGAAGAAGGCCGGCACGAGGAGGCGCGCACGCTGCTGCTGGACCTCTCCGCGCGGTCCCCGCAGGACGCGGAAGTGGCGTACCAGACGGCGTGGATCCACGACGTGCTGGGGCTGGAGGCCGATGCCGTGCCGTACTACGAACGCGCGCTGGCGGGTGACGGACTGTCCGACGAGGACCGCCGGGGCGCGTTGCTGGGGCTCGGGTCCACCTACCGGGTACTCGGCCGCTACGAGCAGGCGGTCGAGACGCTCCGGCTCGGTGTGGCGCGGTATCCCGGCGACGGGGCGCTGCGGGCGTTCCTCGCGATGGCGCTGTACAACACGGGCGCGCACCGGGAGGCGACCGGGACGCTGTTGGAGGTGCTCGCCGAGACCAGTGGGGATCCGTCCGTGCGGCGGTACCGGCGGGCCATCGCGCACTACGCGGGTGATCTCGACGGGACGGTGTGACCGGACGGTGTGACGGGACCGGGCAAGGGCGTCGCCGAATCTGCGGCGCGTCACATGCGTAAGAGCGTGTGCGGCGGCAAGGTGGGGAGCATGCGTCGGGGGCGGGGTCGATCCGTCCCCGCCCGGACGAATGGAGCGCACCAGCGTCATGCCGGCGTCACCTCAAGCCGTCACCGGATCTCCCTGCTGGGTGAGTCTGATGGCCCGCGATCTCCCCGCCGCCCAGGAGTTCTACCGCGCGGTCCTCGGCTGGTCCTACCGTTCGACGTCCCTGGGCGACGAGTTCTCCGTCGGGCTGGTCGGCGGGGAGGCCGTCGCCGGGATCGGCGCTCTCGCCTCCACGCTGCGTACCGCCGTCTCCTGGACCCCGTACTTCGTGGTGGACGACGTGAACGGGGCCACCTCCCGGGTGAGGGAGCGGAGCGCCACCGTCGCCGTCGGTCCCCTCGCCATGAACACCGGACGCGGGGCACTGGCCGCCGATCCCGACGGCGCGGTCTTCGGCCTCTGGGAGGGCAGGATCATCCCGGGCTGGTCGATCGGGAAGGGGCAGGGCCCCGCCCGCCTGGAGCTGCGCACCCGGGACGCCTTCGCCGCCGCGATCTTCTACGGGCAGGTCCTGCACTGGGCCCCGGAGGGGAAGGAGGGGCTGGAGGCGCACTACGAGCAGGACCGGGTAATGGTGCGGGACGGCGAGCGTACGGTGTGCGCGCTGCGCGGCGGGGCCGTGGGCAGCGCTCCCGATCCGCGGATCCGCCCGCGCTGGCAGGTGTCGTTCCGGGTGGACGACGTGGACGCGGCGGCGGACGCCGCCCTCGCGGCGGGGGGCGAGGTCGTGGCTCCCCCGTCGTCCCCGCCGACCGGCCGGGAGGCCACGCTGCGCGACCCGGACGGCGGCATGTTCACCGTGGTGAGCGACCGTTAGCGAGCGTCCGGGAGAGGCCCACCCGGAGGCGGGCCTCAGGCGTCGGACCCGCTGCTCGCGAGGCGCCTGTTGCGCAGGACCGAGGACCAGAACGACCAGCCGATCAGGACCACGCCGACGAGCCCGGTGATGAGTTCGCTGATCTGGTACTGGATGGTGACGATCAGGATCACGGCGAGCGCCCCGATCGCGTAATGCGCGCCGTGCTCCAGGTACACGTAGTCGTCCAGCGTGCCCTTGCGCACGAGGAAGACCGTGAGCGACCTGACGTACATCGCGCCGATGCCGAGGCCCAGCGCCAGCAGCACGATGTCGTTGGTGATGGCGAAGGCGCCGATGACCCCGTCGAAGGAGAACGACGCGTCGATGACTTCCAGGTAGAGGAACATGAAGAACGCGGCCTTGCCCGTGACGGCCGCCGCCGAGCGTGCCCGGCCGACCTCCTCGGCCTTCTCCGTCTCGCGTTCCTCTTCCGCCTCCAGCCGGCCCTCGAAGAAGCTGGAGAGCCCGCCGACGATCAGATAGGTGATGAGGCCCGCCACCCCCGCGGTGAGCACCGTGGACGCCTTGTCGGCGTGATGCCCGCCGTGCTGGTGGGCGCTCGTGGCGACCGTCATGGACGCGATGAGCAGCGCGATGAGCGCGAGGCAGACGGCGAGCATGTCGACCTGGCCGAGCTTGGCCAGCGGCCGCTCCAGCCAGGCCTGCCACTTGATCTCCCGGTCCTCGAAGATGAAGTTGAGGAAGATCATCAGCAGGAACATCCCGCCGAAGGCCGCGATCGACGGGTGCGCGTCGGTGACCAGCTGCTGGTAGCGGTCCTTGTCGTTCAGGGCGAGCCGTACGGACTCGATCGGCCCGATCTTGGCCGTGACGGACACGATCAGGATGGGGAAGACCAGCCGCATGCCGAAGACCGCGATCAGCACACCGATGGTGAGGAAGATCTTCTGCCAGAAGACACTCATCTTCTTGAGGATCCCGGCGTTGATCACCGCGTTGTCGAAGGACAGCGAGATCTCCAGGACCGCCAGGATCGCGACGATCCCCAGCGCTTTCGTACCGTCGTAGAGGACCCCCAGTCCCAGGCCGAGCGCGGTGACCACGAAGGCCCACCGGAAGGTCTTCAGAATCACTGGCTACCCCATCATCCGTATCATCCGTGTACGAAGGCGCGTCATCCGGGTACGGCGGCGCGGATCTCCGGCCCAGTGAATCATCATGCGTCGTACACCGTCCTGGCGGGGCGCCCGACGGGCCCGGCGACCCGGATGTTCGTACGACCGTCCCCGCCGGCCGGTCTCCGGGCAGTCAGTTGTTGGGGTACCGGTCCGGGTCGAAGCCGGTGCGCTCGTCGCGGTTGAGCGCCGAGATCTCCGCCATGTCCCCCTCGGTGAGGGTGAAGTCGAAGAGACGGAAGTTCTCCTCGACCCGGGCGCGGGTGACCGACTTCGGGAAGACGATGTCGCCGCGCTGGATGTGCCAGCGGAGGGTCACCTGGGCGGGGGTGCGGCCGAGGCGCTCGGCGACGGACGTGAGGGTGGGGTCGTCGAGCACCTTGCCCTGGGCGATCGGCGACCAGGCCTCGGTGGCGATGTCGTGGTCGGCGTTGAAGGCCCGTACGTCGTCCTGGGTCAGGTAGGGGTGGATCTCGATCTGGTTGACGGCCGGCACGATCACGCTGCTCTGGAGCAGCCGGCGCAGGTGGTGGGGCTGGAAGTTGGAGACGCCGACCGCCCGGACCTGCCCGCCGTGGTACATCTCCTCCATGGCGTGCCAGGTCTCCACGAAGTCGCCGACGGACGGCATCGGCCAGTGGATGAGGAAGAGGTCGAGCGGGCCGGTGCCGAGGACCTCCAGGGTCCGGTCGAAGGCCCGCAGGGCGTCCTCGGGGGCGTGGGCCCGGTCGTTGAGCTTGCTGGTCACGAAAATCTCGCTCCGGTCGATGCCGGAGTCACGGATCGCCTGGCCGACCTCCTTCTCGTTCCCGTAGGCCTCGGCGGTGTCGATGTGCCGGTAGCCGGTCTCCAGGGCGAGGAGCGTCGCTTCGCGGGTCTGCTGCGGCGGGATCTGGAAGACACCGAATCCGAGCTGCGGGATGGTGACGCCGTTGTTGAGCGTGCGGGTGGGGACCGCGGGCATGGGGTTCCTCGATCTGTCTCGGCCACAAGCGAGGAGATATCAGTACAGAAGGTGACTCGATCTCCCTGGACAGGACAAAACGTACCCACGATCCGGGACCCCGGCCGTGATTGATGGGGCCGTCCCGCGCATCGGACCCGCCCTTCCGGGAAGCGCGGGCGGCTGACAGACTCCTTCCGTGCCCGACTTCGACATGCTTGTCATCGGATCAGGACCGGGCGGCCAGAAGGCCGCCATCGCCGCGGCCAAGCTCGGTCGCCGGGTGGCGGTCGTCGACCGCCCCGACATGGTCGGGGGCGTCTCCATCCATACGGGGACGGTGCCCTCCAAGACGCTGCGCGAGGCGGTGCTCTATCTCACCGGGCTCAGCCAGCGCGACCTGTACGGCCAGAGCTACCGGCTCAAGGAAGAGATCACCGTCGCCGACCTGACGGCCCGTACGCAGCACGTGGTCAGCCGTGAGGTCGACGTCGTCCGCAATCAGCTGGCCAGGAACCAGGTCACGCTGCTCTCGGGCACCGGACGGTTCGTGGACGACCACACCGTGGCCGTACGGGACTCGGCGGGGCAGGACCGGCTGCTCACCGCCGACCACATCGTCATCGCGACCGGCACCCGTCCGGCGCGTCCGGCGACCGTCGAGTTCGACGACCGTACGGTCATGGACTCGGACAGCGTCCTGAACATGGCGGACGTGCCGCGGTCCATGGTGATCGTGGGCGCCGGGGTCATCGGCATGGAGTACGCCTCGATGTTCGCGGCCCTCGGCAGCAAGATCACCGTGGTGGAACAGCGGGACGGGATGCTGGACTTCTGTGACGTCGAGGTGGTCGAGGCGCTCAAGTACCGCCTCAGGGACCTGGCTGTCACGTTCCGGTTCGGCGAGACGGTCGCGGCGGTGGAGCGGCACGAACACGGCACGCTCACCGTCCTGGAGAGCGGCAAGAAGATAGCCGCCGACGCGGTGATGTACTCGGCGGGACGCCAGGGGCTGACGGACGAACTCGACCTGGACAAGGCGGGGTTGAGCGCCGACAAGCGCGGGCGCATCAGCGTGGACGAGCACTACCGCACCACCGTGCCGCACATCTACGCCGTCGGTGACGTCATAGGCTTCCCCGCGCTGGCCGCCACCTCGATGGAACAGGGCCGCGCCGCCGCGTACCACGCGTGCGACGAGCCGGTGAACGCGATGCACCACTTGCAGCCGATCGGGATCTACACGATCCCCGAGATCAGCTTCATCGGGAAGACCGAGGACCAGCTGACCGACGAGAAGGTGCCGTTCGAGGTCGGTGTCTCGCGCTATCGGGAGCTGGCCCGGGGCCAGATCATCGGGGACACGCACGGCATGCTGAAACTGCTGGTGTCGCCGGAGGACCGGAAGCTGCTGGGGGTGCACTGCTTCGGCTCCGGCGCGACCGAACTGATCCACATCGGCCAGGCCGTGATGGGGTGCGGCGGGACGGTCGACTATCTGGTGGACGCGGTGTTCAACTATCCGACGCTCGCGGAGTCCTACAAGGTCGCGGCGCTCGACGTGACGAACAAGATCCGCCAGATCGACCGCATGGAACGCTGACCGGGCCGCCCCCGCGTCGCTTATTCTTCAGGCTACCTGCGCATTTGCTGTACGATGCGAGCCATGACCGGTCGGAGGAACGAGGCGGCGCGGGCGGCGGTGGGCCTGTCGCTCGCCCTGGGCAGACTGCGGGGGCGGTTGCGGGCGGAGGGCGGGCCCGGGTCCTCGGTGTGGACCAGGAGTCAGCTCGCGGCCCTGCACCGGGTGGTCAGCGGGCCGCCCGCCACGACCAGCGACCTGGCCGCGGCGGAGTACATGCGGCCGCAGTCCATGGCGCAGACGCTGGCCGCGCTGGAGAAGGGCGGGCTCATCACCCGCCACCCCGACCCCGACGACGGCCGGCGGTTCCTGGTGGTGGCCACGGACCAGGGGCGGGACGTGCTGCGGGCCGCCATGGAGGGGCGCGAGGCGTGGCTGGCGCACGCCATCGAGACCACGCTGAGCCCCGAGGAACTGGCGGCCCTGCCGGGCCTGATCGAGGTGCTGGACCGGCTGGCCGCGTCCCCGCCCGGAGTGCCGTCGCACCGCTCAGGCTGAGGGCGGCCTGCGGTCCGCGAGGAGACCGAAGATCAGGTCGTCGGTCCACTCACCCTTGAGCCAGGTGAACGCGGGGCGCAGGCCCTCCCGCTGGAAGCCGACCCGTTCCAGCAGCCGGGCGGAGCGGGTGTTGCGCACGTCGCACTCCGCCGACACCCGCCGCAGCCCGCGCGCGAAGAGGTCGTCCAGCACGGCGCGTACGGCTTCCGTGGCATAGCCGTACCCCTGCCGGTCGGCGGCGAGGGTGAAGCCCAGGTCGGCCTGCATCAGGTTCTCGTGCAGGTTCACCCCGACGTCCCCGATCAGGCACCCGTCGGCCTTCAGCTCGATCGCGTACTGGAACCAGCCGGGCAGGGCGGGGTCGGCGGCGGCGAACCGCTTCACGAGCGGCGCGGCCTCCTCGACGGGGACCGGCGCCGTCCAGCCCTGGTAGCGGGCGACGTCCGGGTCGGACTGGTAGGCCGAGAAGGCGGGCACGTCGTCGGCCTGGAAGTGGCGCAGGCGGAGCCGGGGGGTTTCGAGCAGCACCCCCCAAGCTTCTCATGGCCCCCCGGAGGGCGGCACCGGCATTCCGTCCGGTTAATCACGGGGCGAAAAATACGGCAAAACAGTAAACAGCCGCCGCAAACAAACATCAAACACCATCTAGATGCCCACTTCGCCAAGAATAGTTGACAGTGCTCAGTTCGGCTTGAGAGGGTGACCCGGATCGACGTTGCTGTCAAATTGCTTAATTGGCTGCTCCTGGTAAGGAGCGCGAGCGTTGACCGGGGTGCGGATATGTCTGGATCGCATGGTGGCCGTCGTGAACTGATGGCCGGACAGCTTGGCGTATGGCACGCGCAGCAAATGAATCCGGATAATCCGATCTACAACATGGGTGAATACATAGAGATTCACGGGGTCGTGAACACGGACTTCTTCGAAGTGGCCGCGCGGAGAGTCGTCCAAGAAGTCGACTGTTTTCACCTGCGTTTCGAGGGAACAGCGCCCGAGGGAACAGCGGACGAACTCCCGCGGCAGTATTTCGGCCTGCGGAGCGATTGGCCGTTTCCCGTGATCGACGTGAGCGGCGAGGAAGATCCCCGCTCCACCGCGGAGAGCTGGATGCGGGCGGACATGCGGCGGCCGGTGGATCTCCAGGGCGGTGAGCTTTTCAGCCACGCCCTGTTCAAGGTGGACGAAGACCTCTTCTTCTGGTACCAGCGAATACACCACATCATCGCGGACGGACTCGCGGGACCACTGATAGCCGCCCGAGTGGCCGCGGTTTACACCGCGCTGCTGGCCGGCGAATCCGTCACGGACCCCGCGCTTCCCTCGACTTCCGTACTGATGGACGCCGACGCCGCGTACCGGGCGTCCGCGGCATTCGAACTGGACCGGGAGTACTGGACGGAGCGTCTTGCCGACCGCCCGCGACCGGTCGGCCTGAGTGGCCGGGAACCTTCCACCACGCCCCATGAACTGACACGCCACACTCTCCACATCCCTCCCGGCGCCGCCGCGGAACTCAGAAGCTCCGCCCGCCGGCTGGGAACGAGCCTCTCAGGTCTTTCCATCGCCGCGAGCGCCGCCTACCTGCATCGCACAACGGGACAGGAGGACCTTGTTCTCGGGGTGCCCGTCATGGGCAGAGCAACCGCATTGCGGGACGTCCCAGGAATGACGGCCAATATCATTCCTCTGCGCCTCACCGTGCAGCCGAAGGCCACCGTGAGAGAACTCGTGAAGCAGGTGTCCCGCGGCGTGAGAGACGCTTTACGGCATCAGCGATACCGGTACGAGGACATTCTCAGGGACCACAAGCTCGTAGGGCGCGGCGGGCTTTACCCCCTCCTCGTCAATATCGTCTCCTTCGACTACGGTCTGGAATTTGGCGGCGCCCCCAGCAAGGCCCATGGGCTCGGCGGCATAAATTTCAATGACTTGTCGATTTCGGTGTACGACAGGTCGTCCGACGGAAGCATGTCCGTGGTCGTGGACGCCAACCCGGATCTTTACAGCCGGCGGGCAGTGCGTGAGCACGCCGCGAAATTCCTTGACGTGATGAATTGGATGGCGCGTTCCACGGCGGAGGAACGCGTACACCGGATCACCTTGATGAGCCGCTCCGAGCAGCGTCAGGTGCTGGAGGACTGGAACAACACCGCTCGGGAGGTGCCCGCGGCGACGCTGCCGGAGCTGTTCCAGGCCCAGGCAGCCCGCACCCCGGACGCGGTCGCGGTGGTCTTCGAGGACCTGGAGGTCAGTTACGCGGACCTCAACGCGCGTGCCAACCGCCTCGCCCGGCTCCTGATCGACCGCGGAGTGGGACCGGAATCGCTGGTCGCGGTCATGATGCACCGCTCCGTCGACCTGGTGGTCGCCCTCCTCGCGGTGACCAAGGCCGGCGGCGCGTACGTACCTGTCGACCCGGACTACCCCGCCGACCGCATTGCGTACGTCCTCACCGACGCCCAGCCCCTCCTGGTGCTCACCGGCACGGACCTGGCATCCCGCCTCTCCGACAGCCACCCGCCGCACGTGGCCGTCGACGACCCCCGTACCGCCACCACGCTCAAGAACCTCCCGGACACCGACCCCACCGACATCGAGCACCACACCCCCTTGCTGCCCGCCCACCCCGCCTACGTCATCTACACCTCCGGCTCCACGGGGCAGCCCAAGGGCGTGGCCGTACCCCATGCGGGTGTGGTGAACTGGCTGACCTGGTTGCAGGGCACCTATAACTTGGCCGCCTCGGACCGGGTGTTGCAGAAGACCCCCTTCGGTTTCGACGTGTCGGTACGGGAGTTCTTCTGGCCGCTTCTCCAGGGGGCGACGATGGTGGTCGCCAAGCCCTCGGGCCACCGCGACCCCACGTACCTGGCGGAGTTGATCCAACGCGAACGTGTCACGATCGCGCACTTCGTCCCGTCCCTGCTCCAGGTCTTCCTCCGCGAACCGGCCGCCGCCTCCTGTACGGACCTGCGCGCTGTGTTCTGTAGCGGCGAAGCGCTCTCCGGCGACGTCGCCGGGCAGTTCCGGAACGTACTGGACGTTCCACTCCACAATCTCTACGGTCCCACCGAGGCATCGGTCGAGGTCACCGCGTGGACGTGTGACAGCGACACCAGCAGGAGCAGCGTCCCGATCGGACGACCCGTCTGGAACACGCAGGTCTATGTGCTGGACGCGGCGCTGCGGCCGGTGCCGGTGGGTGTCACGGGTGAGTTGTATCTGGCCGGCGTGCAGTTGGCCCGTGGGTATCACGCCCGGCCGGGGCTGACCGCGCAGCGGTTCGTCGCGAACCCCTTCACCCCGGATGCGCGGATGTACCGCACCGGCGACCTCGCGCGCTGGAACGCCGACGGGCAGCTGGAGTATCTGGGCCGTACGGACGACCAGGTGAAGGTCCGTGGGTTCCGTATCGAGCTGGGCGAGATCGAGGCCGCGCTGCTCGCCCACCCGGACGTGGCCCAGGCGGCGGTGACGGTACGTGAAGACCGCCCCGGCGACCAGCGCCTGGTCGGCTACCTCGTCCCGGCGAGCGGTCCGGCGGGTGTGGACATCGCCGTGATGCGTAGACATGTGCAGGGTGTGTTGCCGGAGTACATGGTGCCGTCCGCGCTGATGGTGCTGGATGCGCTGCCGTTGACGGTCAACGGCAAGCTGGACCGGCGGGCTCTGCCCGCTCCGGACCACCAGCCGACCGACAGCGGCCGGGGGCCGGCCACGGTGCGGGAAGAGCTGCTGTGCACCGTCTTCGCCGAGATCCTGGGCCTGCCCACGGTCGGCGTGGACGACAACTTCTTCGAACTGGGCGGCCATTCACTGCTCGCGACCCGGCTGGTGAGCCGCATCCGGACGGTCCTCGGGGCCGAGGTGCCGATCCGGACCCTGTTCGAGGCACCCACCCCCGCTGCCCTGGCCGAGCGGTTGACGGCCTCCGGAGCGAGGCGGCCACCGCTCGTACGGGCGGAGCGCCCGGAGCGGGTGCCGTTGTCGTTCGCGCAACAGCGGTTGTGGTTCCTCGGCGAGTTGGAGGGGCCGTCGGCCACCTACAACATTCCGGTGGCTCTGCGACTGTCCGCGCCGGTGGATGTCGACGCCTTGAAGGCCGCACTGCGTGATGTGGTCGGCCGGCACGAGGTTCTGCGCACCGTGTTCGCGACGGTGGACGGGGAACCGTACCAGCGGATCCTGCCGGCCGAGAACGCCCCGGTCCCCCTCGCGGTCGAACAGGCAGCTGACGTCGGAGCCGCGATCACGAAGATCGCGGGTCACCACTTCGATCTCGCCGACGAGATTCCGCTGCGGGCCTGGCTGTTCGAAACGGGTCCCGACGAGCACGTCCTGATGATCATGGTGCACCACATCGCGGGTGATGGGTGGTCCCTGGCCCCGCTGACGCGGGATCTGACGGCCGCGTATGCGGCCCGATCCACCGGCCGCCCCCCGGAGTGGGCGCCGTTGCCGGTGCAGTACGCCGACTACAGCGTGTGGCAGCGCGAGCTGCTGGGCGACAAGGCCGCCCCCGGCAGCCTCCTGAGCGAGCAGTTGGCCTATTGGCGCCAGGCACTGGCCGGCCTGCCGGAGGAACTGGCGTTGCCGTTCGACCGGTCGCGTCCCCCGGTCGTCTCCCACCGGGGTGGCAGTGTCGAACTGACCATTGACGCGCGGGTGCACCAGGCGTTGGCCGAGCTGGCCCGGGTACAGGGCGTGACGGTGTTCATGGTGGTGCAGGCGGCGCTGGCGGTCCTGCTGCACCGGCTGGGGGCCGGAGACGACATTCCGGTGGGCACCCCGATCGCCGGACGCACCGACGAGGCACTGGACGATCTGGTCGGGTTCTTCGTCAACTCCCTCGTCCTGCGCTCGGACCTGTCCGGCGATCCGACCTTCGTGGACCTGCTGGCCAGAACACGGGAAGCGGACCTCGGCGCCTATACGCACCAGGATGTGCCGTTCGAACGGCTGGTGGAGGACCTGGCCCCGGCCCGGTCGATGGCCCGCCATCCGCTGTTCCAGGTCATGCTCACCCTCCACAACGCCGCCGAGGCGCCTCTCGACGTGCCCGGCCTGGACATCGGGGCGCTGCCCGCGGGCCTCCTTCCCGCCAAGTTCGACCTGGACTTCCAGATCGCCGAGCGGATCACCGACGACGGCACCCCGGCGGGCCTGACCGGGCTGATCATCTATGCCGCCGACCTGTTCGACCCCGCGAGTGTCGAGGCGATCGCACGGCGCTTCCTCCTGGTCCTGGAGTCAGTGACCGGGGATCCGTCGCTGCCGGTCAGCCGCGTCGAGATCCTGGACACCACGGAGCGGGAGCGGATCCTGTCCGGGTGGAACGAGACCAGTCACGAGGTCCCGCCGACCACGCTGGCCGAACTGTTCGAAGCCCAGGTCACCCGCACCCCCGACGCGATCGCGGTGGTCTTCGACGGCACCGGGACGACCTACGCGGAGTTGAACGCGCGGGCCAACCGGCTGGCCCGCGTCCTCGTGGGCAGGGGCGCCCGGCCGGAAGAACACGTCGCGGTTTTGATGGATCGTTCCGCCGACCTCGTCGTCGCACTCCTCGCGGTGGTCAAGACCGGAGCCGCGTACGTCCCGGTCGACCCGGCCCACCCCGCCGACCGCATCGCCTACACACTCCGCGACGCCCACGCCACCCTGCTGGTCACACACCGGGCCATGACAGGCACGGCGGATGACGACGACGGTGTGACGCGCGTCGTGACGGATGCCCCGGACACCACGGCGGCCCTGTCCGCCATGGCCGGGGAGAACCTCACCGACCACGAGCGAGGAGCGCCGCTCCTTCCCGTGCACCCCGTCTACGTGATCTACACCTCCGGCTCCACGGGACGCCCCAAGGGCGTTGTGGTGAGCCACGCGGCCGTCTGCCACTACCTCACCTGGGCCGGCGGCGCGTACCCCGGGTTGAGCGGTCGGACCGTGCTGCACTCGTCGGCCGCGTTCGACCTGACCGTCACGCCGTTGTACGGCACGCTGATCTCGGGCGGTGCCCTGCACCTCGCGGACATCCGGGACGGGCTTCCCGCTGAACTGGCGCCCACCTTCTTGAAGGTGACGCCGAGTCACCTGAGCCTGCTGTCCGAGGAGCCCGCCGGATCCTTCACCCGGGGAGACCTCGTCGTCGGCGGCGAGAGCCTCGCGGGCGAGCAGCTCACACGCTGGCGGTCCGCGCACCCCGACGTCCTGATCACGAATGAGTACGGTCCGACCGAGGCCGCCGTCGGATGTGTCACCTTCACCGTCCGTCCCGGGGACCCGGATGGGGTGGGTGGCGTCCCCATCGGCCGTTCCGTTCCGAACATGCGAGCCTTCGTGCTGGACGCGGCCTTGCGGCCGGTGCCGCCCGGGGTGGCGGGTGAGGTGTATCTCGCCGGCGCGCAGCTGGCCCGTGGCTACCTCGGGCGGCCGGGGCTGACCGCGCAGCGGTTTGTCGCGAACCCGTTCGGTGGTCAGGGCGAGCGGATGTACCGTACCGGCGACCTGGCCCGGTGGAACGCCGAGGGGCAGCTGGAGTATCTGGGCCGTACGGACGATCAGGTGAAGATCCGGGGTTTCCGCATCGAGCCGGGTGAGGTCGAGGCCGTACTGACCGGACACCCGGGTGTGGCCCGGTCAGCGGTGGTGGTGCGTGAGGACCAGCCCGGCGACAAGCGTTTGGTCGGCTATCTCGTCCCCGACGGGGACAGCACTCCGCAGGCGGACAGTGCCGCGCTGCGCGCCCATCTCGGCGCGATGCTGCCGGAGTACATGGTGCCGTCCGCGCTGGTGGTGCTGGATGAGCTGCCGTTGACGGTGAACGGCAAGCTGGACCGTGGGGCCCTGCCCGCTCCGGACTATCAGGTGACCGATGCCGGGCGGGGGCCCGCGACGGTGCGGGAGGAGATCCTGTGCGCCGTGTTCGCCGAGGTCCTGGGCCTGCCCCAGGTCGGCGCGGACGACAACTTCTTCGAGCTGGGCGGCCACTCACTGCTCGCGGTGCGGGTGGTGAGCCGGATCCGATCGGTCCTCGCGGCCGAGGTGCCGATCCGGACCCTGTTCGAAGCGCCCACTCCGGCTGCCCTGGCGGGCAGGTTGACCTCCTCCGGTACGAGGCGGCCACCGCTGGTACGCGTGGCGCGGGCGGAGCGGGTGCCGTTGTCGTTCGCCCAGCAGCGGTTGTGGTTCCTGGGCGAGTTGGAGGGCCCGTCGGCCACCTACAACATTCCGGTGGCTCTGCGGCTGACCGGTGACCTCGACATCGAGGCATTGCGGAGGGCGCTGGGCGATGTGGTGGGTCGGCACGAGGTGTTGCGGACGGTCTTTCCGACCGATGAGGGCAGGCCGTATCAGCAGATCCTTGACCCGCCTTTCTCTTTCGATCTGCCGGTGGTCGAGGTGGGACGGGAGGGGCTGACGGAGGCGGTTGCCGGGCTGGCTGGTCACGCGTTCGATCTGGCGGCTGAGTTTCCCTTGCGGGCGTGGCTGCTGCGGGTGGGGCCGGGTGAGTGTGTGCTGGTGATGGTGGTGCATCACATCGCCGGTGACGGATGGTCGATGGGTCCGCTGGCACAGGATGTGTCGATCGCGTATGCGGCACGGTCCGGCGGCCAGGCGCCCGGGTGGGAGCCGTTGGCGGTGCAGTACGCGGACTACACCTTGTGGCAGCGTGAGTTGCTGGGCGAGGAGACCGATCCGGACAGCCTGCTGAACGAGCAACTGGGCTACTGGCGGCAGGCTTTGGACGGGGTGCCGCACGAGCTGGTGCTGCCGTTCGACCGGCCACGGCCGACGGTGGTCTCACACCGCGGCGGCCGAGTGGACATCCGTGTGCCGGCCGAGGTGCATGCCCGGGTGGCGGAGCTGGCCCGCGCCGAGGGTGTGACCGTGTTCATGGTGCTCCAGGCGGCGCTCGCGGTACTGCTGTCGCGGGTCGGCGCGGGCAGTGATATCCCGGTGGGCACCCCGGTCGCCGGACGCACCGACGAGGCACTGGACGACCTGATCGGGTTCTTCGTCAACACCCTGGTGATACGCACCGACCTGTCGGGTGACCCGTCGTTCGCCGGCCTGCTGGAGCAGGTCCGTGAAAACGGCCTGGCCGCGTTCGCGCACCAGGACGTGCCCTTCGAGCGACTGGTCGAAGACCTCGCACCGGCCCGCTCCATGGCCCGACATCCTCTTTTCCAAGTCATGCTCGCCTTGCAGAACAATGCCCAGGCCGTCCTCGACCTGCCGGGTGTCGACTCCGTACTGTTGCCCGCCGGCGAGCCGGTGGCCAAGTTCGACCTGTCCTTCACCCTTACCGAGACCTTCCACACCGGTGGCCGCCCGGCCGGTCTGGACGGCGGTGTCGACTACGCCCTCGACCTGTTCGACCACAAAACGGTGGAGACCCTGGCCGACCGGTTCGTCCGCGTCCTGGACACCGTCACCGCCGATCCCCACCAGCACCTCACCGCTATCGAGGTTCTGGACCCGGCGGAGCGGAAGCGGATCCTGGTCGAGTGGAACGACACCGCCCGCGACGTACCCGCCGCGACGCTGCCGGAGCTGTTCCAGGCCCAGGCGGCTCGTACCCCGGACGCCGTCGCGGTGGTCTTCGAGGGCGTGGAAGTCGGTTACGCGGACCTCAACGCGCGTGCCAACCGCCTCGCCCGGCTCCTGATCGGCCAGGGGGTGGGACCCGAGTCGCCGGTCGCGGTCATGATGCACCGCTCCGTCGACCTCGTCGTCGCCCTCCTCGCCGTGACCAAGGCCGGCGGCGCGTACGTACCCGTCGACCCGGACTACCCCGCCGAGCGGATCACCTACCTCCTCACCGACGCCCAGCCCCTCCTCGTACTCACCAGTGCAAACCTGGCCTCCCGCCTCACCGGCGGAGAGCTGTCGCACCTGGCCGTCGACGACCCCCGCACCACCGCCGTACTTGATGGCCTCGAAGACACCGACCCCGCCGACGCCGAGCGGCGCACCACCCTGCTGTCCGCCCATCCCGCCTATGTCATCTACACCTCCGGCTCCACCGGGCAACCCAAGGGCGTGGCCGTCACCCACCAAGGGCTGCCGAGCCTGACCACCGCGCAGGCGGAGGAATTCGCGATCACCACAGGCAGCCGCGTGCTCCAGTTCGCCTCGGCAAGCTTCGACGCGGCGATCTGGGAAATGGTCATGGCCCTGTGCAACGGGGCCTGCCTCGTCTCGGCCCCCTCACCTGACCTGCTGCCGGGCCAGGCACTCGTCCGCCTGGTCGCGGAACAGTCGGTCACGCACGCACTCCTGCCCCCGGCCGTTCTGGCTCTCCTGGAACCGGACAGCCTGCCGTCGATCACGACTCTCATCACCGGCGGCGAAGCCCTCAGCCAGAACCTGGTGGCGCATTGGGCCGACGGCCGCCGCCTCGTCAACGCCTACGGACCGACGGAGTCCACCGTCTGCGCCACCACCACCGACCCCCTGTCAGCGAACGAGAACAAGACTCCGCCCATCGGCACGCCCGTCGCCAACACCCGGGTGTATGTGCTGGACGCGGCGTTGCGACCGGCGCCGGCGGGTGTCGCGGGTGAGTTGTACGTCTCCGGCGCGGGCCTGGCCCGTGGTTATCTCAACCGGCCGGGGCTGACCGCGCAGAGGTTTGTCGCGAACCCGTTCGGTGGTCGGGGTGAGCGGATGTACCGTACCGGCGACCTGGCCCGGTGGAAGCCCGACGGGCAGCTGGAGTATCTGGGCCGTACAGATGACCAGGTGAAGGTCCGTGGGTTCCGTATCGAGCTGGGTGAGGTGGAGGCCGCGCTGCTCGCCCACCCGGACGTGGCCCAGGCAGCGGTGACAGTACGTGAGGACCGCCCCGGCGACAAACGTCTGGTCGGCTACCTCGTCCCGACCGCCGGTCACACCGGCGTTGCCGATACGGCCGCCCTGCGCGCCCACCTCGGCGCGATGCTGCCTGAGTACATGGTGCCGTCCGCCCTGGTGGTCCTGGAGGGTCTGCCACTGACGGCGAACGGCAAGCTGGACCGACGGGCCCTGCCCGCTCCGGACCACCAGCTGACCAACAGCGGCCGGGGACCGGCCACGGTGCAGGAGGAGATCCTGTGCACAGTGTTCGCCGAAGTCCTGGGCCTGCCCACGGTCGGCGTGGACGACAACTTCTTCGAACTGGGCGGCCACTCGCTGCTCGCGGTGCGGGTGGTGGAGCTGCTGCGTGCCCGGGGGATTTCGGTTGACGTGCGGTCGCTGTTCGCGGCGCCGACGGCTGCCGGACTGGCCGCGTCGGACGGCCGGGCCGAGGTGGCGGTGCCCGAGAACCGGATTCCGGACAACGCCCTGACCCTTTCTCCCGACATGCTTCCCCTGGTGGATCTGCACCGCGAGGAGATCGACCGGATCGTGGCCCGGGTTCCCGGCGGAGCGGGAAACGTGGCGGATGTGTACCCGCTGGCTCCGCTCCAGGAAGGGATCCTCTTCCATCACCTGATGGGCGACTCCGGTGACGGAGGTGATGTGTACGTGCTGCCGGTGCTGTTGGGGTTCGACGCCCGGGAGCGGCTCGACGGGTTTGTCGACGCACTGCAGAAGGTCGTCGACCGGCACGACATCCTGCGGACCGCCGTCCTGTGGGAAGGACTGCGCGAACCGGTCCAGGTGGTGGTGCGCCGTGCCGCGATCCCGGTGGAGAGCGTCGATCTGCCCGAGGGGCCTGACGACGAGGTCACCGGCCGGATGCTGGCCGCGTGCCCCGGATCGATGGACATCGGCCGGGCGCCGCTGATCCGCGTGTACACGGCGGCCGACCCGGTGAGCGGTCAGTGGCTGGGGCTCGTTCAGGCCCATCACCTGATCTCGGACCACACCACCCTCGACGTGCTGCTGGAGGAGGTGCGCGCGTTCGTCGAGGGCCGCGAGGACACCCTGCCCGCGCCTCTGCCGTTCCGGAACTTCGTGGCCCAGGCCCGGCTGCGGGTGGCGGAGGAGGAACACCGGAGGTATTTCTCCACCCTGCTGGGGGATGTGACCGAGCCGACCGCGCCGTACGGACTGCTCGACGTCCGTGGCGACGGCACCGGCGTGACGGAGTTCCGTCGCGTGATGGACGCGGAACTCGCGCGACGGCTGCGGGACCGGTCACGCCGGCTGGGCGTGAGCCCGGCCACGGTCCTGCACGTGGTGTGGGCGCGGGTGCTGGCGGCCACCGCGGGCCGGGACGACGTCGTCTTCGGTACGGTCCTGTTCGGCCGCATGGCCGCGGGAAGCGGCGCGGACCGTGTGCTGGGCCTGTTCATCAACTCCCTGCCGGTACGGGTACGGACTCAGGGCGCGGAAGTGAGGGACACGGTCCGGTCGGTGCAGAACCAGCTGGCGGACCTGCTCGTCCATGAACACGCCCCCTTGAAACTGGCCCGGCAGGCCAGCGGTATCAAGGCGGACACCCCGCTGTTCACCTCCCTGTTCAACTACCGGCACTCCAGGAGCGCCGATCCAGGGACGGACCACAGCCTTGACGGCGTCGCGGTGCTGTACGACCAGGAGCGGACGAACTACCCGGTCGCGCTGAACGTCGACGACGCCGGTGACGGATTCACCCTCACCGTGCAGGTCGCCGAACCTGTCTCGGGTGAAGCACTGTGCGCCATGGTCCACACCGCCGCCGAAGGCGTTGTCTCCGCCCTGGAAACTGCGCCCCACCAGCAGATCAGCACGGTGGACGTCCTCGATCCCGCGGAGCGGCACCGGGTCCTGGCCGGGTGGAACAACACCGCCCGCCCCGTGCCCGCGACGACGCTGCCGGAACTGTTCCAGGCCCACGCCGCCCGCACTCCCGACGCGACTGCCGTCAACTTCGACGGCGTGGAGGTCAGTTACGCGGATCTCAACGCGCGTGCCAACCGCGTCGCCCGGCTCCTGATCGACCGGGGCGTGGAGCCCGAGTCGCTGGTGGCGGTCATGATGCACCGCTCGGTCGACCTGGTGGTCGCCCTCCTCGCCGTGACCAAGGCCGGCGGCGCGTACGTACCCGTCGACCCGGACTACCCCGCCGACCGCATCGCCTATGTCCTTACCGATGCCAAGCCGCTTCTGGTACTCACCACCACCGACCTGGCCTCCCGCCTCCCCGACAGCCACCTGCCGTACCTGGCCGTCGACGACCCCCGTACCGCCGCCACACTCAACGACCTCCCGGACACCGATCCCACCGACAGCGAGCGCCGCACCCCCCTGCTGCCCGCCCACCCCGCGTATGTCATCTACACCTCCGGCTCCACGGGACGGCCGAAGGGCGTGGCCGTCACCCACCAAGGACTGCCGAACCTGGCCGCCGCGCAGGCGGAGGAATTCGCGATCACAGCAGGCAGCCGGGTGCTCCAGTTCGCCTCGGCAAGTTTCGACGCGGCAATCTGGGAGACGGTGATGGCCCTGTGCAACGGCGCCTGCCTCGTCTCGGCCGCGCCGCACGACCTGCTGCCGGGCCAGGCGCTTGTCCGCCTGATCGCGGATCGGTCAGTCACGCATGCCACCCTGCCTCCCGCCGTACTCGCTCTCCTGGAACCCGACAGCCTCCCGTCGATCACGACCCTCGTCACCGCCGGCGAAGCCCTCAGCCAGAACCTGGTTGCCCGTTGGGCCACCGGCCGCCGTCTCGTCAATGCCTACGGACCGACGGAATCCACCGTCTGCGCCACTACCACCAGCCCTCTCTCCGCCGACGAACACAACACCCCACCACACATCGGCACACCCCTCGCCAACACCCAGATCTATGTGCTGGACGCGGCGTTGCGGCCGGTGCCGGTCGGAGTCGCGGGTGAGTTGTACATCGCGGGCGCCGGCCTGGCACGCGGCTATCTCAACCGGCCGGGGCTGACCGCGCAGCGGTTCGTCGCCAACCCCTTCACCCCGGGCCGGCGGATGTACCGCACCGGCGACCTGGCGAAATGGCGACCGGACGGTGTTCTGGACTTCCTGGGCCGTACGGATGACCAGGTGAAGGTCCGTGGGTTCCGTATCGAATTGGGTGAGATCGAAGCTGCGTTGCTCACCCATCCGTCCGTGGCCCAGGCGGCGGTGACGGTACGTGAGGACCACCCCGGGGACAGACGCCTGGTCGGCTACCTCGTCCCCGACGGGGGCGACGCTCCGCAGCCGGACAGTGCCGCGCTGCGCGCCCATCTCGGCGCGATACTCCCGGAGCACATGGTGCCGTCCGCCCTGGTGGTGCTGGATGAGCTGCCGTTGACGGTGAACGGCAAGCTGGACCGCAGGGCCCTGCCTGCTCCGGACTACCAGCCGACCGACGGTGGGCGGGGGCCGGTCACGGCGCAGGAGGAGATCTTGTGCACCGTCTTCGCCGAGATCCTGGGCCTGCCCACGGTTGGCGTGGACGACAACTTCTTCGAGCTGGGCGGCCACTCACTGCTCGCGGTGCAGCTGACCAACAGGATCCGCACGGATCTGGGCGTGGAGGTCGCGATGCGGGCGCTGTTCGAGGCGCCGACCGTGGCCGGACTCGCGCGGCGGCTGACCGATTCGGGTGCGGCACGTCCCGCGCTGGTGGCGATGACACGGCCCCAGGCGGTACCGGTCTCGTTCGCCCAGCAACGGTTGTGGTTCCTGGGCGAGTTGGAAGGGCCGTCGGCGACCTACAACATTCCGGTGGCTCTGCGGCTGACCGGTGACCTGGACGTCGAGGCGTTGCGGAGGGCGCTGGGCGATGTGGTGGGTCGGCACGAGGTGCTGCGGACGGTGCTTGGCGCCGATGAGGGCAGGCCGTATCAGCGGGTCCTTCGCCCGCCTTCCTCTTTTGATCTGCCGGTGGTCGACGTGGAGCAGGAGGGTCTGGCAGGGGCAATTGCCGGACTGGCGGGTCATGCGTTCGACCTGGCGGCCGAGCTTCCCGTGCGGGCCTGGCTGCTGCGGGTCGGGCCGGGCCAGTGTGTGCTGGTGATGGTCGTCCATCACATCGCCGGCGACGCGTGGTCGATGGGACCGCTGGCACGGGACGTCTCCGTCGCGTACGCCGCCCGTACCGCCGGGCGGGCACCCGGCTGGGAGCCGTTGGCGGTGCAGTACGCGGACTACACCTTGTGGCAGCGTGAGTTGCTGGGCGAGGAGACGGACCCGGACAGTCTGCTGAACGAGCAACTGGGCTACTGGCGGAAGGCTTTGGACGGGGTGCCGCACGAGCTGGTGCTGCCGTTCGACCGACCGCGGCCGGTCGTGGCCTCGCACCGCGGCGGCCAGGTGGAGATCCACGTGCCGGCGGACGTGCACTCCCGGGTCGCCGAGTTGGCCCGCTCCCAGGGCGTGACCGTGTTCATGGTGCTCCAGGCCGCTTTGGCGGTACTGCTGTCCCGGATGGGCGCGGGCAGTGACATCCCGGTGGGCACCCCGGTCGCCGGACGCACCGACGAGGCACTGGACGACTTGGTCGGATTCTTCGTCAACACCCTGGTCATGCGCACCGATCTGTCCGACGACCCGTCGTTCGCCGGCCTCCTGGAACAGGTCCGAGAAAACGGCCTCGCCGCGTTTGCTCACCAGGACGTGCCCTTCGAACGGCTGGTCGAAGACCTCGCGCCGGCCCGCTCGATGGCCCGCCACCCCCTCTTCCAGGTCATGCTCACCTTGCAGAACAACACCCAGGTGGCACTGGACCTGCCGGGCATTCGCACCGAACCGTTGCCCACCGGCGAACCGGCAGCCAAATTCGACCTGTTCTTCAGCCTGAGCGAAACCTTCCACACCGACGCCGGTGCCAACAGCGGCAACGGCAACGGCAATCGCCCGGCCGGTCTGCACGGCGGTGTCGACTACGCCCTCGACCTGTTCGACCGCGAGACGGTGGAGACCCTGGCCGAACGGTTCGTCCGCGTCCTGGACACCGTCACCAGGGAACCGCGCCGGCGGGTCAGCGGCGTGGACGTCTTGTCGGCGGAGGAGCGGCACCAGGTGGTGTCGGGGTGGAACGCCACCGCCCAGGAGGTGCCCGCGACGACGCTGCCGGAGCTGTTCCAGGCCCGCGCCGACGAACATCCTGCCGCGGTCGCGGTGGTCTTCGACGGCACCGAGGTGACGTACGCGGAGCTCGACGCGCGTGCGAACCGGCTCGCCCGGCTGCTGATCCGTCGCGGTATCGGTCCCGAGTGCATCGTCGGGCTGGCCGTGCCCCGCTCGGTGGACCTGATCGTCGCTCTGCTGGCGGTGCTGAAGTCGGGCGCCGGTTACCTCCCGATCGATCCGGAGTACCCGGCCGAGCGGATCGCCTTCATGGTGGCCGATGCCGCCCCCTCCCTGACGCTGACCACCACGGAGGTCGCCGGGCGCGTGGCCACCGGGCCCGCGCTGGTGCTGGACGACCCGGCGGTGGCCGCCGAGCTCGGCGCACTGCCGGCCGGCGTTCCCGGCGATGAGGAGCGGACCGGTCCGCTGCTGCCGCAGCACCCCGCGTACCTGATCTACACCTCCGGCTCGACCGGGCGTCCCAAGGGGGTGGTGATGTCCTGCGGCGCGCTGGTCAACCTGCTCTCCTGGCACGCTTCCGCCATCCCCGCCGAGCCCGGTTCGCGGGTCGCCCAGTTCACCGCGATCAGCTTCGACGTCTCGGCCCAGGAGATCCTCTCGGCCCTCCTGGACGGCAGGACACTCGTCATACCCGATGAAGAGATCCGGCGTGACCCCGAAGAATTCGTGGCGTGGCTGCGGGAGCAGAAGGCCACCGAGCTGTACGCCCCCCAGATGATGGTGGACGCGCTGGGTGAGGCTCTGGCGGAGCGGGGCACGGACCTGCCGTGGCTGCGTCATGTCTCCCAGGCCGGAGAGGCCCTTGTGCTCACTGACCGGATCCGTGACCTGTGCGGGACGGCCGGGACGGTGCTGCACAACCACTACGGTCCGTCCGAGACCCATGTGGTCACCGCCCATACCCTGCCGGCGGACCGGGAGGCATGGCCCCGGGGTGCCGCGCCGATCGGCCGTCCGGTGTGGAACACCCAGGTCTACGTCCTGGACGCGGCGCTGCGGCCGGTGCCGGTGGGTGTCGCCGGTGAGTTGTACGTCTCCGGCGCCCAGCTGGCCCGTGGCTACCACGCCCGGCCGGGACTGACCGCGCAGCGGTTTGTCGCCAACCCGTTCACCCCGGGTGCGCGGATGTACCGCACCGGCGACCTGGCCCGCTGGAACGCCGACGGGCAGCTGGAGTATCTGGGCCGTACGGACGACCAGGTGAAGGTCCGTGGGTTCCGTATCGAGCTGGGCGAGATCGAGGCCGCGCTGATCGCCCACCCGGACGTGGCCCAGGCGGCGGTGGTCGTACGGGAGGACCGTCCCGGCGACCAGCGCCTGGTCGGCTACCTCGTCCCCAGCGGTGGCAGCACTCCCCAGCCGGAGAGTGCCGGCCTGCGCGCCCACCTCGGCGCGATGCTGCCGGAGTACATGGTGCCGTCCGCCCTGGTGGTCCTGGAAGCTCTCCCGCTGACGGCGAACGGCAAGCTCGACCGACGGGCCCTGCCCGCTCCGGACCATCAGCCGACCGACGGAGGCCGGGGGCCGTCGACGGTCCAGGAGGAAATCCTGTGCGGGATCTTCGCCGAAGAACTGAATGTGCCTCACGTCGGCGTCGAGGACAACTTCTTTGAACGCGGCGGACATTCACTTCTGGCGGTCAAGCTGGTGAGCCGGATTCGTTCGGTCATGGGCGTCGATGTCTCCGTCCAGATGCTGATGCAAGCACCCAGCGTCGCCGGACTCGCACATCGGCTCAGTCTTCCCGCGATGAAGGACTCGCTTCGTACGCTTCTTCCCATCAGGACGCACGGGAACCGGCCGCCCCTCTTCTGCGTCCATCCGCGATCCGGGCTGAGCTGGTGCTTCGCGCCTCTGGCCGGATTTGTACCCGCTGACATCCCCTTGTACGGCCTTCAGGCGCGGGATGTCGACAACGCGGGCGGGTTGCCGGGATCCATCCGGGAAATGGCGGAGGAATACGTCAAAGAACTGCGCACCGTGCAACCGTCCGGTCCCTATCATCTGGTGGGGTGGTCCATGGGAGGCCGCGTGGCGCAGGAGATGGCCGTACAACTACAGGAAGACGGCCAGCACGTGGCGCTCGTCATCATGGGAGGCTACGCACCCGCCCCGCTCGACACGCCCGGCTCGGCGGCGGAGGATTCGGCAGAACTCGACGAGGCGCCTTCTCTCCATGATCTCGCCGGACTTCCGGACTACTTCCGTAACGAGATCTCAGAGGAAGAGGCCGAAGTACGGGCGCGAATCATCGCTAACAACACCCGTATCTACGTGAAGCATTACCCCCGCAGATTTCACGGCGACCTCCTCTTCGTCTCGTCGGACGAACTGGAGGACGGTTCGGGCCGTTTCATGTGGCAGCCCTATACGGCCGGTCACATCAGCGAGTCACGGCTGCCGTGTTCTCACGACGACATGGCCGATCCCCCCATGCTCTCCCTGCTGTGGGATTCCATTTCCGACTGGCTGTCCACGACAAACGACAGGGACAGGACTGAATAGGGACTCACGGACCGCTCCCTCAGAGCCGGCCCGCCTCCACGATCCGGCGCAGGAACTGCTGGGTGCGGTGCTCGCGCGGTGCGCCGAAGACCTCGGCCGGGGTGCCGCGTTCCAGCACCACGCCGTCGTCCAGGAAGCACACCTGGTCCGCGACCTCCCGGGCGAAGCCCATCTCGTGGGTGGCCAGCACCATCGTCATGCCCTCGCCCTTGAGGTCCCGTACGACCGACAGCACCTCGCCCACCAACTCGGGGTCGAGCGCCGCCGTGATCTCGTCGAGGAGCAGCAGCCGGGGCCGTACCGCCAGGGCCCTGACGATCGCCGCGCGCTGCTGCTGGCCGCCGCTGAGGCGGTCCGGGTACTCCCCCGCCTTGTCGGCCAGGCCCAGCCGGGCGAGCAGTTCGCGCGCGCCCGCCTCCGCCTCGGCGCGCTCGACGCCGAGGACCCGGCGGGGGGCGAGGGTGACGTTCTGGAGGACCGTCATGTGCGGGAAGAGGTTGTACGCCTGGAAGACGACGCCGATACGGCGGCGCACCGCGTCCGGGTCGGCCCGGGGGTCGGTGATCTCCTCGCCGTCGAGGAAGATCGCCCCGTCGTCGATCTCCTCCAAGAGGTTGGCGCACCGCAGGAGCGTCGACTTGCCGGAGCCCGAGGCGCCGATCAGCGCCGTCACGGTGTGCTGCGGGACGTCGAGGCTGACGTCCCGCAGGATGACGCGGTCCCGGCCGAAGGTCTTGCGTACGGACTCCAGCCGCAGCACGGGGGTGGCCCCGTTCCGGTCGTTTCGGTCGGCCGTCATACGGTCCCTCCCTGCGCGCGCCGCCGGTCCATCCGGGCCGTGACCCAGTCGGTGAAGCGGGTCATCGGGATCGTCAGCGCGACGAAGACGAGGCCCGCGACGACGTACGGCGTGTAGTTGAAGTACTTTCCGGCGATGATCTGCGCCGCGTAGACGGCGTCGACCGCGCCGGCGATCGACACGAGGCCCGTGTCCTTCTGGAGCGAGACCAGGTCGTTGAGGAGCGGCGGCACCACGCGCCGTACCGCCTGCGGGAGCACCACGTACCGCAGCGTCTGCGCGCCGGACAGCCCCAGCGAACGGGCGGCGGCCCGCTGCGAGGGGTGGACGGACTCGATGCCCGCGCGGAAGACCTCGGCCACGTACGCGGAGTAGGTGAGGACGAGCGCGGTGCCGCCGAGCACCACCGGGTCGTTGGTGACGCCCTGGAGCCGGAGGGCCGGGACGCCGAAGACGACCATCAGCAGGCAGATGATCAGGGGCAGTCCGCGGAAGAAGTCGGTGTACGCGGTGGCCAGCGCGCGGACCGGGAAGAAGACCGGGCCGCGCAGCGTCCGGGCGACGGCGAGGAGCAGGCCGAGCAGGAGGACGCAGACACCGCAGATCGCCAGCAGCCGCAGGTTGAGGAGCAGGCCGTCGAGGACGTCCGGCAGTGCCATGCGGGCGTACTTGGCGCTGAAGAACGTCTCGCGGGTGCGCTGCCAGCCGGGCGAACCGGTGATGACGACGAACAGGACGCCGCCGGTCACCAGGGTGGAGAGGGCGGCGATCGCGGTGGCGCGGCGGGCCCGGACCCGTTTGAAGCGCTCGCGCTCCAGCCGCCGCGCCGAGGGGGTGTACGTGTCCCCGACGGGGCTCCCCCCGCCGTTCTCGCCGTTCTCCTTGCGGATGGTGCCAGTGGTCACTTGAGCACCGGAGCGTCCACCGCGTCCGACAGCCACTGCTTCTCCAGGTCCGCGAGCGTGCCGTTCCCGCGCAGCCCGTCGACGGCCCGGGTGACGCAGGAGGTGAGCTTGCTGCCCTGGTCGAGCACGAGCCCGAACTGCTCGGTGGCGCCGCCCGCGTTGGGGAACTGGCCGACGACCTCGGCGTCGGTCACCTCGGCGCCGGTGATGTAGAAGGCCGTCGGCAGGTCCACGACGATCGCGTCGACCTGCTTGTTGCGCAGCGCCGACTTGGCGAAGTCGTTCTTCTGGTAGACGGCCGGCTTCCGGCCGGGCTTGATGACGTCGTTGATCGTGTCGAGGCTGGTGGTGCCGACCTGGGCGCCCAGTTTGGCGCCCTTGAGGTCCGCGATCGTCTTCGCCTTCGCGTACGGGGAGCTCTTCAGCGCGATGACGGCCTGGCGCACGTCGTAGTAGCCGGACGAGAAGTCGACGGCCTGCTTGCGTTCGTCGCTGATGGAGACCTGGTTGATGTCGAAGTCGAAGTCCTTCGCACCCGGTGAGAAGGAGTTGTTGAAGGGCACCGTCTGCCAGACGACCTGGTCCTTGCCGTACCCGAGGGCCTCGGCGACGGAGTACGCGACGGCGGACTCGAATCCCTTGCCGTTGGCCGGGTCGTCCTGGAACCAGGGCGCGTACGCCGGCTTGTCGGTGCCGATCGTCAGCTTGCCCGCGGTGTGCGTGGCGAGTTTCCCCTTGTCGCAGGCCGGCGCGGTGGCCGACGTTCCGGGGGACGCGGCGTCGTCGGACGCCGAGTCGTCCTGCGGGGCGCAGCCGCCGACGGTGACAGCGGCGGCGACAAAGAGGGCGGGAAAGCCGATTCGGGCTCTGAGGTGCATGGCGGGAGAATTGCACTCCACGGGCCGCGCTGTCGAGATCACCTGATTGCGATCGTATGAAATTCCACCGATGTGTGTTTTCTCCGCGCTCGGACCCGCCCCCCGCACCGGAGCCGCCGCGTGCGCGACTAGGCTCCTGAGTGATGTTCACCCCTCAGGGCCCGACCCTTCGCGAACTCGCCGTCCAGGCGCTCTCCTCCATCGAGCACGGCTACGACCTGCTCGCGCCCAAGTTCGACCACACGCCGTTCCGTACGCCGGAGCGGGTGCTGGACGCGGTGACCCGGGCGGTACGGCCGCTCGGCCCGTTCCGTAGGGGCGTCGACCTCTGCTGCGGCACCGGGGCCGGGGTGGGGGTGCTGCGGCAGGTGTGCGAGGAGCGGGTGACCGGGGTCGACTTCAGCGCGGGCATGCTCGCCGAGGCCGCGGCCCGGTTCGGTGACGATCCGCGCCCGGGACCCGCCGTCGGCTGGGTACGGGCCGACGCCCGCGCCCTCCCCTTCACCTCGGCGTTCGACCTGGCCGTGAGCTTCGGCGCGTTCGGGCACTTCCTGCCCGCCGAGCGCCCCGGACTCTTCGCCCAGGCCCACGCGGCGCTGCGACCCGGCGGCCTGTTCGTCTTCCCCGTGCCGGCGCCGCCGCCGGTCGGCTCGCGGCTGTACTGGACGCTGTGGGGCTTCGACGGCGTCATGCGGCTGCGCAACCTCGTACGCCGTCCGTCCTTCGTCATGTACTACCGCACCTTTCCCCTGCCGGATGTGCTGGCCGATCTGACCCGGGCCGGCTTCACGACCGAGCTGCTTCCCCTCCCGGACCTGGGCGAGCGGCCCGACGGAACGCCGCGGGGCGCGCTCATGGTCGCGCGCCGGGGCGGATCGGCGCATTCGCGGTAGCGCTCGGCCGCTGCCCGTTCGTCGGTCACCGGGGATGGGCACGGTTGAATGGGAGAGGCACACCGCAGGCGAACACGGGAGGACCAGCGCCATGGACCACGGGACACCACGAACGGTCGCGCTCTCCGCCGTCCCGGAGACGCTGCTGTGGAATCTCTACCACCGCTCGTTCGCGGCCCGGCAGCCGGTCGCCGCGTTCGAGGACCCGCACGCGGTCACGCTCGTGGACTCCATCGACTATCCCTTCGAGGAGACGTTCGGGCCGCCGAGCCCGTTCCTCGCGCAGGGCCAGGCGCTGCGGGTGCTGACCTTCGACTCGGTGGTACGGGACTTCCTCGCCGAACACCCCGACGGCACGGTCGTCGCGCTGGGCGAAGGACTGGAGACCCAGTTCTGGCGGGTGGACAACGGGCGCGTGCACTGGCTCTCCGTCGACCTGCCGGAGACGGTGGCCGTCCGGCGGGACCTGCTGCCCGACGGTGAGCGGCGCCGTACGCTCGCCTGTTCCGCCCTCGATCCCGCGTGGATGAACGAGGTCGACACCTCCCGGGGTGTCCTCGTCACCGCGCAGGGACTGCTGATGTACCTGCGCCCGGCCGAGGTGCGGGAGCTGATCGCCCGGTGCGCCGAGCGCTTCCCGGGGGGCGCGCTCGTCTTCGACGCGGTGCCGCGCTGGTTCAGCACGCGGACGGCGCACGGCGGGATGACCACCGTGCAGGGCTACACCACCCCGCCGATGCCGTGGGGCATGAACGCGGGCGAGCTGCGGAAGGTCTTCACCGCGCATCCGGGCATCAGCGAGGTGCGGGAAGTGCCGGTCCCCCGGGGTCACGGGGTGTTCTTCGGCGCGGTGGCTCCTCTCGCCCGCCGTGTGCCGGGTGTACGGAACCTGCGGCCGACCATGACCGTCCTGACGCGTTTCGCACCGCGCTGACCGCACCCGGCGGCGGAGTCCCCCTCGGTGCGGGGGTCGTCAGTGCGGGACCAGCAGATCCTCCAGGCCGATACGGGTGAGGAACTCGGCGCGGATGTGGTCGGCCACGGCGCTCACCGTGCCGCTGCCGTCGTCGGCCGGGTCGACATGGACGCGGAAGGGCCGCTTGCCGTGCTCGGTGTCCACGACCTCCACGACCGCGGCGGCGACCTGCGACACGTCCGCGTCGTCCGGGGCCAGATCGGCCGGCCGCCCGGAGACCTGGCCCATCAGCCCCGCGTACTCCTCCTCATAGGCGGGGATCACCGTCCGGTCGGCGGGCCGGCCGCTGGTCGCGAAGTGCTGGGTCCCGGTGGTGAAGGACCCGGGCACGACGATGGTCGTCTCGATGTTGAAGCGGGCCAGCTCGGCGGCGTACGTGACGGCCAGCGCGTCCTCGGCGGCCTTGGCCGCGAAGTAGGGGCCGAGGTAGGGCGGGGTGCCGCCCTTGGCGGAGCTGGAGCCGACCCAGAGGAGCAGGCCGTCGCGGCGGGACCGCAGGTGGGGCAGGGCGGCGCGGTTCACCCGCTGGGCGCCCAGCACATTGGTGTCGTAGACGCCGGTCAGCTCCTCCGCGGTGAAGGCCTCGGCGGGGCCGACGACCATGTGACCGGCGTTGTGCACCACCACGTCCAGCAGCCCCGAAGCCGCCAGGACGGTGTTGACGGCGGTGTCGGCGGAGTCCTGCGACAGGACGTCGAGTTCGACGGTGCGCAGGTCCACCCGGTGTTCCTCGGCATACGTCTTGGCCTCGTCGACCCGCTTGGCGTTCCGGCCGGTCGTGTCGCGCATCACCGCGTACACGGTGTGGCCGGCGTCGGCCAGCGCGCGGGCCGCCAGAGCCCCGAATCCGGAGCCGGCGCCTGTGATGATGATCGTCTTTCCCATGACGAACTCCTGTGGAAAAAAGCGGACGGGGCGCGCGGACGCGCCCTCAGTCGAACGCGATGACCGACCTGCCGTGCGTACGGGCTCCGGTGGCCAGCCCGTCCACGGCGGCGGGCGCGTCGTCCAGGTCGATCGGGGTGATCTCGGGGAGGATCCCGTGCTGGGCCGAGAAGGCGAGCGTGTCGCGCAGGTCGTGGGGGGAGCCGGACGGGCTGCCCGTCACACGCAGCCGGCTGAGGACCATCTGCTGGCTGGGCACGGTGACCGGCCCGGAGCCGTATCCGCAGAAGACCAGGGTGCCGCCGGGGGCGAGGCCGCCCACGGTGGCGTTCCCGGCTTCGGTGGCGGGGGCGGCGTTCAGGATGACGTTCGCTCCGCCGTCCCACTCCTTGAGGGCCACCGCCGGATCGGTCTCGGCGCCGGCCACGAACAGTTCCGCGCCCATCTCCTTGGCCCGGTCGTCGCCCCGCCGCGAGCGGCCGACCACGGCGACGCGGGCTCCCATGGCGATGGCGTACCGGATGGCGAGGGCCCCGATGCCGCCCGCGCCGACAACCGCGACGCGCGAGCCCGCGTGGACGTCCGCCCGGCGCAGCGCGTTGAACGCGGTGAGGCCCGCGCACATCAGCGGGGCCGCCGCGACGGGGTCGAGCCCGCTCGGCAGCGGTGTGACAAACGCGCCCTTGAACACGCCGTACTCCGCGTAGCCGCCGTCGGCGACGACGCCGGTGATCCGCTTGTGGGGGCAGAGGATCTGGTCGCCGCTGACGCAGTAGTCGCAGGAGCCGTCCGAGTCGTAGAGGAACTGCGCCCCCACGGCGTCACCGACGCGGTGTCCCGCGACGCCGTCGCCCACCGCGGCGATCGTTCCGGTGATCTCGTGGCCGGGGATCACCGGGAACCGGGCGAAGGGGTAATCGCCCTGGATCAGTCTGAGATCGGAGAAACACACTCCACACGCGGTCATCTTGACGAGGACTTCCCCGGTGCCGATGTCGGGGACATCCCGCTCGACCCGTGACAGCGGTGTGTTCACCGCGTTCGCAACAACTGCACGCATGCCGGATCCACCTCATCCACGACGACAACTTGAGCGGTATCCCTCCATTGTCGCGAGATCGGCGCATTTGCGCAGAGGCGGTCGCCCCCGGCGTCCCCGCGGGCCGGAACGGCGGGCGAATCAGGCGGTCAGAGCCGACACGGCCGCCTTCGCCGCACGCTCCACCAGCGAGATCCCGCTCTCCATCGAGACACTGCCCTTCGACACCACGGCGAGCAGGTAGGGGTGTCCGTCCACGGTGACCTCGCCGATGCTGTTGATGTCCCACAGCCCGGTCGCGCTGCGCGGCAGCCAGCCGTTCTTCAGCCCCACGGCCTTGCCCGCCGCCGAGACCCCCCAGTCCTGGCCGTCGGCTATCCGTCCCATCAGCGTCCGCGCGTAGGACCGGGACGAGGCGGTCAGCGGGGAGTCCTCGCCGAACACCGCGGAGAGCAGTATCAGCTGGTCGGGGGCGGTGGTCTGGGTCAGGCCCCACAGCCCGCCCGCGCCCGCGGTGGTGTCCCTGAGCCCCAGGCGGCGGTTCGCGGCGTCCAGACCGCCGGCCCCGCCGATGATCCCCCAGAGGGCGTCCGTCGCCGCGTTGTCGCTGACGCGGATCATCGAGGACGCGTACGACCTCTCCGCGGCGGTGAGCCCGCGGTGTTCGTCCTGCGCCTTGAGCAGCAGGGCCGCCAGGATGTCGACCTTGACGATGCTCGCCGTGTCGTACGTCCGGCCCGCCTTGACTCCGTACCGCGCCCGGCTCGTGTCGTCCAGGTCCACCACCGCCACGGACAGGGAGGCCGGGGTGGACGCCATCGTGTCGTGGAGCTTCGCGGAGAGGAGGGTGTCCCGGTCGGCGGGTACGACGGCCCGTGCCGTGCTCCTGGACGCCTGGGGCGACGGGGACGGGATCGACGGGGTGTCGGGGAACAGGGTCCGGAGCAGGGGTACGACCCCTGAGGGCGGGGCCGGTGAGGAAGCGGGCAGGCTCAGCGTCCCGAGGCCGCCCACCCTCAGTTCCGACTCCGGGCGGCTCTGCGCGGACGCGTCGAACCCGCCCGCCACCGCGCATCCGGTCATGAGCAGGACCACCGCGGACGAGGTGGTGAGGGCGTGCCGGCGCCGCGCGGAGGACGCGGGGCGCCGCGCGGGGGGAATGCGGGGCATGTCGCGAGGTTAGGAACCGAAACTGGGTCCCGGCTATGCCCCAGGTAAAAATCCGGTGACAAATCACATTCCGGGCCGGCCGGAAACCACCGGGGGGATCCGTCAGCGGGGGAAGTACCGCGCGATCAGCTCGTTGCGGAACACCCCTGCGGGATCCAGCCGGGTGGTCAGCCGCTCGAAGTCGCCGTAGCGCTCGTACAGCTCCCTCATCCGCTCGGGGCCGGTGGTGAACAGCTTGCCCCAGTGCGGCCGCACACCGAACGGAGCCAGTGCCTCCTCGATGGCGCCGAGCACGGGGGTGACGGCCCCGGTGTCGGGGATCCAGGTGAAGTGGAAGGCCACCGAGTCGCGTCCGTACGCCGGACTCAGCCACAGGTCGTCGGCCGCGAGCGTGCGGATCTCGCCGACCTGGAGGACGGGCGCGATCCGGTCGCTGATCCGTGCCAGGGCGTCGAAGGCGGCGGGGCCGTCCTCGCGCGCCACGAAGTACTCGCTCTGGAGCTCGTCGCCGTTGCTCGGGGTGAACTCGGGCCGGAAGTGGGGGAGCCGCTCGTGCCAAGGTCCCGGGGCGCCCGACTGGGGGGTGCAGGTCACCGGGTCCATGCCCGGCACGGGGTGGCGGGGGCCGTCGGCCAGGGTCGCGCCCAGCCAGCGGCCGGGCGCCCGGTCCTCGCCGTACTCGGGACCGGAACCGGCGGCGGTGTCACCGGCCCGCTGCTTGAGCCAGACCTGGGCCTTCTCGTCCGGCTGCCAGCGGGTGAACACACTGACGCTGTACGCGGCGGACAGGACGTCCTCGAAACGCTCACGCAGCCGCGCGTACGGCAGCCCGTCGTACACCCATTGCCTGACGTCGTAGGACGGTACGAGAGCGAGTGTCATCCGGGTGACGACGCCGGTGGCCCCCAGCGCGACCACCGCTCCCGCGAAGTCGTCCTCGCCGCGGCGGAGGTTGCGCAGCCCGCCGTCGGCGGTGACGAGGTCCATCGCACGTACGGCGGTGGCCAGCGAGCCGTTGCCGATACCGGAGCCGTGGGTGCCGGTGGCGCAGGCGCCGGCGACGGAGATGTGCGGGAGCGAGCCGAGGTTGTGGAGCGCGAGGCCCGCGGCGTGCACGGCCCCGGTGAACGCGGCGAAGCGCAGTCCCGCGCCGACCGTCACCGTCAGGGCGTCCGGGTCGACCTCCACGGTCGGTGGCAGGCCTGCCACCGACACCAGGTCGGCGGTGGTGTCCGCGAGGGTGTTGAAGGAGTGCCCGCTGCCCAGTGCCCGTACGCGGTGGCTGCTCGCGACGATCTCCCGCAGGTCGTCCACGGTGGCGGGGCGGTGCACCCGCGCCGCGCGGAAGGCGATGTTGCCCGCCCAGTTGGTGAGGGGCTGTGCGGTGAGGGGCTTTACGGTGAGGGGCTGGCCGCCCGGGACGTCGGACCGGCCGGGCGTGCGGGGCACGGTGTTCTCCTTCACTGCGTGCGTACGCGCGGGCCTGACCCGTACGTACGTCCTGCTTCGTCGTCTCGCAGCACTCTGGCACGCCCGTATTGGGGGCGTGCCCCCGCCCCTCTCAGCGCCCGGCTGCGGCGAGCAGCCTCTCCACGCGCCGGATCGTGTCGCGGACGTTGGCCAGCGCGGTGTCCTCCACGGCCTCGGCGGGGGTCAGCCACCGCAGGGGCGCGTCGGGGTGCTCGGGGCGCGCGTCGTCGGGCCGGGCCGTGGCCAGGACGAAGCGCAGGTCGGCGTGTTCGTGGGCCGGTTCGTCGCGCCGGGCGGGGACGGGCACCACCGCCACGTGGACGAGCGACGCGTCCGGCCACGGTGTCAGGTCGGTGAGCCCGGTCTCCTCGGCGCCCTCGCGCAGGACGACGGCGAGGGGTTCGCTCTCCCCCGGGTCGCCGTGGCCGCCCACCTGCAACCACGAGCCCATTCCCGGGTGCCGGCGCATCAGCACCCGGCCGCTCGGCGGGTGCACGATCAGCGCGGAGGCCGTCGCGTGGAGGGGGTTCGAGCGGAGCCACGGATCCGGCGCGGTCCCGGCCAGTTCGCGGACGCGCCGTACGTCGGCCGCCTCCGCCGGGTCCTGCGCGCGGTATCCGTCCAGCGCCTCGATGATCGGTGTGCCCACAACGTCCATTCCGGGGAGCGTACGGAGGCGGGCGGGCCGGTGTCCTCCGAATATCCGGGGCCCGCTCCCCCGACCCGTACGCGACCCGCCGGTGCGCGGCTCAGCGCTCGGCGAGATGCGCGCCGACCACGGACAGCAGCTCAAGCCGCCGCTGCGCCTGGGTACCGGGGGCGGCGGTGAACACCGCGAGCACCTGCGACCTGCTCTCCTCGATGAGCGCCTGGCAGTCCAGTTCGACCACCCCCACCTCGGGATGGACGATCCGCTTGCGGCGCCCCCGGAGCACACCGACCTCGTGATCGGCCCAGATCCCCGCGAACTCGTCGCTCTCCGCCCGCAGCCGGGCCACCAGGGCCCGCGACCTCGGGTCCTGTCCGCGCCGTACGAGCGCCGCACGCAGGTCGGCGACCATCACCCGGCTCTCCTCCCGCTGTTCCTCCAGCGGGTACGCGGACCGGGCGCCCGGTTCGGTGAACCACCGGTAGACACCGCTGCGCGCCGCGCCCGTGCGGTGCTCGAAGTCGCCGAACAGCGCCCTCGCCAGGCGGTTCTGCGCGAGGGTCTCGCCCAGATCGGTCATGACCTGCGCCGGGGTGTCGTAGAGCCGGTCCAGCATGCGCAGCAGCGCCGGGCTGACGTGCTCGCTCGCCGCGTGGCGTTCGGGAATGTGCTGCCCGGCCAGCCGGAAGAGGTGGTCCCGCTCGTCGAGGGTCAGCCGCAGCGCCCGGGCCAGGGACAACAGCAGGGCCGGGGAGGGCTGGGGCGCGCGCTGCTGTTCGAGTCCCGCGTAGTAGTCGGCGGACATCGTGGCCAGGGCCGCGACCTCCTCGCGCCGCAGTCCGGCCGTCCGCCCCCGGACGCCCGGCCCGAGCCCGACGTCCGCGGGCCGGAGCGCTTCTCGGCGGGCCCGCAGGAAATCAGCCAGTTGAGCTCTGTCCATGTGTCCAGTATCAGGGGCTTCGCCGGACTCAGCCAGGGATCGCCGATCCCTGGCTGACCGCTCTCTGCCGGCAGTGGACCGAAGCCGCTCGGGAACGGGGCGACCGCGTCACCGCGACCGCCCGGGACCTCACCACGCCGGAACCGCTCGCCGAGCGCCATGGCGACCGCGCGGTGCCCGGCGGAGGGCGCGCAGGCAGGAAGGCATACCATCACTTCCCGGCATGGACATATCGTGGTGGGGATTCGCGGCACTGGCGGCGGCGGCGACTCTGGTCGGCTTCTCGAAGACGGCCGTGAGCGGAGCCAACACCGTCAGCCTGGCGGTGTTCGCGACCGTCCTGCCGGCACGGGAGTCGACGGGCGTCCTGCTGCCCATTCTGATCGTCGGGGACGTCCTGGCGGTCCTGACCTACCGGCGGCACGCGCACTGGCCCACGCTGTGGCGGCTGTTCCCCGCGGTCGCGGCGGGGGTCCTGCTGGGCACGGTGTTCCTGCTCCTGGCGGGGAACGACGCCGTCCGTACGTCCATCGGGGCCATCCTGCTGCTGATGGCCGGCGTGACGATGTGGCGGCGGCGGGGCGGGGCGGAGGCCTCGGTGTCGTCCGGCGGGCGTGTCAAGGCAGGTTCGTACGGGGTGCTCGGCGGCTTCACCACGATGGTCGCCAACGCGGGCGGTCCGGTGATGTCGATGTACCTGCTCTCGGCGGGCTTCCAGAAGCTGGGCTTCCTCGGCACCTCGGCGTGGTTCTTCCTGATCGTCAACACGACCAAGGTCCCGTTCAGCGTGGGGCTGGGCCTGATCGACGTCCATTCCCTGCTGCTCGACGCCGTCCTGGTCCTGTTCGTCCTGCCGGGCGCGTACCTCGGCAAGGTCTGTGTGAACCGTATCGACCAGCGGCTCTTCGAACGGCTCGTGATCGGGGCGACCGTGCTCGGCGGTCTGCAACTGCTGCTGCGGTGACACGCCCTAGAGCGGAAGTGCCCACGGGCGCCTCGTACCCTGAGCGCCATGAACCCAGGGGGATCCGAAGGACGTGTCATCGACGGCCGGTTCGAACTGCTCGACCGGCTGGGCGGCGGCGGTATGGGCCTCGTGTGGCGCGCCCGCGACCTGGCCCTTCACCGTGAGGTGGCGCTCAAGGAGGTGCGGCCGCCGGACCCCGCCATGATGGCGGCGGACCCGACGGCCGCGCGGGTGCTGCGCGAGCGCGTCCTGCGGGAGGCGCAGGCCCTCGCCGCGATCGATCACCCCGGGGTGGTGACGATCTATCACATCGTGGACGCGGCGGAGGTCGCGCATCCCTGGATCGTCATGGAGCTGGTGCCCGGCCGTTCGCTCCAGGAACGCCTGGAACAAGGGCCGTTGACCCCCATGGAGGCCGCCACGATCGCCCGTGGTGTGCTGTCGGCGCTGCGCGCGGCGCACGCGGTCGGCATCCACCACCGCGACGTGAAACCCGCCAACGTGCTGCTGCGCGCCGACGGCCGCCCCGTGCTCACGGACTTCGGGATCGCCGCGCTGCGCGAGTCCTCGAACCTCACGGCCACGGGCGAGCTCATCGGCTCCCCCGACTACATCGCCCCCGAGCGCATCCGGGGCGACGAGGGCAACCCGGCGTCCGACCTCTGGTCCCTGGGCATGCTGATGTACGTCGCCGTCGAGGGACGGCATCCGCTGCGCAGGACGTCCGCGCTGGCCACGCTGGCGGCCGTGCTCGACGAGGAGATACCGCCGCCCGTCCACGCCGGGCCGCTGGCGCCCGTACTGGCGGCGCTGCTGGACCGGAACACGGCCGCCCGGCCGGACGCGGCGGCGCTCGACGGGCTGCTGGCGGCGGTGGAGCGCGGGGCGCGGTGGCCGGAGCCCGCGGACGCGATGCCCGGTACGCCCACCACGCGGCTGCGCGCTGCGGGGCCGCCGCCGCAGGTGCCATTTCCGACGCCTCCGTACGCGCCCCCGCGGCCCGTCTCCACGAACACGCCGGCGCGGGTCCGCCTGGCCCGCAGGATCTCCATCGCCGCGACGGTCGCCGGGATCGCCGTGGCCGGGACGTTCGCCTGGTACGTGTCGCCGCTGTCGGGCGGCTCCGACGCCACGGACGGCGAAGGCGGCCCGTCCGCCGACCGCCCCGCCGCCTCGGCGCCCGACCGGTCGCCGTCCCGGTCCCTCTCCCCCACGCCCACGCCGACACCCACGCCTGCCGCCTCCGAGGACCTGTTGTCGCCTGCGGCCGTCAAGAAGATCATCGCCGCGCTCGACCCCGTCATGGGCGGTACGGAGGCCACCAGCTTCACGGTGCACGAGCAGTTCGCCTCCGCCGAGGCGCTGGTCAAGGGCGAGAAGAAGCTGTTCGACCGGTACGAGTACCGCAACGGCGCGGCCACCCGCCTGGGCCCCGGCCGGGAACTCGTCTCCGGGGAAGGCAGCGTCGACCTCACGTCCTTCGACTGGGACAAGATCCCCGAGCTGCTCCGCAAGGCGGACAACGATCTCGGCGTACGCAAGCCGACCAGTCACTACCTGATCGTCGAGCCCGCGTGGGTGTTCGCCGACGACCAGCCCGTGCTCCTCGTCTACGTGTCCGACGAGTACGGGGGCGCGTATCTGGCCGCCGACCGGAAGGGAAAGGTGCTGAAAACGTACCCGCGTTGATGTGCGATCGCGACCGGCTGCCGACGCTCCGGGGCCGGCCTGGCAGAGTAGGGGCTCATTCGAGGAGTCGGACGTGGGCGGAGTGAGCGGTGTGAGCGGTGTGGAGCGCGACAAGGTCAACTCGCAAGCTGTGGCGGGAGCTCCCTGCTGGGTGACGCTCCTCTCACGCGAACTCTCCGCGTCACAGGCCTTCTACGGGAACGTCCTCGGCTGGACCTACCGCGCCGCGGGGCTGGGTGACGACTTCTGCGTCGCGCTCTCCGACGGGATGGCCGTCGCCGGCATCGGCGCGCTCGCCTCCTCGCTCCAGGTCGCGGTCTCCTGGACCCCGTACTTCGCCGTCGCGAACGTGGACGAGGCGGCGGCCCGCATCCGCGAACGCGGCGCGACCGTGGCGGTGGGGCCGCTGGCCTTCCACACGGGGCGCGCCGCGCTCGCCATGGACCCCGACGGGGCCGCCTTCGGCATCTGGGAGGGCGCGGTGCGGTCCGACTGGACGGTGGGACGCGGGAGCGCGCCGGCCTGGCTGGAACTGCGGACGCGCGACACGGTCGACGCGGCGAGATTCTACGGGCAGGTCCTCGGTTGGGCGCCGGAGACCGCGGACGGTTTCACGCTCGTCCACGAGGACGACCACGCGGTGCTGCGGCAGGACGAGCAGGTGGTGGCGCGGATCCGCGGGGGCGCGGTGCAGGCCACGCCGGATCCGCAGTTGCGTCCGCGGTGGCATGTGTACTTCCGGGTGCCGGAGGTTTCCGGGTCGGTGGAGGCGGCGGTGAAGGACGGCGGGGTGTTGATCTCGCCTCCGGAGGCGACGGAGGGTCTCGATGAGGCGACTCTGCGTGACCCGGATGGTGCGCTCTTCACGGTGACGTCGCGGTAGCCTCTGCCCGGTGCGTTTGGCGCGGGTTACTGATGTCCTCAATCGCCGGACGGGCTGGGTTTGTCGTGGTGACGGGGGGCGGGGCCTGCGGAGGTACGTATGTCCGGACTGCATGTTTTACGGCGCCTCAGGGACTTGTTTGGTTCACCGGTAGTCATGCGCCACAAAACACGCTTTACGTCCGGACACACGCACCTCCTCCGACCCCACCCCCCTCACGCCGAGGGTGAGCTCAACGACCCCGCCGGTCCGGGGAGCCTCACCTCCACCCGGTGGACAGTGCCGCTTACTGATGTCCTCAAACGCCGGAGGGGCTGGATGGTGCCCCCGTGCCCTCCAACGCCGGGGCGGGCCGGGGTTTGTCTTGACGCGGGCGTGAAACGGGGACGGGCAGGGGTCGTGTCCGGAACGTAGAGCGTGTTTTGTGTCGCGTGACTACCGTGAATGTCCGGAGTCCCCGAACGCGACGTAAAACATGCAGTGCAGGACACGACCCCTGCCCGGCCCCCGGCAACAACCCGCACCCAGGCCCCCGGGCCGCAGCGGGCACAACCAAGCCCGTCCGGCGATTGAGGACAATCAGTAACCCGCGCGGACACCCCTCACCGCACAGGCGCAACGCCCTCGACCTCAAAGACGATCTCGTCCTCGTAGCACCACCACCACCCCTCCCCCGGCTCGTAAGACCGGATCAACGGATGCCCGGTCGCCTCATAGTGCGCCGTCGCGTGCTTGTTCTTCGACGAGTCGCAGCAGCCGATGTGCCCGCACGTCTGGCACTCCCGCAGGTGCACCCAGCTGTCACCCAGCGCCACACAATCGAGGCAGCTGTCCTCGCTGTCGGGCGTCACCTCGTCCACATCCGCGAGATGGCCACAGATCAGCCCGCCGGTCCGCTCTTCGTTGTTCGCCATATCGCCGCCGCCCGTCCGACCGCACAGGTCACTTCGAGTCAGTGCACCTTCACCGTAAGGCCGGTCCCGCGCGGACGCCAGCAGGGAGGTATCGCGGGGGCGGGCCCTGGGTATCAAGCCTGCGTGTGCGGCACCGGACCGGGTGCCGCAGGGGGACGGGGGGCAACAGGGTGAAGCTTTTACGTGCGCGCAGGTCAAAAACCGCTACCGCGCTCGGTGCCGTGCTGGCACTCGCGCTGCCGTTGACGGCGTGTTCCGGCAACGGGGACGGGGACGGGGACAGCAGCGGGGAGCCCAAGAACCGGGCCACAGCCACAGCCCCGGCACCGACGCCGACCCCGACCCCGACCCCCGTCGACCCCACCGCCTACCGCCACGCACTCGCCAAGATCGTCGCCCCGCTCGACACCGCCCTCCGCAAGGTGGACCGCGCGGGCGAGGGCAAGGCGCTCGACACCGCGCTCGACACGGCCGGCACCGCCGCGGACACCGCCGCCGGCCTGCTCGACCTGGAGCGGGCGCCCGACGACGCCTGGAGCGCCCACAGCGATCTCGCCGACGCCGTGCGTGACCTGGGCATCAGCCTCGTCGACGCGCAGTCGGGCGGCGGGCGCTGCGCCACCTCGCCGCGGATCACCCTGCGCTCGGACGACGCGCTGGGGTCCGTGCGGGAGGCGGACGCCGCGCTGACCGCGCTCGGTTACGCCGTGGACCTCAAGCTGCCCCGTACGGAAAAGGCCAAGCACCGGCGGCTCGGGAACAACTCCCTCGTGAGGGACCGGCGGCAGGGGGGCCTCGGCCGGCTCGTCATCAAGAACGGCACCTCGTCCGACGCGGTGGTCACCCTGGCCAAGGGGCAGCGGACCAACTTCACCGTCTACATACGCAAGGGCAAGGACGCGACCGTCCGGCGCGTCGCCGACGGCGCGTACACCGTGTACTTCGCCTCGGGCACGGACTGGAATTCGTCGAAGAGGTCCTTCACCCGTGACTGCTCGTTCCAGAAGTTCGACGACAAGGCGGATTTCAACACCCGCCAGGTCTCCGGCGGCACGCAGTACACGATCCTGACCTTCTCCCTGGAGAAGACGATCGGTGGCAACGCGACGACCAGCGAGGTGCCCGAGGACGAGTTCCCGTCCTGATCACGGCCCGGGACGGCGGCGGGAACATTCTCCGGGGGGGCCGCCGTTGAACACACTGAGGATGCGGATGGAACAGTGTCCCCGGGCCCCATTTGAGAATCGCCCATGGGGAAGATCGTTCGGCTGAAGCCCCATGGAGCCCATCGCCGCGAGGCGACCGCCATCCGCACCCTCCCCTCATTCGACCCCGATCGGCGTCCCCCGTCCGGTCGGGGTCTCTTGTTGCCTCCGTACAGTCACGCAAATCCGGTTAATAGCTGTTACCTGCATCTATTGCGCGGCCAACTCCCCCCGGGAACACACCTGTTGCCGTTCCACGGGTGCGCCGACCCGTCACCTGGCGAAGTGACCGCCTAGACTCGCCGACTGTGCGTTTCTCAGTTTTGGGGCCGGTCAGAGCCTGGCGTCACGGAACCGAGCTGGAACTGGGCCCTCCCAAGCAGCGGGCCCTGCTCGCGCTGCTGCTGACGCAGGCGGGGCAGCCGGTGGCCGTCCACGAGATCCTCGACGTGCTGTGGGGGCAGGATCCCCCGGACAGCGCGGTGAACGTGGTGCACCGGCACGTGGGCGCGCTGCGCCGCCTCCTGGAGCCCGATCTGCCGACCCGCGCGGCCTCCCGGCGGCTGGTGCGCGGCTCCGGCGGATACCGCCTGGACGTCGACCCGGACGGGCTGGACCTGCTGCGATTCCGCGCCCTGCGGGACGCGGCCGGGCAGGCGTCCGAGGCCGGGGACCCGGCCGGCGCCACCGAGCTGCTCATCGAGGCCCTCGGCCTCTGGCGCGGCCCCACGGCCACCGGGATTCCCCCGCAGATCCAGGCACACCCCGTCTTCGCCGCCGTCGACCGTGAGCACCTCGCCGTGGTGAAGGAAGCCGCGGAGAGGGCGCTGGAGACCGGTCCGAGCCTCACCGGACGGGTGCTGATCACGCTCCGGCACGCCGCAGCCCACCACCAGCTGGACGAGGTGCTCCAGGCCCGGCTGATCGTCGTCCTCGCGGCGACCGGCCACCAGGCCGAGGCCCTCGGCGTCTATCAGGCGGTACGGTCCCGGCTCGCCGACGAGCTGGGACTGGACCCGGGACCCGAGCTGCGGGCCGCCCAGCAGCAGGTCCTGCGCCAGAGCGTGCCGGCCGGACCTCCCCCGGTGGTGCCCCCGGCCGAGGACGGCGGCGGGGACGCCGGCGAATCCGTACCGCCCATGGAGCCCGCCGGCGGGCGGAACGACGATCCGGCCGGTCCCGGGAACACCGGGGAGCGGACGTACGCGCCCAAGGTGCGCCCGGCGCAGCTGCCCGCCGACCTGTCCGCGTTCACCGGCCGCCGCTCCGAGCTGGCCAGGAGCCATGCCCTGCTGCCCGACGAGGGCGAAGGGCCGGCCGCCGTGGTGATCAGTGCCATCGGGGGCATGGCCGGTGTCGGCAAGACCACGCTCGCCGTGCGCTGGGCCCACGAGGTCGCCCACCGCTTCCCGGACGGGCAGCTCTACGTCAACCTGCGCGGCTTCGACCCGACCGGCTCGGTCATGGACCCGGCCGACGCGATACGTACCTTCCTCGACGCCTTCGGGGTGCACCCGAACCGCATCCCCACCGGTCTGGACGCGCAGGCCGCGCTCTACCGCAGTCTCCTCGCGGGCCGCCGGGTGCTCGTGCTGCTGGACAACGCCAGGGACACCGAGCAGGTACGCCCCCTGCTGCCGGGGGCACCCGGCTGTCTGGCCATCGTCACCAGCCGCAACCAGCTCCACGGGCTGATAGCGGCCGACGGCGCGCGCCCCGTCACCCTGGACGTGCTGACCGTCTCCGAGGCGCGGGAGTTCCTGGCCCGGCGCCTGGGCGCGGACCGGCTCACCGCCGAGTCCGGCGCCGGCGACGAGATCGTCGCCCTCTGCGGCCGTCTTCCGCTGGCCCTGGCCATCGTCAGCGCCCGCGCCGCCGTCCACCCCGGTTTCTCGCTGTCCTCCATCGCCGCGGAGCTGCGCCGCGGTCACGGCAGTCTCGACGCCTTCGCCGGCGGGGACCCCGTCACGGACGCGCGCAGCGTCTTCTCCTGGTCGTACCGCACCCTCTCCCCCGCCGCCGCGCGGCTGTTCCGGCTGCTCGCCCTGCACCCGGGGCCCTGCTGCTCGACGGCCGCGGCGGCGAGTCTGGTCGGCCTCCGGGAGCCGGAGGCGCGGGCGCCGCTGGCCGAGCTGGTCCGCGCGCAGCTGCTCACCGAGGAGACGCCGGGCCGCTTTGCCTCGCACGAGCTGCTGCGGGCGTACGGCGCGGAGCTGGCGCACGCGCACGACTCCAAGGACGACCGGTCCGCCGCCCGCCACCGGATGCAGGACCACTACCTGCACACCGCGCTGGCCGCCGACACGTCGATGGCGCCCCACCGGGAGCGTTTCCCGCTGCCGCCGGCCGCGCCCGGCTCCGGTCCGCTCACCTTCCCCGACGCGCGGGAGGCCGCGGACTGGATCGAGAGGGAGCGCTCCGTCCTGCTCTCGTCCGTCGAGCAGGACGCCCGGTACGGCTCGACCGGCCACTGCTGGCGGCTGGCCGCGATCCTGGAGCTGTTCCTCGACCGGCGCGGACGCTGGCAGGAGCAGCTGACCCTGCAGACCTTCGCGGTGACGGCGGCGCAGCGGCTCGGTGACGTGTACGGGCAGGCGCACGCGCATCAGGTCCTCGGGTTTGTCAGCGGACGGCTGAAGCGCCACGACGAGGCCCGGGCCCAGCTGTCCCGGGCGCTGGAGCTGTACGGGGAGCTGAACGATCCGATCGGCATGGGCAGGGCCCATCGGTACCTCGCGTACCAGTCCAACGGGCTCGGCCGCCACCTCCAGGCCCTGGAGCACTACCGGCAGGCGGCCGTGTACTACCGGGAGGCGTCCCACACCGCCGGCCTCGGCAGCATCTTCAACGAGGTCGGCTGGACCTACATCCTGCTCGGCGAGCACGAGAAGGCGCTCGGCCAGTGCCGTCAGTCCCTGGCTCTGCACCAGGAGATCGGGGACCGCAACGGCGAGGCGGCGGCCTGGGACAGCCTCGGGTACGCCCATCACCACCTGCGCCGGTACCAGCAGGCCCTGGCCTCGTACGGGCACGCCCTGGACCTGTACCGCGATCTGCGCGACTGCCCGCTGGAGGCGGACACGCTCGTGCACATCGGCGACACCCAGGCGGCGCTGGGGGCTCCGGTACGGGCGGCCTCGGCCTGGGCGCACGCGCTGGAGATCTTCGACGGTTTCGACCATCCGGACGCCGAGGCGGTCCGGGACAGGCTCCACCGCCTCGGCGAGCCGTCGCCCCGCGACTCACCGGCGCTGAAGGTCTGACGCCGAGGGGCCGACGGGTTTCCGTCACTTTTTCGGCACAGGGTCCTGCCTAGGCTCGGTGGCGCTCCCGCCCGGAGCCGGCACGATCCCCCTCAGGAACCAGGACATGAAGCCCATCACGGCACCGAAGGCCTCCTCGCAGGCCGGCCAGGAACAGCTCCTCCACGTACTGGTGGCAGATCACGGGAAGGCGCTGCTCGCGTACGCCGAGAAGCTGCTGAGCGACCGCCAGCTCGCCGAGGACGTCGTCCAGGAGACGATGATCCGCGCCTGGCGCCACACCGAGCGGCTGTACAGCACGGACGGTTCCGTCCGTGGCTGGCTGCTCACGGTCACGCGCAACCTGATCATCGACCGGATGCGCAGCGCCCCCAACCGGTACGAGACGGTGGGCACGGACAACCAGGACATGGCGCAGCGGGACCACGCGGACTCCGTGCTCGCGTCGGTCGACGCGACCCACCTGTTGCGGCAGTTGTCGGTGGAGCACCGCGAGGTGCTGGTGCACACGTACATCTGCGGCCGGACCGTGCAGGAGACGGCCGGAATCCTGGGCATACCGCCCGGGACGGTGAAGTCCCGCCAGCACTACGCGCTGACCAACCTCCGCCGGCGGGTGCAGGGCGCGAACTGAGCCGCGCCCGCGCTCCGCACGCCGTGGCACAGTCTCCGGGACGGCACAGGGCGACGGAACGAGGGGCGCGGGCGATGGCGGGGGACGACGGGGTACGGAGCGGCGGGGCCCCGGGCCACGGGGCGGGCGGCGACGGCGGGTTCGAGGCGGCGACGGGTGACGGGCCGGTGCCCGGTGCGGCGCCCCGGGTGCGGGCCGCGGAGGTACGGGTCGCCTTCGAGGGGCTGCTCCAGATCCGCCGGCTGACGCACACCGGGACCGGCGACCCCGTGGCCGTACCGGCGGCGTGGGAGCGGCAGCGGCCGGTGCGGGCCGTGGCGCTCGTGCTGGAGGCGGCGGGGATCGCGCCGTCCGCGGTGGACGCGGCCGGGCGGCGGGTGGCGACCGGCTTCCAGGTGCGGGAGGGCGAGCGGCCGGGGACCGTACGGGTGGAGTGGGTGGGTCCGCCCGGCGGCGGGGCGGCCCAGGACGAGGAGCGCGCGCTGGGCGGCTGCGCGGCGGAGCTGGGGCGCCTGGGGTGGGAGGCGCTGCTGTACCGGGGTCCCAGCAGGCGGCGGTTCCTGGAGGTGGAACCCCTGCCGTGAGAGCGGGCCCCCGGCGGCGGAGACGCCGGGGGCCCGCTCGCTCAGGCCTGCGTGGGCCGCGCGATCTCCGTCAGTACGTCGTCCACGTGCCGCGGCTGCCAGCCGGTGTCCCTGCGGGCCCGGGCGCTGGTCATGCGCTGGTCCAGGGAGAAGGCCTCGGCGATCGGCCCCATCCGCTCCAGGCCCGCCTCCAGCGTCAGGGATTCCGTACGGCCGGGGTGTCCCGCCGCCTCGGCGGCGGCCGCCGCGATGTCGGCCTGGGTCGGTGCCTCCTCGCTGACCCCCATGTACGCCGACCCGGCGGGCGCGCCGAGCGCCAGCGCGTACAGCTCCGCGATGTCGTCGACATGGACCACACCCCAGCGGTTGCGGCCGTCGCCGATCACCGGCGCCGCGCCGCGCTCGCGCGCCGGGGCGGTGTAGAACATCTCGATGAGTCCGGCACCGTGGCCGTAGACCACGCCCGGCATCACGAGCACGGGGTGTCCCCCGGTCGTCGCGCGGGCCAGGACCAGGTCCTCGTTGGCCCGGCGCCACGCGGTGATGGCCGGCGGCTTCTGGGGCGCGTCCTCGTCGATGACCCCGTCGGTGTCGCCGTACACCCAGGCCCCGCCCGTGTGGACGTACGGTCCCGCGCCCACCCCGTCGAGGAGGGCCTCGGCGGCGGCGCGGTCGACCTCGTCGCCGCCGGGGCCGACGTCGGAGCCCAGATGGATCACGCCGTCCGCGCGGGACGCGGCCTCGCGCAGGACGGCGGTGTCGGTGAGGGTGCCCCGTACCGGTTCCGCCCCCAGGTCGGACAGAGTCCGCGCGGAGTGCTCGCTGCGGGCGAGCGCGGTGACGGTGAAACCGTGCCGGAGCAGTGCGGCGACGGTGGGCCGGCCGACGTAGCCGGAGCCGCCCGTGAGGAACACCTTGGTGACTGACATGTTGTGCCTCCAAAAGCCCGGCCCCGGAGTGTGGCCGGCTCCTCCACGATCGCCCGGCGGACGGGGACCCGTCCAAGACCTCTTGTGTCGATGGTGATGTCCGCAGGGCATCAGCGCCCGTCGGCGGGGTCCGTACGGAGGGCAGCGGGAAGGCCCCGGGCCTCCGCTCGCGCGGGACGCCCGGGGCCTTCCTGAGGTGGTGTGACGGGTGGTGCGGTGTTACGGGTAGCTGACGAGGTTCGCCACGTTCGTGGACGAGTTCGACGGGCCGCCCCTGTCGTTGATCACGTGCCGGATGGTCCCGACACCGCCGAGCGACACGGTCACCATGTTCTTGAACTTCACGTTCGGGGTGTTGGGAACCTCGAACGCGTGCTCCGCGGTCACCCCGTTGTTGACGTTGAAGAAGCAGTAGCTTCCGAGCCCGTACGCCTCGTGGCTCGTCACGGTGTTCGCCACCTTGTACGCGGCGTACCCCTGGGTGCTGCCGTTCATCCAGGCCGCCTGGTTGGGCGGGTCGTAGGGCATTTCGTTCTGGTAGAAGTACGTCTTGCCGCCGTTGCCGTTCCAGATGGTCTGGTGCTTCTGGTAGTGCTCGACGAACAGGCCGTACATGGTGACGTCGGCGCCGTTCACGATCAGGCCGGTGTCCGCCGTGTTGGTGGTCCAGCCGACCCCGCTGCCGTGGTCGGCGCGCCAGATCCACATGTGGTCACCGATGACGTTGCGGCTGTTGACCACCAGGCTGGTGGTCGCCTTGCCGACGCCCGCGCCGCCGATCCGGAAGAACACGTCGTGCAGCGAGGTCGGGTTGGCCGCGTGGCTCACGTTCGAGCCGTCGGCGCCGACCTCCATCAGACGCTGGGAGTTGACCGGACCCGCGTCGATGAGCAGACCCGCGACCTTCACGCCGTCGACGTCCGAGACGGAGACGGCGGTGATGCCGTTGTCCGGGATGAGGGTGGCGAGGCCGAGACCGAGGACGACCGTGTCGGGGCGGGTGACCCTGAGGGTCTGGTTCAGGTGGTAGACACCCGGCGTGACCAGCAGGTTCTTGCCCGCGGCGAGGGCCGCGTTCATGTCCGCGGCGCTCGCGCCGGGCTTGGCGATGTAGAACTGGTCCAGCGGGACGGACGTACCGGCGGGGGCGCCGGCGCTCCAGGTGGTGCCGGACGAGTTGTTCCGCAGGGCGGGTACGAACACCTTGTAGGCGCCGGCCGCGTCCACGTACAGGAAGGGCTTCTCACGGATCTGCGGGGTGGTCGCGACCGTGGTGTAGGGCGGGTTGGGGAAGGTGCCGGCGGGCGCGTTCCTCGCGCCGACGAACACCATGTTCCAGTTCTGCCCGGTCCAGCTGCCCCACTCGGTGTTGCGGGACAGCCACTGCTGCTGCGTACCGGAGCGGACCTGGCCGTCGACCTTGCTGTCGGCCATGAAGCCGCCGCTGGCCCAGCCGCCGTCGTCCAGCGCGAGGTTGCCGCGCACGTGCATACGGCGGTACGGGGCGGCCTGCGAGACAGCCCAGCGGTCGGTACCCGAGGGCGGCGTGACGGAGAGGTTCTCGGCGCTGCGCCAGAAGTTCTGGGTCGCGTTCTGCGGCGGGAACCAGTCGGCCTCGACGTGCACCGTGCCGCCGATGTTGACGTCGTCGGGGCTCAGGCCCAGGCCGGCGACCTGGGTGTAGAAGCCGACGTTGACGTTGACGTTGTTGTAGTTTCCGGGACGGAACAGGAACGCCTGGCGCTGGGTGCCGAACTGGTTGGTCTCCTGCTGGCGGAAGACCGCGTCCACCCGGCTCTGGATCGTCGCGGCCGGCATCGACGGGTCGAAGACCTGGACGTTGGGGCCGAGGTCCGGGGTGCCGGCGGGCGGCGGGGTGTCGGCCGCGGTCAGCCGGAAGGACTGGGCGGCGGACCCGTTGCAGGTGTACTGCCCGAGGACCACGCCGTCGGCGGTCGAGGCGGCGGGCACGTCGAGGCACTTGCCGCTGTTGCCGTTCACGAAGTGGTAGGCCCCGTCGGCTTCCTCCACGGGCTGCCACTGCTGGTTGAGGCCACTGCTGTACAGCCACAGCTGGATGGCGGCGCTGTCGGCGGTGGACACGTCCTTGACGTCCCAGACCTGGTTGGCGGCGTTGCGGTTGCCGACCCTGACGCGGCCGCTCCCGGTGTCCGTCAGGCTCCAGTTCTGGGCGGTGGTGCCGTTGCAGGCGTACTGCTGGACGGCGGTGCCGTTGGCCGTGCCGGCGGCGGCCGCGTCGACACACTTGCCGCTGGCCTTGTTGACGACGTTGACCCAGCCGGTGGGCAGCGCCGCGGCGGCCTGGGCCGCTCGCGGGGCCGTCTGCGGGGCGCTCGACGGCGCTGCCTGGGCGGGCAGCGCGACGAGCGCCGTGCAGAGGGACGCCGCCGCGACGAGAAGCGTCGTCACCGACGGTCCCGTCCGGCGGCGGAGGATCCCGCCGCCTTCGGTGCGTGAATTCACTGGTGCTCCTTGAGGATTCAGCCGGCGTACTGGGCGAACGTGCGGGTGAATTCCCACGCCTGCTGGCTCACACCGGAGCAGGTGTCGTTGTTCGGGTACGCCCCGGGGCACGGCCGGTCACGGTTGGCGGACCAGAAGGTCAGCCGCGCGAGGTGGTGCTGCTGGGCGTAGGCGAGGATCGTACGGAAGTCCGCCACGGTCACCGTCTCGTTGACGTCGGTGATGCCGTTCATCGAGGAGATGCCGATGCGGCGGTACGTCGTGTCGTCGCTGTACCCGTAGGCGTTCTTGACCGCGGTCTTGAGTCCCTCGGCCGCGCGGAGCGTGAGGGTGCCCATGTTCTGGCCGGCCCCGCCGAAGTCGAAGGGCATGATCGTCCAGCTGTCGACGGTCAGGCCGGCCGCGGCGCCGCGGTTGATCAGGCTGGTGTCGGGACCGTTGATGCTGGTGCCGATGGTGATGTAGACCTTGATGCCCGGGTTGTTGGCCTTGACGGTCTTGAGCGCGTCGATCGTCCGCTGCTGGACGGTCGGGTTGTCGTACGCGGCGGCCTCCAGGTCGATGTCGATCGCCTTGAGGCTGTACGCGTTGATGACCTTCTGGTACGCCGCCGCCAGTTCGCCCGCGCTGGAGCAGGAGCTCTCCAGCTTGTTGCCGCTGTAGCCGCCGAACGACGGGACGATGTCGCCGCCCGCGGCGCGCACGGTGTTGACCGTCTGCTGGTCGACGCCACCGGTGAGCGGACGGCCGCCGTCCCACTGCGGGTTGCAGTAGCCGTTGCTGAGCACGAACGCGAGGGTGAACCACTTGACGCCGGTCGCGTTCATGATCGTGACCGGGCTGGGCGGGTTGCCCCAGCCGTTGTAGATGTACGGCGCGACCGCCATGGCACCGGGCGCGGGGGGCGGGGTGTCGCCGCCACCCCCGCCGGCCGCGGGCGCGGTCCACTTCTGGTTGGCGGTGCCCGTGCAGGTCCAGATCTGGAGCCGGGTGCCGTTCGCCGAGCTGTTGCCCGTGGCGTCCAGGCACTTGTCCGCCTGGGTGTTCACGATGTCGCGGGCCGCGGAGACGGACCACTTCTGGTTGGCGGCGCCGGTGCAGTCCCAGATCTGGAGCTGGCCGCCGTTGGCGACGCTGCCGTCCTTGACGTCGAGGCACTTGCCGAGCGCGCGGACCGTACCGTCGGTGCCGACCGTCCACTGCTGCGCGGCCGAACCGTTGCAGTCGTACAGCTGAACGGCCGTGCCGTTGGCGGAGCTCGCCGCCGCCACGTCGACGCACTTGCCGCCGAGGCCCGTGATGGTGCCGACCGCCGCCGCGGCGGGGGTGGAGGTGCTCACGATCGAGGCGCCCACCGCGAGCGGCAGGGCCGCGAGCACGGCCAGGGGCTTGAGGAACTTCCGTACGCGCGTCATGAGGCGTTCACCGTCCACTTCTGCGCGGCGGAGCCGTTGCAGGTGTAGATCTGGAGCCGGGTGCCGTTGGCCTGGTTGGCGCTCGGGACGTCCAGGCACTTGTTCGCCTGGATGTTCACGACGTCCAGCGCGGCGGGCGTGGCCCATTTCTGGTTGTTGGCGCCGCTGCAGTCCCAGATCTGGAGCTGCGCGCCGTCGGCGACACTGCCGTCCTTGACGTCGAGGCACTTGCCGAGCGCGCGGATCGTACCGTCGCCGCCGACCGTCCACTGCTGCGCGGCCGAACCGTTGCAGTCGTACAGCTGGACCGGCGTGCCGTTCGCGGAGCTCGCCGCCGCCACGTCGACGCACTTGCCGCCCAGGCCCTTGATCGCCTTGCCCGTACCGGGGGTGCCGGTGTCGCCGGTGGTGACGCGGACGTAGTCGATGACCATGTACTGGGGGAAGACCGTGCTTCCGTTGGGGTCACCGGGCCAGTAGCCGCCGACCGCCAGGTTCAGGATCATGAAGAAGGACTTGTTGAACACCCAGGCGTCGCCGCCGAGGTCGGCGGGCGTCCTGCGCTGGTAGACGATGCCGTCCACGGACCAGGTGATGGAGTTCGGGGCCCAGTCGATCGCGAAGGTGTGGAACGCGTCGGCGAACTGCTGGCCGCCCGGGAGGGTGTAGCCCGCGCCGATGCCCTCGGCACCGGAGTAGCCGGGGCCGTGCAGGGTGCCGTGGACGGTGCCGGGCTCGAAGCCGACGTTCTCCATGATGTCGATCTCGCCCTGCGCGGGCCAGCCGCCGCCACCGTTGCCGAGCATCCAGAAGGCGGGCCAGATGCCCTGGCCGCGCGGGATCTTGATGCGCGACTCGACACGCCCGTACTGCGCGCTGAACTTGTTGGCGGTGTTCAGCCGTGCCGAGGTGTACTCACACCGGCCGTACCAGCACTGGTAGTTGTTGGGGTTCTCCTTGCGGGCCTGGATGACCAGGTTGCCGGCGCCGTCGAGTGCGGCGTTGTTGGTACCCGAGGTGTAGTACTGCCGCTCGTGGTTGTTGACGTTGTCGCCGGTCTCCAACTGCCACTTGCTGCCGTCCACGCCGGAGCCGGCGGGACCGTTGAAGTCGTCGTTGAACGTCACCGCCGCCGCGGCGGCGGGCACCGGTGCGGGGGCCGCGGTGGCCGCGCCCGCGGGGCCGGCCGCGATGGCGCTCGCGCAACACAGGAGGGCAAGGCCGTACAGCGCCATCCGGCGCCGCAAGGGGGTTCGCACAGGTCATCACATCACTTCATGTGGGGGGCATGCGCATGACATTCCAGGCACCGAGAGGTGTGAAGATCAGGGATGCCGTCTCGGACGCTTATTTCAATACTTGATTTAAGGGAGAGGAGGTGGGGCCGTCAAGGGATAGGTATGGACCAAAGTTCGGCGGACCCATGGCCGTCGCCCAGCGATATGGCCGCAGACCCGCCACAACCGGGCACCCGGTCGCCGTTCGGTGTCCTGACGGGCCGTCACAGGCCACTCTCCCACCCCACGCGCCTCATAGATTTGACCTGCACATGACCAACACGGCGCGTTCACTCCAGGTCCACAGCTCCTGTGGAAGGCTCCCGCTGAACCGTTCCGCACGACCACCACAGTGCCACTCCCGACCCTGTGAATCGTGCGCCGTGGTGGTCCCGCCCGAAGGGAAACCCCCACATGGTTCGTCGCCGACACACCGTCAGGCACACGCTGCTGGCCCTCTGTGCCGCCACCGCGGTGCTGGCCACCACCGCCGCCGCGGCTCCCGCCGCGCCCGCCGCGACCCCGCGGGCCGCGCTCGACGACACGTACTACCAGAGCGCGCTCGGCAAGACCGGGCCCCAGCTCAGAACAGCACTGCACTCGATCATCAAGAACCAGACGAAGATCTCGTACGCGGCGGTGTGGGAGGCCCTCAAGGTCACCGACGAGGACCCGGCGAACAAGTCGAACGTGATCCTGCTCTATACCGGGAAGTCCCAGTCGAAGGCGAGCAACGGCGGCAACTCGGGCGACTGGAACCGCGAGCACGTCTGGGCCCAGTCCCACGGCGGCTTCGGTACGTCGGCCGGACCCGGCACCGACATCCACCACCTGCGGCCGAGCGAGGTCGGGGTGAACTCGACGCGCGGGAACAAGGACTTCGACCTGGGCGGCAGCGCGGTGGCGGGCGCGCCGGGCAACTACACCGACTCCGACTCCTTCGAGCCGCGCAACGCCGTGAAGGGCGATGTGGCCCGGATGATCCTGTACATGGCCGTGCGGTACGAGGGTGACGACGCGTGGGCCGACCTCGAAGCGAACGACAAGGTCAACAACGGCTCCAACCCCCTGATGGGGAAGCTGTCCGTGCTCAAGCGGTGGAACGACCAGGATCCGCCGGACACGTTCGAGAAGCGCCGTAACGACGTCATATACACGTCGTACCAGCGCAACCGGAACCCGTTCATCGACCACCCCGAATGGGTGGAGTCCATCTGGTGAGCGCGGCGCGGCGCCGCCGTACCTGATCACACGCGGGCCAGACTGACCGCGTTAACTCCAAGCGCCCCCGACGGGGAATGCTGGCCGGGGCCTCCGGGGACGCGCTTCCCTGGGGGCCCCGGCTCATTCACGCCCGTACTCGTTCAGGTACGCGCCCGACAGGACACGCGCCCGTTCACACCCGCGCCGGGGCGAGCAGTTCGCGGTACCAGGCGAGGGTGCTGTCCACCGTCCGCGACAGCGGGATCGGCCGGACCCCGAAGGCGTTCTCGAAGGCGGACGAGTCCACGATCTGCGGCTCGGTGTGCTGGTAGAACATCTCCTCGTACTCCGCCATGAAGACCTCGTCGAACGGGCCGAACGGGCGCGGCTCGGGAAGCGGGACGATCGTGAGCGGGGCGCCCAGGCGCTCCCCGATCAGGGTGAGGATCTCCCGGGTGGTCGCGGCGGGCGCGGTGGGCAGGTGCCAGACCCGGCCGTCCCCCTCGGGGTGTTCGCCGAGGGTCGCCAGGCCCGTGGCCACGTCCTCGATGTTCGTATAGCTGTGCGGCAGGTCGATGTCGCCGATGCCCGGGACCTCTCCACCGGTCAGCGCCGCCGGGAAGACCGCGCCGCCGAGGGTCGAGTGGAGGACGCCGGGGCCGACGAAGTCGGCGGAGCGGCCGAGGACGACCCGGGCAAGGCCCTCGCGGTGTGCCTCCAGGTAGATCCTGTCCAGCTCCGCCCTCATCAGGCCCTTGCGCGAGGTGGCCCGCCAGGGAGTGTCCTCCGTCATGACCTCCCCGTGCGTCTCGCCGTACGGGTAGAGCGTGTCGAGGACGACGAGGCGCGCGCCCGTCCTCTCCACGGCGGCCAGGACGGCCCGCTGGATGCGGGGCATCACCTCGACCTGGAGGTGATAGGCGACGTTGAGGCAGTGGTGGACGACGTCGGCGCCCGCCACGGCGGCCAGGGCTCCCTCGGGGGTGCTCGCGTCGGCCGCGAGGCGTTCGACGCCGTCGGGGGCCGGGCCCGTGCCGGACCGGTCCACCAGGCGTACGGCGTGGCCGCGGCGGGCCAGTTCGGCGGCGAGCGCGGTCCCGGCGGCGCCTGCGCCGAGCACGGCGTGGGTGGTGCGGGCGGTAGCGGCGGTGACGGATGCGGCGGCGGACATGAGGGCTCCCTCGGGGTTGACCTGATGACGATGCGAACACTCTCTTGCTTCTGTTAGATACCGTAACTCTTACGATGGGGCATCGCAAGGAGGGGGCTCACCGCAAGGGGGGTGGGGAGCCGCAGCCGATGGACAGGTGCCTAGACTTCCGGGACACCTGTCCAGAAGTCTTCTCCCGGGGGATCCCGTCATGCAGACAGCCGCGCACGTCCTGGTCGGCCTGTTGGCCGCGCTCCACGTCTACATCCTGATATTGGAGATGTTCCTGTGGGAGCGTCGGCAGGGCCGTGAACTCTCCGGCTTCGACGCGGACATGGCCAGGGCGACGGCCGCCCTCGCGGGCAACCAGGGTCTCTACAACGGCTTCCTGGCCGCCGGGCTCATATGGGGGCTGATCGTCTCCGACCCGACCGGTTTCCGCGTGCAGGTCTTCTTCACGATCTGCGTGACCGTCGCGGGACTGTACGGCGGCCTCACCGCGAACAAGCGCATCCTCTTCGTCCAGGCGCTGCCCGGCGCGGTCGCCCTGGCCGTCGTCCTGGCGGCCGGATGACCGCCGTCCCGCCCGGCGACGGGGGCGATCCACGGACGGCCAGGACCCGCGCCAGACTGCGGCAGGCGCTGCTCGACGCGTGTGCGGAGCGCCCGCTGGAAGAGATCGGGGTCGCCGCGCTGGCCCGGCGGGCCGGGCTCGGCCGGGCGACGTTCTACCTGCACTACCCCGATCTCCAGGCGCTGGCCGTCGACGCCTGCGCGGAGGTCGTACGAGATGCCGTGGACGCCCTGCACGCGTGGCGGGGCGCTCCCGATCCACGGACGCCACCGCCCCCGCTCACCGCGTTCTTCGTGGGCCTGACCCCGCACGCGGCGCTGTACCGGACCTTGCTGCGGCCGGGGGGCGGCGGGCCGCTGGGCGAACTGCTCCACCGCCGACTGCGCGAGCGCAGCAGGGCGGAGCGCGCGCTCGCCGGCGCGCCCGCCCCCGACCTGATCGCGTCGGCGGTGGCGGCGGTCTTCGCGGGGGTGCTGGCCGACTGGCTGCACGGGCTGATCGAGGACAGCCCGGAGGGCATCGCCACCCGGATCTGGCGCCTGCTGGTGGCGCTCCATCGTCTGCCGGTCACGTAAGGGGGTGTCGCAGGGCTGCCCGAGCGGTGGGACTGTCCGGTCGGCGGGCCTGTCCGAAGCCTCCCGATGTGCAGCCGCTGGCATATGCCCTCCGCATGACCCCGCCGAGTGTGGCCAATCGGCCTACGGGCCTCCCGCGCCTGTGCGACAGTCTTAACGGTCCATCATCCGGACCAGGCAGTGCCGCCGCCCCATCGGAGTTCGAGATGCCGTCCCCTCTGTTCGCGGACCGTCCCGCCCCACAGCCTCCTGAGCGGGGCTCGGTCGACGCCCTGATCAGGCAGACCCGCAGGCTGCGCGGAGACGTGGACGCCGTACGCCGGGACGCCTCGGCCGAGGCGGACGACGACGACATCCTCCGGCGCTGGCAGCGCGCGCTCTGCGATCTGGCCGTACATCAACTGGACGATCTCGGCGCGCACTTGGACCAGCTCAGGGCCGGCAGGCCGGATCTGACGGACGGCGTGCGGGACGGCATCCCCGCCCAGGGACGCACCGCCCGCCCGGCCGCCGCGCGTCCCGCTCCGCTCACCGGCCGGGTCGGCAGCGCCGAATGGAACCTCCTCACCGACGAGGTCACCTGGTCGGACGAGTTGTACGAGATCTTCGGACGCCCCCGGGAGGCCGGCCCGCTGTCGCTCGACGAACTGCCGTCGCTGCTGTTCCCCGAGGACCAGGCCCTGCTCACCGCGATGGTGACGGCCTGTCTGATCGACGGGCGGCCCATCGACGGGGAGTTCCGGGTCCTCACCGCCCGGGGCCGGGTCCGTACGCTGCACATGATGGGCGAACCGGTCCTCGACACGGGCGGTTGCACCGCCTCCATGTGGGCGGTCCTTCGCGATGTCAGCACCCTGCGCCACAGCGAGCGGGTGTTGCGCGACACCCGTGACTCGGTCCAGCGGCGGCAGCACCTCGTACAGACGGAACAACGGCTGGTCGCCGAGTTGCAGGAGGCCGTACTCCCCACGCGGGGCGGCTCGTTGGAGCTCGCGCGCAGCGGACCGGCCGCTCTGGACCTGGCCGCCCGCCATCTCCCCGCCGCGTCGTCGCCCACGGCCCGCGGTGACTGGTACGACGCCCTCGACCTGCCCGGCGGGGACACCCTGGTGACGGTCGGGGATCTCCCGGGACAGGGCGTGGCGGCCGCCTCCACCCTGGCGATGCTCCTCGGGGCCCTGCGCGGGATGGCCGTGGCGGGCATCGAGCCCGGCGCCCTCCTCGGACATCTCAACCAGCTCCTGGAGACGTCGCGGCAACCCGCGCTCGGCAGCGCGCTCTGTGCCCGCTACCGGCCGGCCACCGGCACCTTCGTATGGGCACAGGCGGCGAACCCCGCCCCGTTGCTGTTCCGCGACGGGACGGGGCGCGCGCTCACACCGCCGGACGGCGTGCTGCTCGGGGCGACGTCGGGCGCCGCGTACGAGCAGGCCGACGTCCACCTCCTCCCCGGTGACGTGCTCGTCCTGCACACCGACGGGGCGGACCGTGCCGGGACGGAGGCACGGCAGAATCACCTCCTCGCGCTGGCCCCCCTGTTGACCCGGGCCCGCTCGGCGCGCGAATGCGCGGAGACGATCGTCGCGGAGCTCGGCGGGGCCGAACGCCCCGACGACGCCTGTGTGATGGTCGCCAGGCCGGACGGACCGACGGTCTGACGGATCGTCCGGTGAACGCGCCCTAGACGGATCCGTACGTCTTCCTGGCCGGGCCGAGCACGGACGGCTTCCCCTGGCTCTTCTTCGGCATGGAGAGTTCGATCTCCTCCCGCAGATCCTGGATCTTCGCGTAGTCCGCGTACTGGCCGGTGAGCCGGTACATCTCGCGCAGCCGGTCCCAGGTGCGGAGGGAGGAGGTCTCCCTTATCGACACCAGCGCCAGCCGGGCGTAGGTCGCCGCCTGCTCCGGGTCGTCCGCGATGAAGCACGCGGAGGCCAGCGAGATGTGGTCGAAGATCTTCGACCGCTGCCGGCCGCTGACCCGCAGGTCCAGCGCCCTCCGGGCATGGCGCTGGGCGGTGACCGCCGCCGACGGGTCGTGTTCGGCGAGCGTACGGAAAGCCAGGGCCTCCATCCCGTGCAGGTCGGCCTCGTCGAACATCTGCATCCAGCCGGGCGGCTCTACGTCCCCCTTGTCCGAGACGAAGAGATCCTCCGCCTCGCCCAGGGTGCGGCGCATGGCCTGCCCGCGCCCCAGGGACGCCTGCGCCCACGCCTCGATGGTGTGGAGCATGGCGCGGGTACGGGGCAGAGCCTCCTCCCCCGACCCCGATCTGGCGAGCTTCACCAGGTCGAGGGCGTCGTCGGGCCGGCCCAGATGGATCATCTGGCGTGCGGCTCTGGAGAGGGCCTCGCCCGCGCGGGGCCGGTCGCCCCCCTCGCGTGCCGCGTGGGTGGCGATGACGAAGTACTTCTGGGCGGTGGGTTCGAGGCCGACGTCGTGGGACATCCAGCCCGCGAGGACGGCCAGGTTGGCGGCGACGCCCCACAGGCGCCGCTGGAGATGGTCGGGGTGACGGTAGGCGAGCATGCCGCCCACCTCGTTGAGCTGGCCCACCACGGCCTTGCGCTGGAGTCCGCCGCCGTGGGAGGCGTCCCACGCACGGAACACCTCCACGGAACGTTCCAGCGCCTCGATCTCCTGCGACCCGATGGGGGCGGCCTCGTAGCGGTCGAACCCAGCGGGGTCGGCGTGCAGGGGAGCGTTGAGCCGGGGGGCGTCGGACGAGAGGACGGGATCGTGATGCAGCCAGTCGTGCATGGCACTGCTGAGTGCGGAGCCGGTGGCGAGCGCGGCGCCCGCGCCCACCAGGCCGCGTCGGTTGAGCATGAGGTCCATTCCCGTGAATTCGGTGAGGACCGCCGCCGTCCGTTCGGGCGCCCACGGCAGGCCGTCGGGATTCTCCGCGCTCCCGGCGTCCTGTCGTTTCCCCGTGCGCCCGGACCGTTCAAAGCCGAGGTCCTCGATGGTCACGACACGACCGAGCCGCTCGGTGAACAGCGCTGCCAGCACCCGGGGCACAGGATGGCGCGGGGTCTCCCCCATGTCGATCCAGCGCCGTACGCGCGAGGTGTCCGTGGCCAGTTGGGGGTGGCCCATGGCCGCCGCCTGCCGGTTCACCAGCCTCGCGAGTTCGCCCTTGGACCAGCCGGCCAGGCCGAACAGATCCGACAGACGGGTGTTGGGTTCGCCGCTCACGTCAAGCCCCCAGGTTCTCGGCCGGCTTCGACAGTAACCCCCCGTCAGATACCGGCAGAGGGGTGGCGACAATTCGCCAGGGTTCGCCAGGGTGCGCCAGATGGTGGGCCACCCGCGCGCGGGTGTCGGGTAGGAACGCGCCACCCCGGCCCGGCAGCCGGCCGTACTCCCCAGGGTGCGGACCGGCCGCCGGGACGGGAGGCGCGCGCTCCTCAGTCGGCACACGAAGGGATCTGTCTCGCCCATGTACACAGCATCGTCCTCCGTGTCCGCCCCGCCCCGGTCGACGCGTACGGTCGCGCCCGGCAGCGGACCGTACCTCGACCCCACGAACGCTCCCCGGCGCTGGGCCGGGGCGGTCAAACAACCGCTCAGCGGGAGACTCGACTTGTCCGGCCCCCAGGGCGCGCAGCTGCGGAAGGCGATCGCTTCGGTGCACCGGATCTGTCCGGAGTTCAATCCGGTGCAGGTCCTGCGCCGCAGCGGGCGGTCCGTCCTGCTCGTCGGATCCACCGGGCGCACCACCGCGGTCGCCAAGTGCCTGCTGGACCACTCGCCCGTCTGGGCGGAGCGGTTCCGCCACGAAATAGCCGCTTATCGCGCGTTCGTGCGGCACCGGCCGCCGGTACGCGTACCGCGCCTCATCGCCGCCGACCCCGACAACTGCACGCTGGTGGTCGAACGGATGCCCGGCCGCGCGGCGGCGCTGGCCCGCCACCCCGTGGAGGCTCCGCCCCGGGCCGACGTACGGGCCGCGCTCGGCGCGATCGCCCGGCTCAACACCTGGCGGCCGCCGCCGGGCATGTTCGACGCCCCCCTCGACTACGCCTCACGGATCGCCCGGTACCACGAGCTGGGCCTGTTCACCGACCGGGACCTGGGCGATCTCCAGAAGCTGCTGCACGGCCTGGCGGCCGGCCGGCAGGGCGCGGGCCAGTTCTGCCACGGCGACGCGCTGCTCTCCAACATCCTGCTCTCCCCGGCGGGCCCGGTGCTCGTGGACTGGGAGCACGCCGGGTGGTACCTGCCCGGGTACGATCTCGCGACGCTGTGGGCGGTGCTCGGGGACGCCCCGGCGGCGCGCCGGCAGATCAGCCAGCTCGCCCAGGCCCCGGGACCGGCGGCCCGGGACGCCTTCCTCGTCAATCTGATGCTCGTACTGACCCGGGAGATCCGGATGTACGAGACGGCCGTGCAGCGCGCCATGCGGGAGACGCAGCCGCCCGCCGCGGGCGCGTCGCCGGCCGCGTCCTCCGCGCGGAGCGGACTGCCGACGGGCGAGGAGCAGCGGTTGCTGCTCAGGCGCCTGCACGACGACTGCGCGATGGCCCGCCGGGCCGTGCGCGCGGCGGTCGGGACCCGCTGACACGGGGGAGGCCCCGGTCGCACGGGGAGAACCTGAAAGGCCGCACCGCCGCGCGCCCCGTACCGACAGACGGGGCGCGCGGCGGTGTGCGGTGTGCGCTGTTCCGTATACGGCCATTGGTTCATTCCACTGACGCGCCGCAGGCCCGGGCGCCACCATGGCGAAACCTCCCGACACGCGAGCTGACGTGCGAAATCCTTGTCGTGGCGCCTGATTGACGGATCGTCCGGAAGCAGATACCCCTGGAGCGAGACAGAGCTACCGGCATCTCGCGCACCACCCGTCACTGGAGGCCGCATTGCCCCCTTCCGTCCCCCCACGACCGAGGAACGTACGCGGACGCACGCTCGGAGCGGGAGGTGTCCTGGCGGCGGCCGCGCTGCTCCTGCCGCTGGTGTCGGCCGCTCCCTCCGCCACCGTGGAACGGCCCGCGTCCGGCACGTTGCAGACTCAGTTCGAGGCCGCCGCCGCGCGGTACGACGTGCCGGGGAGTGTGCTCCTGGGTGTCGCGTACCTCCAGTCCCGCTGGGACACCCACAGCGGCGCGCCGAGCGTCACGGGCGGCTACGGGCCGATGCACCTGACCGACGCGCGGACCGCGCTCGCCGACGCGCCGCACCACTCCGACGGTACGGAGGACGCGCGCGGCGACTCGGCACGGCCGGTCAAGGTGGCCGCCCCCGGTGCCGCGACCGCGGTGCCCGCGACCTCGGAGCTGCCCGCGCGGCTGCGCACCCTGGACCGGGCGGCCCGCCTCACCGGGCTGCCCGCGAAGGACCTGCGGGAGAGCCCCGCCGCGAACATCGAGGGGGGCGCCGCGCTGCTGGCCGCCGCCCAGCGTGAGCTGGGCGAGCCGCTCGGCGGCGACCCGGGCGACTGGTACGGGGCGGTCGCGCGGTTCTCCGGGGCCGACGACTCCGCGACCGCCGCGACGTACGCGAACGACGTGTTCGCGGTGATCAGGGACGGCGAGCGGCGCACCACGGACAACGGGCAGCGGGTGGCGCTGCGCGCGGTGCCCTCGGTGGCGCCCGACACGTCCCAGCTGCCGGCGCTCGGACTGCGCAGGACCGGCGCCGCCGGGACGGAGTGCCCGCGCACGGTCGCCTGCGAGTGGATCCCGGCGCCGTACCAGGAGTTCGGCGAGGGCGACTACGGCAACCACGACAAGGCCGACCGGCCCGCGTCGCAGACGGTCGACTCCATCGTCATCCACGACACCGAGGGCTCCTGGGACACCACCCTCAAGCTGGTGCAGGACCCGACGTACGTGTCCTGGCACTACACGCTGCGCTCGTCGGACGGGCACATCGCCCAGCACGTGCCGGTGAAGGACGTCGCGTGGCACGCGGGCAACTGGTACACGAACGCCAAGTCCGTGGGCCTGGAGCACGAGGGCTTCCTGATCGCGCCGGACGCCTGGTACACGGAGGCGATGTACCGTACGTCGGCCCGGCTGGTGGCCTATCTGGCGGAGAAGTACGACATCCCGCTGGACCGGCAGCACATCCTGGGGCACGACACCGTTCCCGGGCCGACGGCGGCGAACGTGCCGGGGATGCACACGGACCCCGGTCCGTACTGGGACTGGGCGCACTACTTCGAGCTGCTGGGCAAGCGGTTCAAGGCGACGGCGGGCGCGGACGCGGGTGTGGTGACGATCCGTCCCGACTACGCCGCCCACCAGCCGTCGTACACCGGGTGTGTGACGGCGGGTGACGCCTGCGCGCCGCACGGCTCGGGGGCGGTACGGCTGCGCACGGCGCCGGACGCGAACGCGCCGCTCGTGAAGGACGTCGGGCTGCGGCCCGGCGGCCAGGACTCCACGACCGGGGTGAACGACATCGGCGCGCGGGCCTCGACGGGCCAGCAGTTCGCGGTCGCCGGGCGTCAGGGCGACTGGACGGCGGTCTGGTACCTCGGCCAGAAGGCGTGGTTCGAGAACCCCCGCGAGCAGCCGACGGCGGTGGGGGCCAAGGCTTCGGTGCTGACGCCGAAGGACGGTCTCGCGGAGGTGCCGGTGTACGGGCGCGCCTATCCGGAGGCGTCGGCGTATCCGGCGGGGGTCCCCGTCCAGACCGTGTCCCCGCTGCCGTACAAGGTGCTCGGCGGGCAGCGGTACGTGGTCGGTGACAAGGTGCCCGGTGAGTACCTGTACGCGACGACCTTCGCCACCGCGGGACACCAGGTGGTGCGGGGCAAGGAGCAGTACTACGAGATCCAGTACGGGCACCGGATCGCCTATGTGAAGGCGTCCGATGTCACCGTGCGGTCGTCGGGACACTCGTCGGGACACTGACCACCGGACCACAGAAACGCCGGGCGCCGTCAGCCTGTGGGGGTCCGACGGCGCCCGGTCCTCTGCCCTCGTGCGAACGGTGGTGGGGGTGTCCCGTACCTCAGTAGCGCAGGACGGCGGCGATCCTGTCCTGCCCGGCGAGCGCGTCGTCCGGCAGGAACACCACCTCGGCGCCCCCGTCGAGGGCCGACTCGACCAGTTCGTCGACGATGTCGTCCTGGACGCGCGCGCCGGGACCCTGCCCGCCGGGGTCCTCCACCGGCACCAGATGTCCTTCGCTGATCCGGACGGACTGGCGGTAGTGGTCCTCCACCGCGATCACCTCGGCGCGCTTCTCCCGTACCGACTCCCAGACCTCGTCCAGACCCGCGGCGAAGGTCCTGCGTCCCTTGGCCGCGTCCAGCTTGTCGAACAGCTCGCGCTGCTCCCGCCGGTCGTGCGCCGCCCTCACCGGCTCGATCTCCTGCCGCAGGAGCGGCGCGGGCCCGTCGGCCAGACCGCCCTTGACGAGCCGGCCGACCGCGCAGTGCGCGGCGCCGCCCGCGTCCTCCAGCAGGGCGAGGGCGGGCGCGAGGCCGACGACGTAGAGCGGCCGGGGGTGGCGGGCCAGGACCGACCCCATGGCCCGGTCGACCGACCGCAGGAACTGCCGGGTCTCCTCGTCACGGAAGGCGCTCGGGTCGCCGACGCGCTCCTCGTGCTCCGGGTCCCAGGTGTCCTCGGGCGGGGTCATCGGGAATCCGTCGTCGCGGTGCTCGTGGAGCGTGTCGCCGGACCCGTCCCAGAGCGTCGCGCGGTCGGCCGCGACGCTCAGCGCCCAGTACGGGCGTGACTGGGCGGTGGCGGCCACCAGATTCCGCGTGAGGTAGGTGTCGCCGAGGACGACCTGCTCGGGGACCTCACGGGGCAGGTACCAGATCCGGTAGTCCAGGGTGTCGGCGAGGATCAGCAGCCCGTCGAGCGTCTGCCGCAGGTCCACCTCGGCGACGGCCCGGCCGATCCGGCTCTTGACGGCGGTCCTGGCCGCCCGGTCGAGACCCGGCTCGGTCTCCAGCCTGCGCCACGCCTCGGCGAGGAGGTTGCGCAGCCGTACCGTGTCCTGGTCGTGGTAGGGGTCGTGGCGGTGCGTGGGCATCGTCAGGGACACCGCGGGATAGGGGCGTGGGGTGCGCAGTTCCCGCAGGACGTCGGGCGTCAGAGCGTTGTTGTCCATGCTGTCCCTTCGCTCGATGAAGGTCCGGCAGCGGGCGGACGGCCGGCCGGTGCGCAGGCCCCCATACGTCCATCCATTTTGCGCGCCGGGGCGGCGTTTCGCAGGTCGGCGGGTGTCCTCCGGCCCGCCTGTCCCCGGCCACGCGCGGCGGCCGGGGACAGGGGGGAGCGGGGACGGGTGGAGCGGGGCGTCAGGCGTGGAAGACGTACGTCCTGCCCGCCGTCGCCCGGAACCTGCGCTCGCCGCCCGGCAGCAGGGTGCTGCGTACGGTCAGCTCTCCCGTACGGCTCGCGCGCAGTGTCACGCGGGTGGCCCGGCCGCCGGCCCAGACGAGGTCGAGCGTGGCGCCGCCGCGGGCCCGCAGGCCGGTGACACTCCCGTCCTGCCAGGACGCGGGAAGGGCGGGAAGGATCTCGATCGGCCCGTGCTGGCTCTGTACGAGCATCTCGGCGATCCCGGACGTGGCACCGAAATTGCCGTCGATCTGGAACGGCGGGTGGGTGTCCCAGAGGTTGGGCAGGGTGGAGCTCTTGAGCTGCTCGGAGAGCATCTTGTGGGCGTGGTTCCCGTCCCGCAGGCGCGCCCAGAAGTTGATCTTCCATGCCTTGGACCAGCCCGTCCCGCCGTCGCCGCGCGCGGTCAGGGAGACCTTGGCGGCCTCGGCCCACTCGCCGCCGGCCTGGATCTGCCGGCCGGGGTGCAGCGCGAAGAGGTGCGAGACGTGGCGGTGGTCGTTGGTGGGGCTGTCCAGGTCGGTCTTCCACTCCTGGAGCTGCCCCCAGGAGCCGACGCGCAGGCCGGGGTCGAGCTGCGCGAGCGTGTCCTGGAGCCTGGTGCGGAAGGCGGGGGCGTCGCCGAGGGTCCTGGCGGCCTCCAGGGTGTTGGTGAGCAGGTCGTGGACGATCTGCTGGGACATGGCGGCGCCCGCCGTGAAGTCACCCTGTTCCGGCGAGTAGCTGGGGGTGACGACGAGCGTGCCGTCCCGGGGGTCCGTACGGAGGTTGGCGAGCCAGAACTCCGCCGCCTCCTTCATCACGGGGTAGGCGGTGGTGCGCAGGTACTCGGTGGAGCCGTTGAAGCGGTAGTGGTCGTACAGCTGCTGGGTGAGCCAGGCGGCGGCCTCCGGGAACCAGAAGGACGTGGCCCAGTTGTGGACGCCGGTGAAGCCGTACGGATTGGTCTCGTTCTGCACGACCCAGCCGCCCGAGCCGAAGATCTCCTGGGCGCTGCGGCGGCCGGGGGCGCGCATGGCCTCGACGTAGCGGTCGTACGGGGCGGTGGTCTCGGCGAGGTTGGTGACCTCGGCGAGCCAGTAGTTCATCTGGAGGTTGATGTTGACGTGGTAGTCCGCCGACCAGGGCGGGTTGGTCACGTTGTTCCACACGCCCTGGAGGTTCGCGGGCAGCGAGCCCGCGCGTGAGGAGGCGATCAGCAGATAGCGCCCGTACTGGAAGAAGAGCGCTTCGAGCGCCTTGTCGGCAGGGGTCGTCCCGCCGGTGTAGCCGGCCAGCAGCCGGTCGGTGGGCAGGTCGGGGAGCTCTTGGCCGATGTCGAGCGAGACCCGGTCGAACAGCGCGCGGTGGTCGGCGACATGGCGGCCGCGCAGATCCGTGTACGAGCGGCGGGCCGCCGCGTCGACGGAGCCGGTGACGGCGGCGTGCGGGTCGCTGCCCCGGTAGCGCGGGTAGGTGTCGGCGTAGTCGGTGCCTGCGGCGAGGACGAACCACGCCTTGGTCGCGCCGGTGACGGTGAGGGTGCCGTCCGTCCCGGCCCGGACGCTGCCGCCTTCGGTCCGTACCCGTATCTGTGCTTCGAAGCGCAGCCCGTTGTCCTGGAGCGCGCCCCTCACCGTCAGGCGGTCGCCGCTCGCGGTGGCGGTGAAGTCCTGGCGCGGTGAGGTGTAGCGGAGGGTGAAGGCGATCTTGCCCGGCTGGTCCGCGGTGAACCGTCCCGCGATGACCTTGCCGGGGTAGGAGGCGAAGAACTCCCGTGTGTACGCGACGCCTTGGTGGGTGTACGAGACGGCGGCGAGGGCGGTGGAGAGGTCGAGGGAGCGCCGGTAGGAGGCGTCGGGGGCGGCCGGCGCGCCGGGTACCGCGAATTCCAGGTCGCCGAAGACCTGGTAGGAGCCGAAGCCGTGCTTGGGCTGGCCCAGTTCGGCGACGACGGCTTCGGGGGTGAGCCGGCCCTCGGTGTCCAGACGCTGCTGGACGGAGGCGAGGACGCCCGGCCTGGGCTCGGTCCAGTTGCCGTGGTCGTAGCCGCCGGCGGCGCCGGGGCCGCCGGTCCACAGGGTCTTCTCGTTGAACGTGAGCCGCTCGGTGGCGAGTGTCCCGAACACACTCGCGCCGAGGGCTCCGCTGCCGATGGGCAGGGATTCCCGCTCCCAGTCGGCGGCGGGGGTCTGGTACCAGAGCGTCAAATCATCGGAGGGGTCGGCGGCGGCTGCGGTTCCGGCCATAACCGGAACTCCCAGCGCGACAGCGCCTGTTGCTCCCAGTGCGGACTTGATGGTGGTTCTGCGGCTCATCCCTGGAGTCATGGCCAGCACGGTAAAAGTCCGATGACTGATTTGGCAATAGACATGACAAATCAGCTCCGCGTGCGGGGCGGAGCTGATAACGGCGAGCGGGGGACGTACGGGCCGGGCGGACCCGGGCTTCCCGGCGGGCGCGGGAAGAGGTGGCGCGGAGGAGGGCACCCGGTGGCGCGGGGCGCTCAGCCCTGCTGGAACAGCTCCGCGGGGAGCGGCTTGAGGAGCGCGTAGAGATCGTCGGTGATCGGCCGGTCCCAGCTGGCGATCGTCACGAGGACGTTGTCGCTGCGGTCGAACTGCACGCAGGAGACGCGGCTTTCGGAGAGCTTGAGACGGCGCACGATCATGAGGTTGTCGCCCTGCATGACCGGCATGTCCTCGACGCCGACGACCTCGACGGGCTCCTCGTTCTCCAGCGCCAGCAGCAGCTGGGCCACCTCGAACGGGATCTGGCCGTCGAGCAGTTCCCGGGCCGGGGAGCCCTCGGGGAGGTTGCCGATGATCATCGCGGGGCCGCGGCCACCGAACAGGTCGTAGCGCAGGAAGACACCCTGGCAGCTGCCGTCGGGGGCGGGCAGCAGCCCGGCCCCGAGGTTTCCGGGCCAGTCACCCGGATCCATGGCCAGGACATCAAAATCCGGGCCCGCGGGTGTGGCGGCGCTGCGGCGGCGGAGAAAGGACATCCCACCATGGTACGGGTTCACGACACCCCGGTGGAGCCAGGCGGAAACACTGGCGGAGCCCCGGAGAGCGGTCTCCAGGACGTCTCAGGGGCGGCGCGCCCGGCGCCCCTCCTACCGGGCGACGGCCTCGGGGACGAGTCCGTCGGCGACCAGGCCCGCGAGTACCGCCCGGCCCAGGGCGTGCACAGCGGACTGGGGGCGGACCATCACCGTGAACTCCTTGATCCTGCCCGCCCCGTCGAACTGGAGCAGGTCGATGCCGTGGATCTGTTTGCCGTCCACGGTGGCCCGGAAGAGCAGGATCGCCGACGGAGCGTCTTCGCCGTCGGCAGCGGTCTCGGCCGTGCCCTCGAAGTGCCCGGCGTAGCGGAAGTCCTCGAAGGTGCGCAGCAGGACGCCGAAGAGCCCCAGCACCATGGGCCTGCCCTCGAAGGGCGTGAACTTCACGGGGCTGTAGAGGCGGATGTCCTCGGTGAACAAGTCTTCCAGTGCCGCGAGTTGCCCCTTCTCCACGGCAGCGCGGAAGCGTTCGGCAGTCTCCATGGCTCCTCCTGATACTCAAGGATATGACTAATCATTTTGTTGAGTATGATGAGGTGCGGGACGAGAAAAGGGAAGGGGCTGCTCCGATGGCGCTGCGGCATGCGGTGCTGGCGGCACTGCTGGACGGCGAGTACAGCGGATACCAACTGGCGAAGGCGTTCGACATCGGCGTCGCGAACTTCTGGCACGCCCTGCCCCAGCAGCTGTACGCCGAGCTGACCAGGCTGGAGAAGGAAGGGCTGGTCGCGGGTCGGCAGGTGGTCCAGGAAACCCGGCCCAACAAACGGCTGTTCCGGGTCACCGACGCCGGCCGCGCCGAGCTGGAGACGTTCGCCGCGGCCGTGTCGAAGCCCTCGTTCATCCGCGACGACCTGCTGGTCAAGGTCCAGGTCGCCGACCGTGTCGGCACGGCGCCGGTGATCGGACAGCTGGAGGAGCGGGCGTCCGCGGCCGAGGCCAAGATCGAGCTTCTCGGCAAGCTGCTGCGGCAGCTGCGCGGCGACGCGGACGAGGAGGAGTTCCTCCGCCACGGCGAGCGGATCGGGCCGTACCTGACCTGCCTGCGCGGCCTGGCCTTCGAGCAGGAGCACCGGGACTGGTGCCTGCGGATCGCGACCGTCCTCAAGGAAAGGCAGCCGGCTCGTGCCGAACGGTGAATTCCTGAGGTACGTCGCCCTGGGCGACAGTCAGACCGAAGGGCCCTGCGGCCCGACCTGGCCACCGTTGTCACCGGGGTCAACGACCTGCTCCGGCCCCGGTTCGACGCCGCGGAGGTGGCCGGGCACCTGGAAGAGATGTTCGGCGCGCTCACGGCTGCCGGGGCCGACGTGGTGACGCTGGCCTTCCCCGACGTGGCGAAGATCGTGCCCCTTGCCCGGCCGTTGAGGTCCCGCGTGTGCGAGCTCAACACCCGCATCCGCGCCACGGCCGCCCGTCACGGGGTCGCGGTCGCCGAAACGGGCCGCCAGGCCGTCGCCACCGATCCACGGCTGTGGAGCGCGGACCGGCTCCACGCCGGTCCCCTCGGCCACGAACGGATCGCCGCGGCCCTCGCCCAGGCCGTCCACCTGCCCGGAAGCGACGACGCCTGGACGCTCCCCCTGCCTCGCCGGAAGGTCCCCACGGGCCGGCGGGCCGCGGAAGACGAACTGCGCTGGGCGGCCGCGTTCCTCGGCCCCTGGCTCACCCGCCGTGTGCACGGCCGGTCCTCCGGCGACGGCCGCACCGCGAAACGCCCCAGCTCCTGCCCGTGAATGCCACGCCCGGCTCCGCGGCTGTCACCGGCGGACGGGAAAGCCGCGCCTTCCGGGAAGCCGCGGTGTCAGGTGAGGTCGAACTCCCCCTCGCGTGCGTTGATCACGAAGGCACGCCATTCCGCGGGGCTGAAGATCAGTGAAGGGCTCTCCGGCTTGCCGCTGTTGCGCATCGCGATGAAGCCCTCGACGAAGGCGATCTGGACATCACCCCTGCCCTGGCTGCCCGACCGCCAGTCCGCGTTGCTCAGGTCCAGCTCCGGCTTGTTCCAGCCCGTGAGCGGCTGATGGGTGGTGGTGCTTTCGGCCACGTCCTGCTCCTCCCGCTGCGTCGTCCCGGGCCAGACTATCGACCACCGCCGGTCCCGGACAGGCCGCGACGGTACGACACATGGCCGCGGCCCCCGACCGCACGGACCCGCTCAGATGCCGAACTCCCGCAGCGCCGCCAGGAATTCGGCCGGGCGTGTGCGGTGGACCAGGTGTCCCGCGTCGATCGTGACCAGCCGGGCCCCCGGCACCCGTTCCGCCAGCCACGCGAACTTCTCCTGCGCGACGTGGCTGTCCGGGCCGCCCGCGATCACCAGCGTCGGCGCGGTGATCCGGCCGAACCCCTCCGTCCACGCCGGGTCCGGTGTGTTCAGCTCCGCGTCCACGGCGGGCACGAGCGGCCAGTCGTAGGCGAGTTCGCCCTCCTCCCGCACGGCCGGCGGGCGCGGCGGGTCCAGCGGAAGGAGCGGCGGGCTCTCCTCCAGGACCAGGCGGCCGAACAGCTCCGGTGCCTCCTGAGCCAGCAGGTACGCCGCGAAGCCGCCCATCGAGTGGGCGACGACGTCCACCCCGGTCAGCCCGAGCGCGGCCAGGAAGCCGCGCAGTTCGTCGCGGTAGCGCGCCAGCCCGTACCGGCCCGGCCAGTCGCTCAGGCCGTGCCCGCTGAGGTCGGGGGCGATCACCCACCGGTCGCGCGCGAGATCCTCCGCGATCTCCGTCCAGTCCCGGCTGTTTCCGCACCGGCCGTGCAGGAGCACCACCGGCGGCGCGTCCCGCTCGCCCCACGTGCGGTAGGCCAGCCGTACCCCGGCCACGTCGACGCGGTGCACCCCCGGGTCCAGGAACGCCGCCACCGTACGGACGAACGCGCCCGGTTCGTCCAGCCAGGGGAAGTGCGCCGCGCCCCGGACCACCGCCTCCCGGGCGTCCGGGAACACTTCCACCAGCTCCCGCGCCCGTGCCGGGCGGGGTCCGCCGTCCAGCTCGCCCGTCAGCACCAGTACCGGTACGTCCAGCGTGCGCAGCACGGCCCGCGTCGCGGCCGGGTCGAACGCGCCCGGCGCGGAGTACAGGGCGGCGGCCTCCGGGTTGATCTGCCCGTCCGAGGCGGCGGAGAAGGCCCGCGCCGCGTCGTCCCAGCGTCCGTAGTTGAAGGGCGTGACCGCCTCCCACGCCCCGGGCGACTCCCGGCCGGCCTCGATCTCCTCGAAGGCCGCGAGGCCCGTCTCGTACCAGGGCTCACCGGAGCGCAGCGCCATCGCCTCCCGCCGGTCCTCGTCGGTCGGCTCGATCCCGGCCGCCGGGACGACGGGCGTCACCAGCGTCAGCGAACGCACCCGGTCCGGGTACCGCGCCGCGTAGAGCGCGGCCAGGCTCCCGGACGCCGAGTGGCCGAGCAGGTCCAGCCGCTCCAGCCCCAGGTGGGCGCGGAGCGCCTCGACGTCGTCGGCCTGCCGGTCGCAGCGGTACGTCGTGTGGTCCGCCGGAATCGCGGAGCCGCCGGTGCCCCGCAGGTCGAGCAGGACCAGCCGCCGGTACGCGGCCAGCCCTCCCAGGTCGCCGAGGTACTCCGACGCCCGCATGGGGCCGCCGGGCAGGCACACCAGCGGCTCCCCCTCCCCCACCAGGTGGTAGGCGAGTTCCGTCCCGTCGTACGCGCTGAAGGTGGGCATGGTCCGATCCTCCCCGTCCCCCGCCGATCGTGCCAATGGCGTTCCGCGCCGGGTGAACACACCTCTTGACGGCCGGGAGCGGTCCTGGATTACTGACTCCGACCGGTCGACCGAATGATCGGTCGTCCGGATCCCGACCGGGGAGAACCACGCCATGACACCTCTGCTGGACGCGGCGGAACAGCTCGGCCGCGAGGAGCTGGCCGTACTCCAGCTGGCGCGCCTGCGGGCCACCCTGCGGCACGCGTACGACCAGGTCCCCTTCTACCGGCAGGCCTTCGACAAGGCGGGCCTGCGGCCGGAGGACTGTCACTCGCTCGCCGATCTGGCCCGCTTCCCCTTCACCGCCAAGGCCGATCTGCGCGACAACTACCCCTTCGGGATGTTCGCCGTCGAGCGGTCCGAGGTACGGCGTATCCACGCCTCCAGCGGCACCACGGGACGGCCCACCGTCGTCGGGTACACCGAGAAGGACCTGGACACCTGGGCGGACCTGGTCGCCCGCGCGATCCGGGCGGCCGGCGGGCGCCCCGGGCACACGGTCCATGTGGCGTACGGATACGGGCTGTTCACCGGCGGCCTCGGGGCGCACTACGGCGCCGAGCGGCTCGGTTGTACGGTCGTTCCCGCGTCCGGCGGCATGACCGCCCGCCAGGTCCGGCTGATCCAGGACTTCGAGCCCGAGATCATCATGGTGACGCCGTCGTACATGCTGACGCTGCTCGACGAGTTCGAGCGCCAGGGCGTCGATCCCCGGACGACCTCCCTGCGGGTGGGCATCTTCGGCGCCGAGCCGTGGACGGAGGAGATGCGGCGGGAGATCGAGGAGCGGTTCGCGATCGACGCGGTCGACATCTACGGGCTGTCCGAGGTGATGGGTCCCGGCGTGTCGTTCGAATGCGTGGAGACCAAGGACGGGCTGCACATCTCGGAGGACCACTTCTACCCGGAGGTCGTGGACCCGTTCACCGGCGAGGTGCTGCCGGACGGGGAGGAGGGCGAGCTGGTCTTCACGTCGCTCACGAAGGAGGCGATGCCGGTCGTCCGCTACCGGACGCGCGACCTCACCCGGCTGCTGCCCGGTACGGCGCGGGCCTTCCGGCGCATGGAGAAGGTCACGGGCCGGACGGACGACATGGTGATCCTGCGCGGGGTGAACCTCTTCCCCACCCAGATCGAGGAGATCGTGCTCCGTACGCCGGGGGTCGCCCCGCACTTCCAGCTGCGGCTGACCCGCGAGGGGCGGATGGACGCGCTGACGGTACGGGCCGAGGCGCGCGCCCTGGCCGGTCCCGAGGTCCGGGAGGACGCGGCGCGGGCGATCGCGGCGGCCGTGAAGGACGGCATCGGGGTGTCGGTGAAGGTGGAGATCGTGGATCCGGAAACGCTGGAGCGTTCGGTGGGGAAGATCAGGCGGATCGTGGATCTGCGGGACTGAGCGGGGAGGACGGCCCGGTCCCCGGCCTCACGGGCTGATCGCCAGGAACACGAACGCGGCGAAGATCCCCAGGTGCACCCCGCCCTGGAGCAGCGTGGCCCGGCCGGGTGCCACGGTCAGCGCGCCGACCACGACGGTCAGGGCGAGCAGGACCATGTGGACGGCGTTGAGCCCGAGCACCAGCGGCCCGTCCAGCCAGATCGTCGCGAAGGCGATCGCCGGGACGGTCAGCCCGATGCTCGCCATCGCGGATCCGAGCGCCAGGTTGAGGCTGGTCTGTACGCGCTCGTGGCGTGCGGCCCGTACGGCGGCGATGGTCTCCGGCAGCAGGACCAGCAGAGCGATCACGACCCCGACGACGGCGTGCGGCAGCCCGGCCGACTCCACCCCGGACTCGACGGTGGGCGAGACGGCCTTCGCGTCCCCGACGACGGCGATCAGCGCCACGAGGAGCAGCACCAGGCTCACGGTGGTCTCACGGCGGGTGGGCAGCGGGGCGTGCGTGTCCTCCTGTTTGAGCTCACCCTCCTGGGTGACGGGCAGGAAGTAGTCGCGGTGGCGCACGGTCTGGACGGCGACGAACAGCCCGTACAGGAGCAGTGAGGCGACCGCGGCGAAGGCCAGCTGCTCGGTGGAGAACTGGGGACCCGGGCGGCTCGTGGTGAAGGTCGGGAAGACGAGGGTGAGGGTCGCCAGGGTCGCGACGGTGGCGAGCGCGGCGCCGGTGCCCTGCGCGTTGAACACGGCGATCCTGCTGCGCAGCGCCCCAACGAGCAGGCAGAGGCCGAGAATACCGTTGCAGGTGATCATGACGGCGGCGAAGACGGTGTCCCGGGCCAGGGTGGCGGTCTTGGGGCCTCCGTCGATCATCAGGGTGACGATCAGCGCCACCTCGATGATCGTCACCGCGACGGCGAGGACGAGCGAGCCGAACGGCTCGCCGACGCGGTGGGCGACGACCTCGGCGTGATGGACGGCGGCGAGCACGGCGCCCGCGAGGCAGAGGGCGATCAGGCCGACCGCGTACGGCGGCACGTGCCGCCCCCAGCTGAACACGAGGGCGACCACCGCGATCAGCGGCACCACCACGGTCCACCGGGACGTCAGTGCCCGGATTCCGGTGCCCGTCCTCATGCGCGTCACGCTGCCAGAGGTGGCGGAGGGCCGCGCGGCGGGCTGCGCCGTACGCGACGCGGGGGTTTCATTGCCTCAGGGCTTCGGTGCGCGCGGAGTTTCGCCGCCTCACCGCTGATGTTCCTCTCAAGGAGGCCGAAGGAGGCTGCCGCATGGCCGAGGACGCCGCGGGCGCCGTCCCGCCCCGGCTGCGGCGGCGGACCACCCTGCGGCGCGGTTCCCCGGAGCGGGCCGGGCTGCTCGCGGCGCCACTGGAGCGGCTGGTCGCGGACGCGACCGCGTTCCTCGGCCCCTCCCCCACCCGTCCCTGGTACGCGGGCGCCGTCGTCCTCGCCGGGCGCGGCGGGACGGTGGCGCTGCACCGGGCCCTCGGGACGGCGGTGCGCTACCGCGCGTACGACGAGAGGACCGGCACCGGGGTGGAGTTCCCGGCGGATCAGCGGATCGCGACGGCCGAGGACACGGTCTACGACCTCGCGTCCGTGTCGAAGCTGTTCACCGCGATCCTGGCGGTCCGGCGGATCGAGAGCGGGGAACTGGACCTGGACGCGCGGGTCACCGCGTATCTGCCGGAGTTCGGGGCCGGGGGCAAGACGGACATCACGGTGGGTCAGCTGCTGACACACACCTCCGGCCTGCGCGCGTGGGTCCCGCTCTACGGGGCGCCGACGCGGGAGGGCAAGCTCCGGATCCTGTGGAGCGAGTCCCCGGCGCATCGGCCGGGCAGCGGCTACCTGTACTCGGACCTCAACCTGATCACCCTCCAGCTGATCCTGGAGAAGATCACCGCTCGCACGCTGGACGTCCTGCTCCACGACGAGATCACCGCTCCGCTCGGGATGCGTCGCACGCGCTACAACCCGCCCGCCTCGTGGAAGCCGGAGATCGCCGCCACGGAGGACTCCCGTCCGCCGTGGTCGGGGCTCGACCGGGGGCTGGTACGGGGCGAGGTCCACGACGAGAACGCGTACAGCCTCGGCGGGGTCGCGGGCCACGCGGGGGTCTTCTCCCGCGCCCGGGACCTGGCGATCCTCGCCCGTACGCTCCTCAACGGCGGCGCGTACGGCCGGGCGCGGATCCTGCGGCCCGAGTCGGTGCGGCTGATGTTCACGGACTTCAACACGGCTTTTCCCGGGCACGCCCACGGTCTGGGGTTCGAGCTCCACCAGCACTGGTACATGGGCGCCATGGCCACCCCGGGCTCGGCGGGGCACACCGGCTTCACCGGTACGAGCCTGGTCCTCGACCCGACGACCGACTCGTTCCTCGTGCTCCTCAGCAACGCCGTGCACCCCGTGCGCGGTTGGCGTTCCGGGAGCGCCCCGAGGGTCGCGGCGGCGAACCGGCTGGCGCGGGCGGTGCCGGTCAGGTCCGTTCGGGGTCGTACGGCGTGGTTCCGCGATCCGGCGGACGCAGGGTCCCCGGCCACGCTCACCCTGCCGCCGCTGCGGCTCGCCGGCGGACCGGCCGTGCTGGAGGCCGCTCTGTGGTGGGATACCGAGCCCGGGGCGGACGTGGCGTTCCTGGAGGCGTCCGTGGACGGCGGGGCGGGTTGGCGGCCGGTGCCCTTCACGACCGTACGCGCCGGTGCCCGGGACCGTCAGGAGCCCCGGGCGCACCCGGCCGGCTCGGTGGGGGGTTGGTCGGGCCGTGTGTGGCACCGGGTGACGGCGGATCTGACGGGCTGGCGCGGCGGCGGGGTCCGGCTGCGCTGGCGGTACGACACCGACCGGCCGCACGCCGGGCGGGGCGTGTACGTGGACGGGCTGCGGGTCGGGGACGGCGGGCGTCTGGTCTTCGACGAGGCGCGGGAGGGGGACGCGGCGGGGATCGAAGCGGTGGGGTGGGCGGCGTCGGAGGACTGACCACCGCGATCCCCCCATCCGTACGACCGTCCCGCCCCCACCTGCCGCGCGCCGGCCCTCACCTGCCCAGCGCCGCCATCGCGGCGTTGTGGCCGGGGACCCCGCTGACGCCGCCGCCCCGGACGGCGCCCGCGCCGCAGAGCAGCACGTTCGCGTGCGCCGTCTCCACGCCCCAACGGCCGCCCCCGGCCTCCGCGTAGGGGAAGGAAAGGTCACGGTGGAAGATGTGGCCGCCGGGGAGCCGCAGTTCGCGCTCCAGGTCGAGCGGGGTCTTCGCCTCGATGCACGGACGGCCGTCCTCGTCCACGGCGAGGCAGTCGGCGATCGGCTCCGCGAGGTGCGCGTCGAGCTGGGCGAGGGTGGCGGCGAGCAGTTCCGCGCGTACGGCGTTGTTGTCGTCCGCGAACAGCCGCGCGGGGGTGTGCAGTCCGAACAGGGTGAGGGTCTGGAACCCGGCCGCCGCGAGGCCCGGGCCGAGGATGGACGGGTCGGTCAGCGAGTGGCAGTAGATCTCGGACGGCGGCGCGGCGGGCGGCCGGCCCGCGGCGGCTTCCTGGTACGCCGTCGCCAACTGCCCGTATCCCTCGGCGATGTGGAAGGTCCCGGCGAAGGCCTCGCGCGGGTCCACGGACGCGTCGCGCAGGCGCGGCAGCCTGCGCAGCAGCATGTTGACCTTGAGCTGGGCGCCTTCTGCGGGCGGGGGCGGTTCCTCGCCGACGAGCGCGGCGAGGGCCTGGGGCGAGGCGTTCACGAGGACCTGCGCGGCCGCGACCGCACCGTCGCCGTCGTCCGTACGGTACGAGACCTCGGCGCGCTTTCCGTCGGTGTCGACCCGGGTCGCCTCGTGGCCGGTGAGGATCTCGGCCCCGGCGGTCCGCGCGGCGGCGGCCAGCGCGTCGGTGAGGGCGCCCATCCCGCCGACGGGCACGTCCCAGTCGCCGGTGCCGCCGCCGATCACGTGGTAGAGGAAGCAGCGGTTCTGGACGAGTGAGGGGTCGTGGGCGTCGGCGAAGGTCCCGATCAGCGCGTCGGTCAGCACCACGCCCCGGACGAGGTCGTCGGAGAACCGCTCCTCGATCGCGACGCCGACGGGCTCCTCGAACAGCGCGCGCCACGCCGTCTTGTCGTCGATCCGCGCGCGCAGGTCCTCACGGGTGGGCAGCGGCTCGGTGAGCGTGGGGAAGACACGCCGGGCGAGCCGCGCCGTCATGCCGTAGAACTCCTGCCAGGCGGCGTACTCGGCGTCGCCGCCGGTGAGCGCGGCCAGCGACTCGCGGGTGCGCCCCTCGCCCACCAGCAGCCCGCCGCCGCCCTTCGGGGTGTACGAGGAAACGGTGCGTTTGCGTACGGCGAAGCGCAGCCCCAGCTCCCGGACGATCTTGTCCGGCAGCAGGGAGACCAGGTAGGAGTAGCGGGAGAGGCGGGCGTCGACCCCGGCGAAGGGGCGCGTGGAGACGGCGGCGCCGCCGGTGTTCCCCAGGCGCTCCAGCACCAGGACGGAGCGCCCCGCGCGGGCGAGGTAGGCGGCGGCGACCAGTCCGTTGTGGCCACCGCCCACGATGACGACGTCGTACGAGGCGAGTGCGGGCATGGCTCTTGGTAACACGCGGACGAGCGCGGGGCCAGGGCACCGGCCGACACCCCGGCCGGGGTCGTACCGCGACTCGCGCGGTGACGCACAATACGCTCATTATTTAAATGAATTCTTGCGTGTTGCGGTTCATTGCCTCATCGGTCCCGGCCACGAATTCCCGTCGGGATGTGGCGAAAATCCGGACCGAACACCCCAATCACACCCGGATCAAAGTGGGTTATGTCGGACCAATCTCCACAATTTTTCGGTCGTGGCGGACACGTAATGAAAAGCAATGGGCACGATTGGCGAATGACGGCCCTCATGAATTTAGGCCGGATCTGAGGCGCGCCTCCGCGGTTATGCATTCGGCGGAATGGCAATCAATGAGGAGAGATCAGGGTCGCATTTACCGGGACCCACGAATTCGTCGCGCCGTCCAGGCGTGCCAGGGCCCCGGCCGCCGAGGTGACCTCGCCGGCGGCCGGGACAGGGATGAGAGTGATGCACGTGGTGGATTCAGTCTTTGTCATGCCCGGCACAGTTGCCGCCCCACGCGGGGGCATCCTGGGCGATCTGCACGACCGTTACGCGACGGTGCGCGAAACGCTGTCCCGCATCGACAAGGCGGCCCGGGAAGCGGGACTGCCCGACATCAGCACCCGGTTGATCAAGGACAACGGGACGAGCGACCGGCGCGGGCCCGAGGTGCAGTATCTGGAGATCTTCGCGGTCAGTATCGCGACGCACGACATGCTGATCGCCGAGGGCCTCCGGCCCGTCGCGATCGTCGGGCAGAGCATCGGGGAGCTGTGGGCCCTGGCCGCCGCGGGACACCTGTCCGTGGAGGACGCCGTACGGCTGGCCGTGGCCCGGTCGCAGGTGCTGACCCGGCAGGGCTGGCAGGGAAAGATGCTCGCGGTCGGGGTGGACGGCCGCCGCGCGGAATCGCTCGCCGGCCTGGCCGACCATCCCGACCTCGTCCTGGCCTGCGAGAACGCCCCTCGTCAGAGCGTCATCAGCGGCCCCGAGGCGTTGATCGAACACGTGGAGCGGGTCGCCGACGCGCTCGGCTGGCCGAGTTTCCGCCTGGACGTCCCGCACCCGACCCACACACCGGCGATGGCGCAGGCCGCGCGGGACCTGCGGGCGACCGCGCCACGGGTGCCGTACGGAGCCGGGCGCTGGCGGGTGTGCTCCCCCTGGCTGGGGCGGGACGTCGGCGACGACGACCCGGTCGACCTGGTGGCCGGGGCGCTCACCGCCCGGGTCAGGATGCTGCACACGATCCGTGACCTGCACGCGGCGGGCGCCGACGTCTTCGTGGAGTGCGGGGAGTGGCCCGTCGTCACCAAGTTCGTCGAGGCGTCGATCCCCGGCGTGCGGTGTGTCGTCCCGCTGAGCGAGAGCGACCCGGTCGAGGCCGTCCGGGCGCTGGCCGCCGAGCCCGACGGTGGCGGCGGCCCGTTCCGCCCGCGCCTGCCGGTGCCGTCGGGCCAGGAACGTGCCGCCGAGCGGGTGGGCGTACTCACACCCGCCGGCCCGGCTCCGGCACTCCCCGACGCCGCTCCGTCGTACCGGGCCGTCGTACCCACGCCCAGAGCCCCCGTGTCCTCCACGGCCTCCGTCTCCTACGCGGCCCCGGCCGCCCCGGCCGTGGTCGCCGCGGCCCCCGCCGCCCCCGAATCCGCCCCCGAATCCGCGCCCGAATCCGCCGGGCTGGACTACACCACGGTGCTGGCCGAGTTGCGGACGTTGTACGGCGACTTCCTCGGCTACCCGCCGGACCTGCTCGGTGAGGACGACGGCCTGGAGTCCGAGCTGGGGGTGGAGTCGCTCAAGCAAGTAGCCCTGCTCGGGCGGGTGTCCGACCGGTACGACCTGCCCGGTCTGCGGGCGAACTCCTCTCTGCTGACCCTCGGCACACTGCGCCGGATCGCGGAGGCCGTCGTGCGGGCCCGGAGAGAGGCGGCCGGGCTGTGACCTCCGCCCTGACCTCCGAACCGACTGCCACCCTGACCTCCACCGTGACCTCCGGCGTGACTTCCGGCGTGACTTCCACCGACAGCCTGCGGGGCCGGGTCGCCCTCGTCACCGGCGCCGCGAAGAGCCTCGGCGCGGACATCGTCCGCCGTCTGGCGGAAGGCGGCGCGCACGTGATCGTCAACTACTTCCACTCGGTGGAGCAGGCGGAGCTGCTGCGTACGGAACTGGAAGAGGCAGGTCACAGCTGCGAGTTCATCCGCGCCTCGGTGGCCAAGACCAGCGAGATCGACCGGATGTTCGACCTGGTCCAGGAGCGGCACGGCGGCCTGGACTTCCTGATCAACAACGCGGCGGGCGGGGCGTTCCTGCCTTTGTTCGACGTCGACGACACCTACTGGCAACGGGCGTGGTCCACCAATGTGATGGGCGCCTACCACTGTTCGCGCCGGGCGGCCGAGCTGATGGCGGGCAGGAAGGGCGCGAGCATCCTCTGCCTGTCCAGCGTCGGGGCGCGCCAGCCGGTTCAGGGGTACGGCCCCGGCGGCGTCACCAAGGCGGCCCTGGAGTCGCTGGTCCGCTATCTGGCGCTCGAACTGGTCGGCCAGGGCATCCGGGTCAACACCGTGCTGCTGGGCTCCGTCGTGAGCGAGATCCTCGTCAATCTGGACGGCCCGGCGGCGGTGCCCGGCGGCCCGGCCGAGAACAGCGAGCTGATGGGCCGTACGCTCTCGACGCCGGAGGCGGCCCGGCTGATCGTCCACCTGCTGCACGAGGACACCGCTTTCATCACGGGGCAGACCGTCGTCGCCGACGGCGGTATCAGCATCGGCGGGATGCAGGGCCTGCGGCTGCACAGCAGGCTGGCGGACCGGGTGACCGGTCCCGCCCGGCGCCGACCGGTCCCGGCCGCCGTGGTGGCGACACCGCCCGTGGTCACGACACCGCCCGCGGTGGACCTGTCCGCGCCCGAACGACCGGCTGCTGCCTACGCGGCGCCTGCCCCGGCGCCGATGCCGGCGCCCGTACCTGCCCCCGCATCGGCAGCGGCACCCGCGACCGTCACGTCCCCGGAGCCGGAGCCGGACCGAGCCCCGGAGACCGACCCCGGAGCCGTCGCGGTGGTCGGGCTCGGGCTGGCCCTGCCCGGCGCGAACAACACGGCGGAGTTCTGGGACCGGTTGCGCGAGGGCGCCCTGCTCTCCAGCGAGCCGTCCGCCTTCGACCTGAAGCACTTCTGGGCACCCACCCGGGAGGACACCGACTCCTTCTACGTCCGCGAGGCCGGGTACCTCCACGACTTCGTCCCCGATCCCGCCTCGCTCACCGAACCGGACGGGAACGCCGGCCACCCCGGGTGGCCGCGTACCACCCGCTGGCTGCGGCACTGCGCCGTCCAGGCCCTGGCCGGGGTACGGCGGCGCCCGGCGGACCGGTGGCTCGCCGCGACCACCGGTATCCACGACCAGACGGGGCTCGGTCCCCAGGGTGTCGTGCTGGGGGACGAGTACCGGCGCATGGTGCGCGAGGCGATCCCCGCCGGCGGGGACGGCGAGTGGCTGGCCGAGCTGGCCGACCACGCCATCGGCGCGCACTACGGAGGCGACGGCGGCAACCCGCAGGACTACCTGCCCGCGTCCGTCTCCCGCAACGCGCTGCGCGGCCTGATCCCCGCCGACGCGCAGCACCTGACCCTCGACGCGGCCTGCGCCAGCGGGTTGTTCGCCCTGGACGCGGCGGTCAAGGCCCTGCGCGAGGGCTCCTGCGACGTGGCGCTCGTCGGGGGTACGTCGATCATCGAGCCGATCGGGTTCACGCTCTTCTGCCGGGCCCAGGGCATCTCGATGAGCGGCCGGATCCGCCCCTTCGACCGGGCGGCCGACGGGACCATCATCGGGGAGGGCGCCGTCACGCTCGCCCTGAAGTCGTACGCGCGTGCCGTGGCGGACGGCGACCCCATCCTCGGTGTCGTACGGGGCACCGGGCTCGCCGCCGACGGCCGGGGAAAGGGCATTCACGCCCCGGCCACCCGGGGGCAGGAGCTGGCGATCTCCCGGGCCTGGGCCGACGCGGGCGTCGAGGCCGACGACGTGGACTGGGTCGTGGCACACGGCACGGGTACGCCGGTGGGCGACGAGATCGAACTGCGCTCGCTGCTCTCGCGGTTGGGGCCGCGGCGGCGGGCGTGCCTGCTGACGTCGAACAAGCAGGTCTTCGGGCACACCGGTGTGCTGGCGGGCCTGGTCTCGGTCGCGCACGCGCTGGTCGCCCTCGAACGCGGGGCGGTTCCCGGCCAGCCCGTGGTCACCGATCCGCATCCCCTGCTGGAGGACGGCACGCGGCTGACCGTACCGGTCAAGGACGCGCCCTGGCCGCCGGAGGACGCACGGCCCCGCGTGGTCGGGGTGTCGTCGTTCGGCCTCGGCGGGGCGGACGCGCACGTGGTCCTGTCCGACCGCGTGCCGCGGGCCGCCCCCGCGCGGAGACAGGGCGGTGACGTGGCCGCCGACACGGAGGACCTGGTCGTCGTGGGCTGGAACACCCACCTGCCCGGTCTGGACCGCGCCCAGGTGCCCGCCTGGCTGCGGGGTGACGGCCCGCTCCCGGAGGCCGGCTTCGGTACGCCGTACCCCTTGCCGTCCCCGCGTGAGGTGCGCATCCCGCCGCTGACGATGCGGCACATGGACGCCGCTCACCTGATGGTGCTCCAGGCCCTCGGCCCGCTGCTGGACGACCTCGGCGAGCCGGGCGTCGGCCTGCGGCCCACCACGGCGGTGATGGTGGGATCGACACTGCCGACCACACACAACACCCGGGCCGCGCTGCGGGTGCACGCCGCCGAGTGCGCCACCACGTTCGACATCCTGCCCGACCCGGCGCATGCGGAGACCCTGAAGGAGTACCTGACGAAGGGGATGGCCGAGTCCGAGGGGGTGATCCCCGGCGGCCTGAACGAGGACGACTTCACCGGGGCGGTCTCCTGCATCCTGTCGGGCCGGGCCGCCAACTACTACGACTTCCGGGGCATGGGGACCAGCCTCTACGCCCAGCGGGACTCCGCGCACACGGCGGTCGACCTGGCCCTGCGCCAGCTCCGGCACCGGGCCTGCGACCTGGCGCTCGTCGGTGCGGTGTGCCTGCGGCCGATCAGCGGCTGGGACCGCCACCTGGCCGGGCTGGTGCCGGAGGGCCGGTCCATCGCGGAGGGCGCCGCCGTCCTGGCGGTCACCCGGCGCTCCACCGCCCTGGAGCACCACCTGCCCGTGCTCGGCACGCTCTCCACCACGGTCGGCGGCGCCGGTTCCGGGGACGCGGGCACGCCCGCGCACTCCCTTCCCGTGCTGGCGGGCGCGGGACACACCTACCTGTCGCTGGACGCCCTGCTGACGGTCGTCCGGGCCGTCGTCACCGGGACGGACACCGTCGTGACGCCCGCCGCCGCCGGATCACCGGCGATCCGGTTCACCCGGCCGGCCGGGCCGCCTCACCGCGGCCAGGACCGGGAAGAGGCGGAGGAGCCGTTACGCACCGGGCCGGGGGACCCCGCGCCTGACCGGACCGAACCGGGGCACCTCACTCCTGACCGGACCGCGCCCGAACACAGCGCACCGGACCGGATCGTGACGGAACGCAGCGCACCCGGCCGCGCCGGATCCGAACACTCCGGGGTCTTCACCGGCCGCCGCCAGACCTTCCGTCTCGTCCCGGCACCGGCACCCCCGCCGCGTGGAGGTTCGGCCACCCCGCCGCTCCCGCCGGGCACCGTCGTCCTCACCGACGTCCCGGATCTCGCCGCGGCGGTCACCGCCCCGGACGTCGCCGTCTGGTCGCCCCGGCCGGGCCTCCCGGGTGCCACCCACGTCCCGGCCGAGGAGGCCCCCGGCGCCCTGGCCGGCCTGCCGTTCGTCCCCCGCCACATCCGGGTCCTGTCCCGGCTGCCCGTCCCCGGCAGCGGGAGCGACGACGCCGACGCCACCCGGATGGAAGAGCTCCAGGACCTCACGTTCACCACGCTCCAGGCGGCGCTGCCCGCGCTGCGCTCCGGCGGGTCGCTCGGCGGGGTCCTGCTCGGGGAGCTGCCGGACGACCTGCCGCCCCCGCTGAGCGGGCTGTTCTCCGGCCTCGTCCGCTCCGTACGGTCCGAGGTCCCGCAATGCGGCGGGGTGCTCCTCCTCACCGACGCGCCGGACGCGGCGACCGCCCTCGAACAGCTGGCGCGGGCGGGCACCGCCGAGGTGCCGACACACACGCTGGCCTGTCGCGGCGGCGCCTGGTCCGCGCTGGCCGTCGCCGACGACGACACGGCACCGCCCCCGGCCGGGGACGCGCCGCTGCCGCCCGGCGCGGTCGTGGTCGCCTTCGGTGGCGCCCGGGGGATCACCCCCGAACTGCTCCAGGCGGTCGCCCGCGCCACCGACCGGCCCCACCTGTACGTCGTCGGCCGCACCCCGCTGCCGGACACCGGCGACGCGCTGCCGCCCCAGGCCGAGTTCATCGCCGCCGAACGCCGCGGACACCCCGGCGCGTCGGTGGGTGAGCTGCGGGCCACCTACGAGAAGGCCCAGGCACGCCTGGAGGTGCGCCGTACGGTGGAACGGCTGACGGAGCTGTGCGGCCCGGACCGGGTCCACCACCGGGTGTGCGACGTCCTCGACGCCGAGGGCACCGCCGCCCTCCTCCACGAGGTGCTCGACCGGCACGGACGGATCGACCTGCTCGTCAACACCGTCCTCGACCTGCGGTCGCGCGCGCTGCATGCCAAGACCCTGGCCGACTTCCGGGCGGTCCGGGCCACCAAGGCGACCGGTTACCGCAACCTCAAACGGGCCCTGGCGGGGCGTTTGCCCCGGATCTGGTGCAACTTCAGCACACTGGCGACCCTCGCTCCCGCGCCCGGTGACATCGACTACTGCGCCGTCAACGAATACCTGGCGTACGCGAGCCACCGGGCCCAGCGCCACGGCCCCGACGGCCACCAGGAGTTCGCGATCCTCTGGAGCGGCTGGCGGGAGGTCGGCGTCGCCAGCAGCGCCACCATGCGGGAGACCCTCAAGCGCAACCGGATGGACGCCTACATCAGCACCGCGCAAGGATGCGCGCAGTTCCTCTCCGCCGTGACCCGGCCACCGGCCAACGGGGTCGCGTTCTTCATCCGCGAGGAGGAGCGGGTCCTGCTGGCCCGGCGCGGCATCAGTACGTACGGTTCCGCCGCCGAGCCGCCGGTCCCCGCCCCGGACGCGCCGCCGCCCGCGCCGCCCGACCCGGCGCTGACCACGCCGCTGCTCGACGGTGTCCTGCACCGGGGCGGCACCTGGGCCGTCTACACCAAGACCTGGGATCCGCGCACGCTGGCCGAGCGGGACGGCCGGTGGATGCGCCACCACCGGGTCAACGGGGAGTACACCCTGCCGGGCACGTTCGTCCTGGAGGCCGCGGCCGGCGCGGCGGCGCCCCTCTGCCCCGGCCTCGTGGTCACCGGGTTCCGCGGTCTCGTCTGCCGGACGTCGGTCACGGTCAGGCTCGCCGGGCCGCCGCGCACCGTCGCGGTGGAGGCCCGGGTCACGAGCCGGAAGCGCGACCGCGCCGAGGTGGCCGTCCGGATGACCGCCCACCGCCTGGGCAGGAACGGCAAGGTGCTGCGCTTCAACGACCTGCTGTGCGAGACGACGGTCGTACTGGCGGACCGCTTCCGCACGCTCGCCCGGCCCCCCGACTCCTCGTCCTACGAGCCCGAACCCGATTTCGCGATGCCGGTCTACTCCCCCGACCCGCCGATCTCGCTCACCGGCCCGTTCGCGGGCACCCGCGACTACGCCCTCGGGCCGGACGGGAGCAGCGCCAGGTTCGGTCTCGACCACGCCGCCTGGGCCCCGGCCCTGGCGGGGATGACCGTACCGGCGCTGCTGCTGGACGCGATGGCGCAGCTGTTGCTGCTGCCGCCGCGCGGTGAACGCCCGCCCCCGTTAGGCCCGATGGCCGGCCTCGACGAGGTCGATCTCGGCGGGCCGGGCAACGACTGCCAGCTCAGCGCGGAGAACCCGGTGATCCGGCTGCACTGCGACTTCGCCACCGGGGCCCTGACCGCCGTGACCGGGTACGGCCGGGTGCTGGCCCGGATCACCGGTGTCGGCGCGCACGCGCCGGACCACAGCGGAGAGGTGCTCAGGCCCGGCGCCCGCGTTCACCGGTCGCCCCTTCTGTGACACGTCGCCCTGTGACACGTCGCCCTTTCAGTGACAACCGAGGAGACCGCAGTGTTGTGGCAGGACATCACGATCGCCGGGACGGGTGCCTGGGTACCCCCCGTCAAACCCGAGCAGGACCCGTGGGACGGCCCGGCCACCGGGCCTCCCTCCCTGCTGGCGCTCAACGGATTCACCTCGGCCGCCGTCTCGACGGACAGCACGGCGACGCAGATGGCGGCCCGGGCGGGCCTCAAGGCGCTGCGCCACGCGGACGTCGCGAGTGCCGACCTGAGCCTGCTCGTGCACGCCGGGTTCCAGGACGGGGACCACTACACGCCCGCCGCCTACCTGATGCGGGTGCTCGGGGGAAGGGACACGGCCTGGATCGAGGTCGGCGCGGCCAGCGACGGCGGGGCCGCCGCGCTCGTCACCGCGGCCGAACACCTCACCGCCCGGCCGGACGCGAAAGCCACGCTGGTCACGACCGGGGTCCGGTTCCCGGACGAACGGTGGGGCTATGCGCGGGAGTTGGGTTACGTGGCGGGGGACGCGGGCGCCGCCGCCGTCCTCACCCGGGGCACGGGCTTCGCCCGGCTGGTGGCGACCGCCCATGTCACGGAGCCCCAACTGGAGGCGCAGACCAGGGCCCGGCACGGGTACACCGGTGCCGCCCGGCGGTTTCCCGTCGAGGAGACCGGGTTCCTGCCCCACATCGACGTGCTGCGACGGGCCACCCACCGCTGCGTCGAGACCGCTCTCGACGAGGCCGGGGTGAAAGCGGCGGACGTCTCGCACGTGGTGCCCATCGCGATCGGGTCGGTCGTGCTCGACATGCTCCTCAGCGGCTCACCGCTCGGTCTCCGTGCCGACGACACCAGCTGGACCTACGGCCGGCACCTCGGGCACGCCGGTCCGTCCGACATCCTGCTCGCCCTCGACCGGTCGTTCCGCGCCGGCACGTTACGGGCCGGGGACCGTGTCCTCGTCGTGAGTTTCGGGGTCGGTTTCCGCTGGACCACCGCGCTGCTGGAGATCACCCGCGATCCGTCGCCACAGCACCCGCCGGTCACCCACCGACAGGCGACCCACCGACAGGCGACCCACCGACAGAAAGAAGCTGTCCATGGCTGACACGAGTACGGCGACCGCCGCGTCGGTTCCCCTCGCTCCGCGCGCCCTGCCGCTGCTGGGCCACGCGCTGCCCCTGCTCCGCGATCCGCTGGCGTTCATCATGTCGCTGTCCGGGTACCGGGAGATGGTCCGGGTCCGGCTGGGCCCCAGTACCGCCGTGATGATCTGTGATCCGGCCCTGACCCGTCAGGTGTTCCTGAACGACCGCGTCTTCGACAAGGGCGGCCCGATCTACGACCGGATCCGCGAGGTCATCGGCGACGGCCTGTCCACCTGCGCGTACCCCCTGCACCGGCGGCAACGGCGGCTGTGCCAGCCGTCGTTCCACCCCTCCCGGCTGGCCGGGTACGGGGCGGTGTTCGCCAGGGCGGCCGAACTGAAGACCGGAACCTGGCGCGACGGCGACGTCCTGGACATCACCCAGGAGATGATGACGCTGACGACGCGGGGCACCATGGAGACGATCTTCAGCGGGGCGCTGCCGGCGGAGACCATGCGGCAGGCCCTGGCCGACACCGCCACCATCGTGAGCGCGTTCTTCCGCCGGATGATGACACCGGCCCTGCTGCGCCGGCTGCCGACCCGGCAGAAGCGCCGGTACGACCGGGCCCGTGACCGGCTGGCGGCCACCATCTCGGAGATCATCGCCGAGCGGCGTGCCGATCCGACCGATCACGCCGACCTGCTCTCCACGCTGGTCGCGGCGGTCGACGAGGAGAGCCAGGACGGCGAGAAGCAACTGAACGACGCCGAACTGGCGGACGAGGCCCTCACGTTCTTCCTCGGCGGGATGGAGACCACGGCCATCACCCTGGCCTGGGCGCTGCACCTGCTGGCCACGAACCCGGACGTCCAGCACCGCCTCCAGGCCGAGACCGACACCGTACTGAACGGGGAGAAGCTCGATCCCGCGCACCTGCCCTCGCTCGGGCTGGCCACCCGCGTGGTGACCGAGGCGCTGCGGCTGTATCCGCCCGCCTGGATGATGACCCGCGTCCTGAGGGAGGACGCCGAACTCGGCGGCGTACGGCTCAAGGGCGGCAGCACCATCGTGCTGAGCCCGTACCTGCTGCACCGCAGGCCCGACCTCTATGCCGAGCCGGACCGGTTCGACCCGGACCGCTGGCTCGGGGCCCAGCCCGACCGGGCCACCTACATCCCGTTCGGCGCGGGTGCCCGCAAGTGCATCGGGGACCAGTTCGCCCTGAGCGAGGCGATCCTGGCCCTGACCGCCATCGTCGCCCGCTGGGAGGTGTCTCCCGTCGGCGACGAGCCATTCCGGCCCAAGGTGGAGACCAGCCTGAGTTCACGCGGGCTGAGTCTGCGGCTCGGTGAGCGGCGGACGGGCGGCGACGCCGGGCTCCGCGCGGCGGTGCCGCGGCCCGGGTCCGTCCAGCCGCCCGTCCAGCCGCCCGTCCCGCGGTCCTTCCAGCCGTCCACGCAGCCGGGCGTCACCGCCTGCCCGGTGACCCACCAGGAGTGATGCCGTGAAGCCTCACCTGAAGCCGCTGGTGAAGCAGCTTCTCTCCGCCCGGAGGGTCGCCCTGCCCGGTGCGGCCCCGGCCGACACCCTGCGCGCGCCCTCCCTCCCGTACCCGGACGGGTGGTTCTGCCTGGCCTTCACCGACGAGGTGCGGCCCGGGTCCGTCGTCACCCGTCCGCTCGCGGGCGCGGAGGTCGTCCTGTACCGGACGGCCAAGGGCGTGCTGCGGGCCGTCCCGCCCCGGTGCCCTCATCTGGGCGCGCATCTGGGCGTCGGCGGATCGGTCGAGGGCGAGAACCTCGTCTGCCCCTTCCACCGGTTCGCGTTCGACCCGGCCGGCACCTGTGTGCGTACGGGCTACGACAAGCCGCCGCCGAAGGCGTCGCTGGCGCAGTACCCGGTGTGCGAGGCCAACGGCGCGGTCTACGTGTGGTGGCACGCCCTCGGGCTGCCCCCGCGGTGGGAGGTCCCGGTCCTCCCCCTGGACGACCGGCAGCCGTTCAGCCACGACACCTTCGACCTCGCCGGCCACCCGCAGGACGTCATCGAGAACGCGTTCGACTGGGGTCACCTGCCGGCGCTGCACGGGCTCAAGGGTCTCGACATCGATGGCTCACCGGTGGCCGGGGAACCGGTCAGTACGGTCACCGCGACGGCTCGCGGCACCATGATGCGCGGGTTCCGCCAGTCGTACTCGCTCACGGTGATCGGGCTGGCCACGATCGCGGCGTCGACAGCCCTGCCCCGGGACGCGGGCCACCTCTACGTGATGCTCCACGCGACGGCGACCGGCCCGGGACGTATCCAGCTCCGGTTCGGTACGAAGCTGGAGCTGAAGGGCGTCCCCGGCGTGCCGGAGCGGATCGGGCGCGCGGCGGCGATGCCCGCCGCCCGGCTGCTCAGCACGGTCCTCCAGCGGGTGGCGCGCGTCGACACCGGCGCGGACCTGCTGATGTGGCACCACCAGGAGCACGTCGAGCGGCCGAAGCTCGCCAAGGGCGACGGTCCGATCGGCCGGTACCGGCAGTGGGCGCAGCAGTTCTACACGGAGCCCACGGGCGGCGTGTCGGCCCCGCGGCCCGCCCTGACCGAGATGAGCCGCGCGGAGGAGTGAGTGCCGGCGACGACGGGCGGGGACCGAAGGAGAGGCGACATGACAGCGGAGAGCGGTACGCCCGGCGCCGGGCTGCGACTGGCGGTGCTCGGAGCGGGGGTGATGGGGTCGGGCATCGCCGCGCTGGCGGTCGGGCACGGGATGGCGGTGTCGCTGATCGACCTGGACCGGCGCCGGCTGGACGACGCTCCGGCGCGGATCGGTCACCAGGTACGCACGGCACGGCTGATGGGCGCGTTGCCGGACGGGGCCGTTCCCGGCCATCTGGTCACGGGCCTGTCGCTCGCCGACCTGGTGACGGCCGGCGACGCGGCCCCCACCGCGGTGATCGAGGCGGTCACCGAGGACGCCGACGCCAAGGCGAAGGTCCTCGCGGACGTGTCCGCGCTGGTCGCGCCGGGCACTCCGATCATCTCGAACACGTCGGCGATCCCCATCGACGAACTGGCCAGGGCGACCGTACGGCCGGTGGACCTGATCGGCACCCACTTCATGAATCCGCCCTATCTGATCCGGACGGTCGAGGTCATCCGGGGCACGCACACCGGCGAGGCCACCCTGGACGCGCTGCGGGCCCTGCTCGCCGCGCTGGGCAGGCAGCCGATCGTGGTCAACGACGCGCCGGGTTTTGTCACCAGCCGGATCCTGCACCCCATGATCAACGACGCGGTCCGGGTGGTGGCGGCGGGGACCGCGAGCGCCGAGTCGGTCGACCGGCTCATGCAGGGCTGCCTGGGTCATCCGACGGGCCCGCTGCGCACCGCCGACCTCATCGGGCTGGACAACCTGGCCGATTCGCTGTGGGTGCTGCACCGCAGGACCGGCGACGAAGGGTGCCGCCCCTGCGACCTGCTGCTGGACATGGTGCGGGCCGGCCACCTCGGCCGCAAGAGCGGGCGCGGCTTCTACGAGTACGAGGGAGAACAAGCATGACCACGTCATCCGACCGGCAGGTGCCGGAACCCGTCGGCGACCCCGGCGTCGTCCAGGCGGACCTGCTCCTGTTCCTGGCGAACCGTACGGGGCGGGCCTGGGCGGCCGACACGGACGTCTTCGGCTCCGGTGGGCTGTCCTCGCTCTTCGCCATGGAGATGGTGGTGCACCTGGAGAGGACGTACGGCGTCTCCATCCGCGGCGGCGATCTGCGGATGGAGAACTTCCGTACGGTGCACCGGATGTCCGCGCTGGTCGAACGGCTCCGGCAGCCGGCCCCCGGCGGCCCTGGTGCGTGAAGCCGTCGCCGCGGCGGCCTCGGCGGTCACCGGGCTGGTCGGCGACCGGGCGTCCGGCTGGGACAGGGCGGGCCGGCTGCCCGAGGACGTCGTACGGAAACTGGGTGCGGCCGGGCACCTCAGCGCGCAGATCCCGGAGCGGTACGGCGGGCCGGGGTGGAGCAGCGCGGACAGCGGCGAGTTCACCGCCCACGTCGGCGGTCTGTGCGGTTCGCTGCGGAGCGTCATGACCTCGCAGGGCATGGCCGCGTGGGCCGTCGAGCGGCTGGGCGACCCGGCGCAGGCGGCGGCTCTGCTGCCGCGGCTGGCCTCGGGCGACACGGCGGCCGTGGCCTTCAGCGAACCGGAGGCGGGCAGTGATCTGTCGGCCGTCACGACCACGGTCACCGTCAACGGCGACAGCCTGTCGCTGACCGGCCGCAAGTCGTGGGTGACCGCCGCCGAGTACGCCGACCTCTTCCTGGTCGTGGCACGGATGGACGAGGGGGGTGCGGTGGCGGTGGTGCCCAGGACCGCCCCGGGCGTCACGGTGCGGCGGGTGGCCGATCCCCTGGGCTGCCGGGCGGCCGGGCACGCGGACGTCCGATTCGACGCGGTGCGGTTGCCGCTCGGCAGCCTGCTCGGTGGCGGGCGGCAGCCGCTGCCCCTGCTCGTGACGACGGCTCTGGCCTACGGCCGGATCTCCGTCGCCTGGGGGTGTGTGGGAATCCTGCGGGCCTGCGTGGCGGCGGCCGTCGGCCACGCCCGGTCCCGGCACCAGTTCGGCCGGCCTCTGGGGCGCCACCAGCTCGTCGCCCGGCACCTGGCCGACCTGTGGGCCGCCGAGCAGGTCGCCACCCGGGCCTGCGAGTACGCCAGCCGTTGCTGGGACGAGAACGCCGCCGACCTGGTCAGCGCCGTCGTGCTGGCGAAGTACGTCAGCGCCGGGCACGCGGCCAGGGGCGCGGCGGCGGCGGTCCAGGTGCTCGCGTCGGCCGGGGCCCAGGACGGTCACGTGGTCGCGCGGGCGTACCGCGACGCCAAGCTGATGGAGATCATCGAGGGCAGCAACGAGATGTGCCAGCTGATCCTGGCCGACCACGCGCTCGGCCTGCCGTGACCTCGCCCGTGACCTCCGGAAAAGGAGCCGAAGTTGAGCGACACCGCGCCGCCGGTCCCGCCCGTGGCCGTGAAGTGCCTGGTCTGGGACCTCGACAACACGCTGTGGCAGGGCACGTTGCTGGAGGACGAGGATGTCGTCCTGTCCGAAGCGGTCCGCGAGGTGGTCGCCGGCCTGGACGCGCGGGGCGTACTCCAGTCGGTGTGCAGCCGGAACGACCACGACCTCGCCTGGGCGCGGCTGGAGGCGCTCGGTGTCGCCGACTACTTCGTCGTGCCGGAGATCGGCTGGGGCCGCAAGTCCGACGCCGTACGCCGGATCACCGAACAGCTGGGCTTCGCTCCCGGCACCGTCGCCTTCATCGACGACCAGCCGGCGGAGCGGGCGGAGGTCGCCCACCACCTGCCGGAGGTGCGCTGCTACCCGGCGGAGGACGCGGCGGCGCTGCTCGGCCTGCCCGAGTTCAGCCCGGGGCCGGTGACCGTCGACGCGCGACAGCGGAGGCAGCGGTACCAGGCCGGCTTCCGGCGCACGGACGAGCGGGCGCGGTTCCCCGGCTCGCACGAGGACTTCCTCCGCTCGCTGGAGATGGTGATGCGCGTCGGGCGGGCCACGGAGGACGAGCTGTCCCGGGTCGAGGAACTGACCCTGCGCACCAGCCAGATGAACGCGACCGGGGTGCACTACCCGGACGCGGTGCTGCGTTCGCTCCTCGCCCGGCCCGGCTACGAGGTCCTGGTCACGACGCTCTCCGACCGCTTCGGGCCGCACGGCGCGGTGGGTGTGCTGCTGCTCAGGAAGCACGCGGAGGCGTGGCATCTCAAGCTGCTCGCCACGTCGTGCCGGGTGGTGGCGTTCGGCGTCGGCACGATCATCCTGAACTGGCTGGCCGACCAGGCCGCCCGGGCCGGGGTGCATCTGCTGGCGGACTTCCGCGCCACCGACCGCAACCGGATGATGGAGATCGCCTACCGGTTCGCGGGTTTCGACGAGCGGCCGTGTGACTGCCGGGCCGCTGTCCCGGGCGGTTCCGGCGAGGACGTCCAGCTGCTGCACCTGGTCCCCGGGCGGCGGGACGCCCCCACGACGGCCCGGCTGACCGCTCCGGACCTCAGCGACCCAGCGGCGGCCGTCACCTCCGGCGGACCAGAGTGATGCCGTCCGCCATCGGGAGCATGCAGAGGTCGACCCGCCGGTCGTCCCGGATCCTGGCGTTGACCTCGCGGACACCGGCGGTGTCCGCGTCCACGGCGAGGGGGTCGATGACCCGGCCGAAGAAGAGCGTGTTGTCCACCACCACAAGACCGCCCGGCCGCACGAGCCGCAGGGCCAGTTCGTAGTACCGCGGATAATTCGCTTTGTCGGCATCGATGAAAACCAGACCGAAACGGCCGGACAAACCGTCGGCGAGCATTTTCTCCAGCGTTTCCGCCGCCTCGCCGATTCGCACATCGATCCGCTCGGACATCCCCGCCCGCCGCCAATACGCGGCACCGATCTCGGGCCACCGCTCACTGATGTCGCAGGTGACCAATCGGCCGTGCGGCGGAAGGGCGCGCGCCATGCACAGGGTGCTGTAGCCGGTGAAGGTGCCGATCTCCAGCACCTCCGTGACACCGGTCGCCGCGATCAGGAACGCGAGGAGCTGCCCTTCCTCCGCCATGACCTGCATCGCCTCGCCGGCGGGCAGCTCCGCGGTCGTACGGCGCAGATCGCGCAGAATCCCGTCCTCCCTGAGTGAGAACTCCCGCACATATTCGAGAAGGTCAGGGCCGGCCGCAATCTGATTCGCCATATCAAAACCGTAGAGGGTTTTCCACCGTCATTCAATGGCGCATTCCGGCACCATCGCGGGGTGCTGCGCGCCCCGCGCCTCCCGGTTCACGCGCGGGGTTCCCGGCGTTCGCCGCGCAGGGCGGAAACCCGGCGGTACAGCTCCGTCGCCTCGGCGTTCCTGCCCAGCTGTTCCAGGCAGTGCGCCTCGTCGCCGCGGCTGGTCAGGGTGTCCGGGTGGGACGCGCCCAGGACCCGTTCGCGGGCGCCGGCGACCTGGCGGTAGCCGGCCAGGGCGTCCTCCCAGCGACCCAGCCAGCCCAGGCCGACGGCGACCTCACGGCGGCTCACCAGCGTGTCGGGGTGGTCGGGGCCGAGGACCCGCTCGCGGATCGCCCAGACCTCCCGGGCCTCCCGCAGCGCCTCCTCCCAGCGCGCGAGCCGCCCCAGGTTCACACCGACGCCGTGCCGGGCGCGCAACGTCTCCGGGTCGGCCCCGCCGCTCACCCGCCTGAGGTCGTCCGCCAGCGCGCGGTAGAGGTCCAGCGCCTCCGTGTCGCGCCCGAGGCGGCCCAGGCAGATGCCGACCTCGTAGCGCGCCGCGAGCGTGTCGGCGTGGTCGGGACCGAGCGCCCGCGCCCGCGCCGCCTCGACCTCGCGGTAGCTGCCGAGCGCCTCCGCCCAGCGCCCCAACAGCCCCAGGGTGCGGGCCACTTCGCAGCGCGTGGCGAGCGTGTCGGGGTGCGTGGTGCCGAGGACGCGGGCCCGGACCCGTACCACTTCCCTGGCGAGCTGGTACGCGTCCTCCAGCCGGCCCAGCCTGCTCAGGTTGCCCGCCAGGTGGTGACGGCACCGCAGGGTGTCCGGGTGCTCGTCGCCCTTCGTGCGTTCGTGGGAGGCGAGCACCGAGGCGTACAGGTCGTGGGCCTCGAAGTGCCGGCCGAGCCGCCCCAGCGCGTACGCCGTCTCCTGACGCGCCGCGAGGGTGTCGGGATGGTCGGGGCCCAGCGCGCGCTCGCGGCCCTCCGTCACGCTCCCGAACTCGCGCAGCGCCTCCGCCGTGCGTCCCGTACCGCTCAGGGCGACACCGATCTCGTACCGGCTGGCGAGGGTGTCGGGGTGATCGGGGCCGAGGGTCTGGGCGCGTTCGGCGGCGACGTCGCGGTGGGTCTCCTCCGCCTCCGCCCAGCGGCCCGCGCGGCCGAGGCTCACCCCGGCGTCGTGGCGGCCCGCGAGGACGGCGAGGCGCTCGGGGGACGGGCCCAGGGTGTGGGGCTCGTACGTCCGGTCGGGGAGGAGCGCGGGGTGCGGGCCGGCCGGGCCGGTCCATCCGCCGGTCAGGGTCGTGGGGTCGGGGAGCGGCGACGGCAGGACCGTCGTACCGGTCGCCTTGTGCCCGGTGGTCATGCCCCGGGTCCAGGACGGCAGCGGGGCCGCGCCGGGGAGCTGGGGGCCGGAGTCGTACACCTGGCCGGTCCCGTACCCGAGGCTGTGCCGCCCACGCCCGTAGTCGTGCCCGGGACCTGGTACGTACGCCACCGCGAGCCCCTGCCCTCCGGCGCCCGCGCCGAGCCGCCGCCGCAGGTCGCCCGCGTCCGCCGGCCGTTCGTCGGGGGTCTTCGCCAGCAGGTCGAGGACGATCCGCTCGAAGAACACGGGAAGTTCGGGCCGGTGCGTGCGCGGGGGCTCGGGCACGGTGTCCCGGTGCCCGACGAGCACCGACCAGGCGTCCTCCAGGTCGAACGGCGGTGCCCCCGTGGCGATTTCGTACAGCACACAGCCCAGCGAGTAGAGGTCGGAGCGGTGGTCTATGTCGCCCGCGCCGATCTGCTCGGGCGACATGTAGTGCGGCGTCCCCATCGCGACGCCCATACCGGTGAGTTGGGAGGTCTGTTCGAGGTCGCGGCCCAGCCTGGCGATGCCGAAGTCGCAGATCTTCACCGTGCCGTCGGTGAGCCGCATGATGTTCGCGGGCTTCAAGTCGCGGTGGATGATGCCCTGTTCATGGGTGTACGCGAGGGCGTCCGCGACCTGCTCCGCGATGTCGACGACCTCGGCCACCGGCAGCGGACCGCGTTTGTTGTCCTCCAGGAGCTGGCCCAGGTCCCGGCCCTCCAGCAGCTCCATCACCAGGTAGAGCACACCGTCGTGTTCACCGAAGTCGTGGACGACCGTGACCCCGCGGTGCTGGAGCGCCGCCGCGACCCTGGCCTCGCGCCGGAACCGCTCGCGCATGACCCGCCCGGCCGCGTCGCCCTGCGGGGGACCCACCGGCTTGAGGCACTTGACCGCGACGCGCCGGCCGAGCGACTCGTCCCGCGCGCGCCACACCTCGCCCATCCCCCCGCGCCCGATCAGTTCGAGCAGCCGGTACCGGCCCTGGATCAGCCTGGTGTCCGCCATCGCGTGCTGTCGCCCCCGTCGCCTCGCCGCGCCCTCCCCGGCCCGTACCCAGTATGGCCGCCCGGCCGTGTGGTGTGTACGGGGACGGGCCGTGTGACGGAACCGTGTCACGGCGTCGCGCACGCCGACCACGACATCCCGCGGGCCGACCACGGCGTCCTGCGGGCTGATCACCACGCCCCGCCGGCCGATCATGGGGAATCCGGGCGGCCCGGAGGACGGCGGCTGCCGTTTCGCCGGGCGGACGCGCGCTCGGCGTAGCACGATGGCAGCATGCTGCTGGCACCGCTCGCCCGCGTCTCCCGGGAGGTCGCCGAGACATCGGCGCGCTCCCGGAAGATCTCCATGCTGGCCGGACTCTTCCGTACGGCCGGTCCCCAGGACGTGCCCGTCGTCATCCCCTACCTGGCGGGACGGCTCCCCCAGGGCCGGATCGGGATCGGCTGGAACGCGCTCAAGGACCCGCCGCCGCCGGCCGGCCGGGCCACCCTCACCGTCCACCATGTCGACGACACCTTCTCCGCTCTCGCGGCCGTGTCCGGGCCCGGCTCGCAGGCCGAGCGGCGGCGGCTGGTGCAGGAGCTGCTGGGGGCGGCCACCGGGGAGGAGCAGCGCTTCCTCGTGGGACTGATCTCCGGCGAGGTACGGCAGGGCGCGCTGGACGCCGTCGCCGTGGAGGCGCTGGCCGAGACCTCGGGCGCGGCGGCGGGCGCCGTGCGGCGGGCCGTGATGCTGGCCGGTTCGCTCCAGCACGTGGCGGAGCGGCTGCTGGCGGAGGGCCCGCACGTGCTGGAGGAGTTCCTGCTGACCGTGGGCCGGCCCGTGCTGCCGATGCTGGCGCAGAGCGCGGCGGACGTGGCCGAGGCGATCGGCCGGCTCGGGGCGTGCGCCGTGGAGGAGAAGCTGGACGGGATCCGGGTGCAGGTGCACCGCGACGGCGGGACGGTACGGATCTTCACGCGCACGCTCGACGACATCACCGACCGGCTGCCCGAGGTGGTGGACATCGCCGCCACGCTGGACGGCGACGGTTTTGTGCTGGACGGGGAGGTCATCGCGCTGGACGAGCGGGGCCGGCCCCGGTCGTTCCAGGAGATCGCGAGCCGGGTCGGGTCACGGACGGACGTGGCGACCGCCGCGACGGCGGTGCCGGTCTCCCCCGTCTTCTTCGACATCCTGTCGCTCGACGGCGAGGATCTCCTCGACCTGACGTTCGCGGAACGCCACGAGGCGCTGGCGCGGCTGGTCCCCGAGCCGATGCGGGTACGGAGGATCGTGGTGCCGGGTACGGAGGGGCGCGGCGGGGACACCGCCGACACGCGCGCCCGGGACGCCGAGGCGTTCCTGGCGGACACCATGGCGCGGGGCCACGAGGGGGTCGTGGTGAAGGCGCTGGACACCCCGTACAGCGCGGGCAGGCGCGGGGCGGGATGGCTGAAGGTCAAGCCGGTGCACACGCTGGACCTCGTGGTGCTGGCCGCCGAGTGGGGGCACGGCCGGCGCACCGGGAAGCTGTCGAACCTGCATCTGGGCGCGCGCCGGGACGACGGGTCGTTCGTCATGCTCGGCAAGACCTTCAAGGGCCTGACGGACGTGATGCTGGAGTGGCAGACCGGCCGGCTGCGCGAGCTGGCGGTGCGCGACGACGGCTTCACCGTGACCGTACGGCCGGAGCTGGTCGTCGAGATCGCGTACGACGGGCTCCAGCGGTCGTCCCGCTACCCGGCGGGGGTGACCCTGCGGTTCGCGCGGGTCGTCCGCTACCGCGAGGACAAGCGGGCGGCGGACGCCGACACGGTGGAGACGGTGCTGGCCGCCCACAGCCCGGGATGAGCGGTCCGGCGGGGACCAGCGGCCGGCCAGGGAAGGTGAAGGGCCCGGGACCGGTGACGGCCGGTCCCGGGCCGCGCGGCTACTGAGCGGTGCCGCGCGGGACGACCGACGAGAGAACCGTCGGAAGCGAGCGCCAGTCCGCGGAGATCAGGCTGGCGTTCTTACCCGCCAGCAGGGACAGCCGATCCCGGGCCTGCTGCTCGGTGGGGTTGCTGCCGTCGATGGCGGGCGCCACGTTGTGGGCGTCCGTCATCAGGACGAAGTAGTGGCGCTGGTTGTACCAGGCGGTGTCGATCCCGCCCGCGACCCACGCGGAGGCGTCACCGTCGAAGAAGACGAACCACGGGCGGATCGAGGCGTCCGCGTAGCGGGTGCGCGGGTCGCCGGCCGCGACGTTGTGCACGGCGGGGAAGGCCGTGGCCTCGCCCAGCCGGCCGGCCGCCTTGAGGTCGCGGAGGTAGGTGGCGTACTCCCGGTCCGTCCACAGCGTGTCGAAGGGGTTCTGCTCCTCGACCGTGCCGGGGATCAGCTCGATGATGAACTTGCCCGCCAGCTGCGCGCGGGTGGGCCAGGCACCGGCCTGGGACGCCTCGTCGAGGGTGGCGCGGTTGCCGACCAGGTCACCGGGCCGGTAGACGGCGTCGCCGAGCTTGCTGGTCACGAGGGCGTCGAAGGCGGCGGGGCCGCGGCCCGCCGAGCCCAGGAAGCCGTCCTTCATCTCGACCTTGAGGACGATGGGCCGGTGGCCGGGGTTGGCGTTGTGCCACGTTCTGAGGTCGGTGAGGCAGCCGCCCAGGTCGCGGTTCTGCGTGTTGGTCCGCAGCTGCGCGACGGTGGTGGCGTTCGCGCAGTTGTTGTTGTTGCTGACCGGACTGTCGTGCGACACGCGCCAGGAGGCGCCGAACACGTTGGTCCACACGTCGAGTTCGAGCATCCCGGCGCCGGAGTCCAGGGCGTCGGCGAAGTACGGGAACGTCGTCTTGACGTAGGCGTTGTGCACGCCGACCCCGGTGGTGGAGGAGTACGGCAGCTGACCGGTGTCGGCCGCCCGGGCCGAGGTGGTGGCGAGGGCGAGAAGTGCGACGGCACCGGCGGCCACCGTCGTACGAAGGAGCTTTGCCATAGTCCCTGATCCTCCTGGAGCGCATGTGTGGGGCATGTCAACCGAGGAGGAGCGTAGGGGAGTTCAGTGACGTACGGGGGGACACGAGCTTACGGGTGCGATCACGCGGGCGACGCACGGAAGGCCAACACACCGCGCCCGGGCCCCCATACGCCGCTGCCCCGGCCGAGGGCGCGGCCGGGGTAGCGGGGTCAAGCTCAGCTGTCTGCGGATGTTCAGCCGTGTGCGAGGTTCGGCCGTCCGAAGAGCCGGTCACGCGCGGCCGCCACTCGTGCGAAGGGGCGGGCGCGGTGCTGACGCTTCGTCACATCCTTACTCCTTCGAGGACTTGCTCTTTGAAGGACTTGCTCCTTGAAGGACTTACTTCTTGACGGAGTAGGAGTGCGCTCCCACACCGGCGAGGGCGCCGCCGTCGACGATCAGGTACTCGTCGCGCTGGGGCGTGCCCGCGAAGAAGTTCTCCAGGATCTCGCGCGTACCCGCGGCGTAGCGGGCCTGGGCGGAGAGCGAGGAGCCCGAGATGTGCGGCGTCATGCCGTGGTTCGGCATGGTCCGCCACGGGTGGTCGGCCGGGGCGGGCTGCGGGTACCACACGTCGCCCGCGTAGCCGGCGAGCTGGCCGCTCTCCAGCGCGCGTACGATCGCGTCGCGGTCGGTGATCTTCGCCCGCGCGGTGTTGATGAGGTACGTGCCGCGCTTCATCTTGGAGAGCAGCTCGTCGCCGAACAGGCCCTCGGTCTCCGGGTGGAGGGGCGCGTTGATGGTGACGACGTCGCAGTGCGGGACCATGGCCTCGGCGCTCTCGTGCCAGGTCAGGTTCAGCTCCTGCTCGATGGCCTCCGGGAGACGGTGACGGTCGGTGTAGTGCAGGCCGACGTCGAAGGGGGCGAGGCGGCGCAGCACCGCGAGGCCGATGCGGCCGGCGGCGACGGTGCCGACCTGCATGCCCTCCAGGTCGTACGAGCGGGCGACGGCGTCGGCGATGTTCCAGCCGCCGTCCAGGACGATCTTGTTCGACGGCAGGTAGTTGCGTACCAGGCCCAGCGTCATCATCACGACGTGCTCGGCGACGCTGATGCTGTTGCAGTACGTGACCTCGGCGACGGTCACACCCTTGGCGATGGCCGCGTCGAGGTCGACGTGGTCGGAACCGATGCCGGCCGTGATGGCGAGCTTCAGGTTCTTGGCCTTCGCGATGCGCTCGGCCGTCAGGTACGCCGGCCAGAAGGGCTGCGAGATGACGATGTCCGCGTCGACCAGCTCCTGGTCGAAGACCGAACCGTCACGGTCCTTGTCGGAGGTGACGACCAGGGTGTGCCCCTGGGACTCCAGGTAGCCGCGCAGGCCCAGTTCGCCGGAGACACTGCCGAGGAGGTGACCCGGGGTGAAGTCGATGCCCTGAGGAGTGGGCGCCGTCTGACCGCCGGGGTAGCTCTCGATCTTCGGGATGTCGTCACGCGCGTACGTCTTCGGGTACCCGTCGATCGGGTCGTCGTACAGCACACACAGCACCTTTGCCATGATGGCGGCTCCTCATCGTTCGGTGCGGGAAGATGGTTGAAAGGATCCTCCTGACCAGCGGGGACGGCAAAGCGAAAGTGTCTATGCCGGGATAGGCAACGGCTATCCGCGGTCGCGGCGCGGCCTGTCGGCCGGTGGTCCCGCCGGGCGCAGGTAGGTGTCCAGGAGACCGTCGAACGCTTCCCGTACGCCCGCTTCCCTGGCGATCTGCAACAAAGCCCTGGCCAGGACGGGTTCGGGGGTGCGGTCGGCGATGACCAGGCCGACGCGCGGGCCGTGCGCCGGCTTCTCCAGGGGCACGACGCGCATGCCGTCGGGCACGCCGAACATGTGCAGCCAGGCGTGGGAGATGACGCTGGACCAGCGTCCCGCCGTCAGGTGCGCGTAGAGCGCGGCCACGGAATCGGTCTCGATGGCGGGCGTCACGGCGGGCGCGCCGTCGGCGGCGAAGTACTCGTCCATGATGCGGCGGTTGCGCATCTGCGGGGAGAGGAGGCAGAGCGGCAGCGCGGCGATCTGGGCCCACCGCACGACGTCCTGTCCGGCCATGGGGCCGTCCTGCGGGGTGAGGAGGAGGTAGCGCTCCTCGTACAGCGGGGTCCTGCGGACATGCGAGAGGCTGTCGTCGTCCAAGTAGGTGACGGCGATGTCGAGTTCGAACTCGGCGAGCCGCTGGTTGATGTCCCGGGAGGAGAGGGAGTCGAGCGAGACGCGGGCCTGCGGGTGCCGTTCGACGAACGGGGTGGTGAGCAGGGAGGCGGCGGCGAGCGCGGTGGGGATGGCGCCCATGCGCAGGGTGCCGGCGAGGCCGTCGTGCATCGCGGACAGCTCGTGGCGCAGCGCGTCGCGCTCGGCGAGGATCCGGTGGGCCCAGAGCAGGACCCGCTCGCCTTCGGGCGTCAGTCCTTCGAAGCGGCGGCCGCGCCGGACGATGGGGACGTCCAGCTCGCGTTCGAGTTTGCGGATCGCCGCGGAGAGCGACGGCTGTGACACGTAGCAGGACGCCGCCGCCCGGGCGAAGTGCCGTTCCCGTGCGAGCGCGACCAGATACTCCAGTTGTCGCAGCAACATCGTGTGCTCCCCTGCTCTCTTCCGCCCCTCCACCCTGCCAGGCCCCGGGCCGCCGGCCACCCCCTGGACCGGCCTGATTCCCGGCGGGACCGGCCGGATTCCGACCGGTCGGCTCTCACAGGGCCACCAGAGTCACTTCGGTGGCCTTGACGCTGGTCCAGACGGCGGCGCCGTCGGCCAGGCCGAGTTCCGCGGCGGCCTCGGGGGTGATCTCGGCGACCAGGTCGGGCGCCTCGGGCGAGGTGATCAGGATCCGCAGCCGGCTGCCGAGGGCGGTGATCTCCCGGACGGTGCCCGGCCAGACGTTGCGGGGGCTGCCGGCCGGGCGGTCCCGGTGTACGGAGACGGCTTCGGGGGCGATGATCGCGAGGGCGGCGGACCCGGGGGCCAGCGGGTCCGCGACGACGAGGCCTCCGCCGCCGCCGAGCACCAGCCCGTCGGGGCCGAACGTGCCCGGCCAGGCGTTGCGGCCCAGCATCCGAGCGACCCAGGGCGAGCGCGGGTTCCGGGTCACCTCGGTGGGCGGGGCGTCCTGGAGGGCGCGTCCCGCGTCGAGTACGAGGACCCGGTCGGCCAGGGAGACGGCTTCGACGGGGTCGTGGGTGACGATGAGGCAGACACCGCCGAAGCCGTCGAGGTGGCGGCGGAGGGTGTGCCGTACCTGCCCCCGAGTGGTCTGGTCGAGGGCGGCCAGCGGTTCGTCGAGGAGCAGCAGCCGGGGCCGGGCGGCGAGTGCGCGGGCCAGGGCGACCCGCTGGGCCTGGCCGCCGGAGAGCTGGTGGGGGCGGCGGGCCGCGAGATGGCCGACGCCGAGCCGGTCGAGCCACTCCTGGGCGTCCCGGCGCGCCTCGGCACGGCGCACGCCGTGGGCGCGCAGGCCGTAGGCGGTGTTGGCGAGGGCGTTGAGGTGGGGGAAGAGCGCCCCGTTCTGCGGCACCCAGGCGACGTCGCGCCGGTGGGGGGCCAGGGCGGTGACGTCCAGGTCGCCGAGGCGCAGCGTGGCGTGGGAGCGGGGGGTGAGCCCGAGGAGGGCGCGCAGGAGGGTGGTCTTGCCCGCACCGTTGGGCCCGACGACGGCGATGGTGGTGCCTGGCTCGGCGTCGAGGGTGAGGTGGGTGAACCCGGTGACCTCGGCGTGCAACCGCCACGCGCCTGCGGCGGGCGCCGCCGGATCCGTTGGACCGCCCTTGCCGCGCGTGCGGCTCGGACGCCCGGCACGCGCGCCTGCGGCGGGCGCCGCCGGATCCGTTACGGCACGCTTGCCGCGCACACGGCCCACGTGTCCGGCGCCTGCCGCCGGCCGACCCGGGTCGCTCGACGCCGCGCCGGCCGGGTCGCCCCCCGGCAGGCGCCGGACGCCCCCGGCGGGACCGTCCGCAGGGTGCGCGCCGTACGGCTCCTGCCGGTCCTGCGCCCCGCCCGAAGGAAGCCGCTCCTGCGGGTCGTGCCGGTCCCGCGCGCCGTGCGGATCGTGCGTGTTCCCCGCACCGGGCGGAAAGTCCGACTCGCCCCCGGCGGACGCGCCGCCCGAGCCGCGCGCACGCCTCAGACGCCCCGCACCGCCGGGGCGCGTCGCACCCGGCCGGCCGACCGGACCGGCCCCGGCCGGGTCGGCCGACGGCCCGTGACCGCCGGCCTCGGCGGGACCCTCCGAGCGGTGCGCGCCGCGCGGCTCCCGCCGGTCCTGCGCGCCGGACGCGCCGCCCGGATCGTGCGTGTTCCCCGCGCCGGGCGCGGAGTCCCGCTCGCCCGGGGCGTCTGTGTCGGGGACCTCGTGGGTGGCGCGCTCGCGGGTGCCGCCGCCCGTCCAGCGGCCGCGCAGGGCGATCAGGACGGCCATCGCGATGGCGAGCAGCAGCAGGGAGACGGAGGTCGCCGCCTCCGGGTCGTCCTGGAGCAGCAGGTAGACCCGGAGCGGGAGGGTCTGGGTGGTGCCCGGCAGGTTGCCCGCGAAGGTGATCGTCGCGCCGAACTCACCGAGCGCCCGCGCCCAGGTCAGCGCGGCGCCCGCGGCCAGCCCGGGCGCGACCATGGGGAGGGTGACGGTGAGGAACACCCGTACCGGCGAGGCGCCCAGGGACGCGGCGGTCTCCTCGTAGGCGGGCCGCAGACCGGCGAGGGCGCCTTCGAGGCTGATGATGAGGAAGGGCATCGCCACGAACGTCGCGGCGAGGACCGCGCCCGAGGTGTGGAACGGCAGCGTGATGCCGAAACTGTCCTCCAGCCAGGGCCCGAGCAGCCCCCGCCGGCCGAAGCCGAGCAGCAGCGCGACCCCGCCCACGGTGGGCGGCAGCACCATGGGCAGCAGGACCAGGGAACGCACCAGGGTCTTGCCGGGGAACCGCACCCGGGCCAGCAGCCAGGCCAGCGGCACCCCGAACAGCAGGGACAGCCCGAGGGACCAGAACGACACGATCAGCGAGAGCTTCAGCGCCTCGACCGTGTCGGGTTCCGTCAGGTGCGTGCCGAGCCTGCTCCACTCCGTACGGGCGAGGATCCCGACCAGGGGCAGCAGCAGGAACGCGATCGCGGCCAGCGCGGGCAGGAGCAGGGTGAGGGGAGCGCCGCGGGGGCGGAGGCGTCCGCCCGGGGACGCCCGGTTCACCGGGCGTCCCCGGAGGCGGTCCGCCCCCCGTCGGGAGGGGTCACGGCTTCTGGAACCCGGCGTCCTGGAGGATCTTCTGGGCCTCGGGACCGCTGAGCCAGGCCACGAACGCGGCGGCGGCCTCGGCGTGCTTCGACGTCTTGAGCGTGGCGGCCGGGTACTGCGCGATCGCGTTCTGCGCGTCCGGGATCTCGATGGCGTCGACCTTGTCGGGCGCGGTCTCGGCGTCGGTCTTGTAGACGATGCCCGCGTCGGCCTCGCCCAGTTCGACCTTGCTCAGCACGGCGCGGACGTTCGGCTCCTGGGAGACCGGCTTGACGTCGATCTTCTGGGCGTCGAGCACCTGCTCGCTGTAGCGGCCGACCGGCACCTCGGGCGCGGCCAGCACGACCTTGAGCTTGGGGTCGGCGAGGTCCTTGAGGTTCTCGACCTTGTCCGGGTTGCCCTCGCCCGTGGCGATCACCAGCCGGTTCTTGGCGATGATCGTGGGGGTGCCGGTGTCGGACTTGAGCCCGTCGATGGTCTTGGTGTCGGCGGTGACCAGCGCGTCCGCGGGGGCGCCCTGCTTGACCTGGGCGGCGAGTTCCTGCGAACCGGCGAAGGAGAACGTCACCTTCGTACCGGGGTGCGACGACTCATAGGCGGCACCGGCCGTCTTGAACACGTCGGTGAGCGACGACGCGGCCAGGACGGTCAGGTCCGCCGAGGCGGGCGCGTCGGAGGCCGCCCCGGACGTCGTCGCGGCGGCCTCGGGCTTCTTGTCGCCGTCGTCGTCACCACCGCAGGCGGTCAGGGGGACGAGGAAGGCGACGGTCACGAGCGCGGCGGCGGCGCGACGGCGGGTGAAGGTGAAGGTCATGAGGGTGGGGGCTCCTTGGCAGTGCGTCCCTGCGGTCCACAGGGACGGAACGGACCTGACGCGCGACGGATGTGGCGCGGAACGGACCTGGTGCGGGAGGAATCAGGAACAGGAAGAGCAGCAAGAGCAGGAAGGGGTACGGATCGCGAGGCGGAGGTGATCGCGAGGCGGAACGGGTCAGGTGCGGTCGATGTGCACGCTGGTGGACTTCACACGGGCGGTGGCCTGCATGCCGACCTCCAGTCCCAGCTCCTCGACGCCCTCCCGGGTCAGCAGGGAGACCAGCCGGTGCGGGCCGGCCTGGATCTCCACCTGGGCCGCGACATCGCCGAGTTTGATGGCGGTGACGATCCCCGGGAACGCGTTGCGGGCCGAGGTGTACGACACGTCGTCCTCGCCGGCACCACCCTGCGCGACCTCGACGGAGAACGCCGCGAGATCTTTGCCGTCGATGAGCCGGCGGCCGCCCTCGTCACGATGGGTGGCGACCCGGCCGGCATCGGCCCAGCGGCGCGCGGTGTCGGGACTCACCCCGAGAAGCCGCGCCGCCTGACCGATTGTGTAGGACTGCATGTGCGACAAGATAGGCCGATTTCCCTGGCATTCACAATTCTTTGGTGCGATCTCTCTGGCAGATGCGAGTTTTGTCGGAGAAACATCCAGACCACCCCGTGTCGCCGCGCCGACGCCGAGTGTGATTAGAGTGCGGAGATATTTGATCGATAAAATCCGCATTTCACCCCTTCTGTGAGGCGCATCCCATGAGCTTGAGCATCCGGAACCAGCTTTCCGGGACCGTCACGGCCGTCTCCCCCGGAGAGGTCATGGCCGCGGTCAAGGTCCGGCTGGCGGGCGGGCAGGAGATCACCGCCGCCGTCACGCAGGAGGCCGTGACGGAACTGGGGCTCGCGGCGGGCACACCCGTACGCGCCCTGGCGAAGTCCACCGAGGTCGCGCTGGCGACCGGCTCGGTCGAGGGGCTGAGCATCCGGAACCACCTCCCGGGCACCATCACGGAGATCACGTCAGGTGGCGCCATGTCGGGCGTCAAGGTGGCGGTAGAGGGCGGCATCCTCACGTCCGCCGTCACGACGGACGCCGTCACGGATCTCGGCCTGGTGGTGGGCACCTATGTCGTGGCGCTCATCAAGTCGACCGAGGTCTCGCTCGCCACGCTCTGAGGGGACGACCAGCACCTTCCGCCATCACGACTGGCCGATTTGCCTAAAGCTGTTAGGCAAATGCATGATGGTTGTAGTCGAACAGGAGGAAGGTTATGGTTCGAGCAGGGCTGACCCCGGAGCGTCTGACGCGGGCGGGGGCGGAACTGGCCGACGAGGTCGGCTTCGACGAGGTGACCGTCTCGGCGCTCGCCCGGCGGTTCGACGTCAAGGTCGCGAGTCTGTACTCGCACCTGAAGAACTCCCAGGACCTCAGGACGAGGATCGCCCTGTTCGCGCTGGAGGAACTGGCCGACCGGGTCTCCGCCGCGGTCGCCGGACGGGCGGGCAAGGACGCCCTGGCCGCCTTCGCCGACGCGTACCGCGACTACGCCCGGGAGCACCCCGGCCGGTACGACGCCGCCCGCCTCCGGCTCGACCCCGAGACGGCGGCGGTCGGCGCCGGGGTGCGGCACGCGCAGATGACACGCGCGATCCTGCGCGGCTACGACCTGACGGAGCCCGACCAGACCCACGCGGTCCGGATGCTGGGCAGCGTCTTCCACGGCTACGTCAGCCTGGAGATGGCGGGCGGCTTCAGCCACACCGCCGTCGACCCGCAGGAGTCCTGGGCCTGGACCCTGGACTCCCTCGACGCGCTGCTCCGTACCCGGACATCCCACACCTCTTGATCAACAGGCTGGAACGATGAGCACCGACCACGAGACGCACGCCGCACACCACTGGATCACCACCCCCGTCACCGCGGACCTCCTGCGCGGCTTCCTCGACCTGGAGCGGACCGCGCACGGCCTGCTCCCGCACCGGCTGCCCGCCCGGGCCCGCCGGCAGATCCCCGACGACCAACTGGCCGTGGCCGAGGCCCAGCCGTCCGGCGTGCGCCTGGTCTTCCGTACCCGGGCCACCACCGTCGAACTGGACACCCTGCCCACCAAGCGGGCCTACCGGGGATTCCCACCCCCCGCGGACGGCGTGTACGACCTGCTGGTCGACGGCCGTCTCGCCGCCCAGGCCACCGTGCCCGGCGGGAACGTCCGCACGATTGTCGACATGATGACCCAGTCCGCCGAACTGGCCGAGGGGCCTCCTGGCACCGCCCGGTTCACCGGTCTGCCCGCGCGTGACAAGGACGTCGAGATCTGGCTTCCCCACACGGAGACGACCGAGCTGATCGCCCTGCGCACCGACGCTCCGGTCGAGCCGGCGCCGGCCGGCGGGCGGAGCGTGTGGCTGCATCACGGCAGTTCCATCAGCCACGGCTCGAACGCCGCCCACCCCACCGGCACCTGGCCGGCCCTGGCCGCGGCCCTGGGCGGGGTGGAGTTGGTCAACCTGGGGTTCGGCGGCAGCGCACTGCTCGACCCGTTCACCGCCCGGGCGATACGGGACACCCCCGCGGACCTGATCAGCCTCAAGATCGGCATCAACATCGTCAACGCCGACGTGATGCGCCTGCGCGCCTTCGCCCCGGCGGTCGACGGCTTCCTCGACACCGTCCGCGAGGGGCACCCGACCACCCCGCTGCTGGTCGTGTCCGCCCTTCTGTGCCCGGTCCAGGAGGACACCCCCGGCCCCCTCGCCCCCGACTTCGACGGCGGCACCCTGCGGTTCAGGGCCACCGGCGACCCGGCCGAACGAGCCGCCGGGCGCCTGACGCTCAACGTCATCCGCGACGAACTCGCCCGGATCGTGGCGCGGCGGGCTGCCGACGACCCGAACCTGCACTACCTCGACGGCCGTGAGCTGTTCGGCGAGAAGGACCACGCCGAGTTCCCGCTGCCCGACGGGGTCCACCCCGATCCGGCGGGACACCGCCGCATCGGCGAGAACTTCGCGCGGCTGGCGTTCGCCGACGGCGGCCCGCTCACCACCGGGACCGGCTGACCGTACGCGGGGCCACGTGACGGTCACCCGGCGCCCGCCGGTCAGTTCTTGACGGACCGCAGGATCACGAACTTCGGGTCGCTCGTCACGACCTCACAGTTGCCGAAGAGCCGCTTGAGCTTGGTGTGGTAGCCGAGGTGCCGGTTGCCGATGACCCAGAGTTCGCCGCCGGGGCGCAGCGCGGCGCGTGATCCGCTGAACATGCGCCAGGCCGTCGCGTCGGTCGTCGACTGGTGGGTGTGGAACGGCGGATTGTTCAGCACCAGGTCGACCGACTCTGCGGGGATGTCCGACAGGACGTCACCGAGGACAAACGCGGCCTCGGTTCCGGCGTCGACGTTCTTGCGGAAGGTCGCCTCCGCCGACGCCACGGCGGAGAACGACTCGTCGATGAAGGTCACCCGCGCCTCGGGATTGGCCAGGGCCATCGCCGTACCGACCACGCCGTTGCCGCAGCCGAGGTCGACCACGTGCTCGGCGCCCTCGCGGCGCGGCAGGTGATGCAGCAGGAAGCGGGTGCCGACGTCGAGCCGCTCCGCGCAGAAGATGCCCGCGTGGTTGACGACCGTACGGCCGGACACGGTTCCGAGCCCGTCGGGCAGGGCGTAGCTGTGCGGCCAAGGGGACGGCGCCCGTACCCGGCCCGGCGAGGGCGAGGTGTGGATCAGCCGCGCCTTCCTGACCGCCAGCGAGGTGGTGGTCGGGCCGAGGATCTGGTCGAACAGCTTGAGCGTCGAGGTGTGGATCTCGGTGACCCGTCCCGTACCCACCACCACGGTGTCCGGGTGGACGGCGGGGGCGAGCCGGTGCAGCTGGTCCTCCAGCTGCGCGAGGCTCCGGGGCACCCGGATCAGCAGGACGTCGACGCGCTCCGGCGGGGTGTCCCGGGCGGAGAGGAGCCGTACCTCGTCGGCCTCCGCGCCGTCGCGGCGCAGATTGGCCAGCGTCGCCTGCTGGGTCAGATACGAGTCGGTGATCTGTACGAGGGGTCCCGTGGTGGCACTCCCCCGCCGGTGGGCGGCGAGAGCGGTGGTCAGGGCGCCCCAGCGGTCCCCGACGACCACCACGGCGCCGGAGAGGTCCGTGGCACCGGGGCCACGGCCGCTGCCGGGCTCCAGCAGGGCATCCGGCCCGGACGGCGAACCGTCCCCCGGGGCGGTGTCCGGGTCCGGGCCCGGCACGGTGTCGGGCCCGGCCTGTGGACCTTCCGTTCCCGCGAGGTGCCGCAGCAGGTACTCGTCTGCGCTGTCCCACGCGCGCAGCGTCTCGCGGGGATGCTCGGGAAATCGGGTGAGGCCGAACTCGCCCCAGAGTGTCGTCAAACGGTTCATGGTCCGCCCAGGCTAGCCCCCGTGGCCGCACGTCCGCGCCGCGCGGCCACCCGGGACCGATGCTGGAGGGCCCTGGTCAGGGCGCGGTGTCGCTCTCCGGGGGCCGGCGCGCGCTGTCGAGGGCCGCCCGCGCCTGGCGGTACGTGAGGACCGCAGCGAATTCGGTACGGGCGATCTCCAGGACCACCTCGGCGTCGGCGGGCGGATGGGGGTGGTCGCGCAGGGCGATGTCCGCCGCGGCCCGCGCGAGCAGGTCGTCGTCCGGGAACGCCCCGGGCTGGGACATCGTGCGCAGCACCTCGTGCCAGAGGCCGGCCATCGAGTCACTTCCCTTCGTACGCGGGGGTGCCGAGCGTGGCGAGAACGTGGTGGATCATCTCGTCGGTGAGCCGGTCGCGGGAGAGCGAGGCGTGGTGGCGGGCCCAGTGCGCGACGAGTTCGTTGATCGCGCCGATGAGCGCGACCACCGCGAGGGTGTAGTCGCGGGGCACGGCCTCGCCGCGCCCGACGGCGCGGTCCGCCTCGCCCAGGAAGAAGTCGGTCCACAGGCTGCGCCAGAGCAGCCGGTGTTCCTCCACCGCCGGTCCGGCTCCGATGACCTCGACAAACGCGACCCGGGTGGCGGCGGGGTCCGCGGTGACGGTCGCGAGGTAGGCGCGGCACAGGGCCGTGACCCTGGCGCGGGTGGAGGCGGAGGCGACGGCGGGGTCCCCGAGGACCACCAGGGCGGCTTCCATGCCGGCCCTGGCGATGTCGTTGTGCAGGGCGATCAGCAGGGCCTCGCGGCTCTCGAACTCCTCGTAGAACGCCCGGATGGACACATGGGCGGCGGCGCAGATCCGTTCGATGGACGTGGCCGCGAAGCCGCGTGTGGTGAACAGTTCGAGGGCGGTGGACAACAGGCTCTCGCGGCGCCGGGCGCGCCGCGCCTGTCCCGTGAGGGCCGCCGGGGGCGTACCCCCTGATTCCCCGTACTGATCCATTCGACCTCCCCCATGGGCCTTGCCGAACACGCGGTCGCGGCTTCGGTAAGGGCGCTTATCGAGCATGCCACGCACGGGAGAGCGGTAGGGCCCGTTCCGCGAACAATCCGGGTTCCCGGCCGCCCGAACGGACACCTGAGCGGTCACCCGGGTGGTCACCCCGGCCAGTCACTCGGCCGGTCACCCGAACGGCCGTCACGCCGGGCTGCCGGGCCGCCGTCGCGTGATGCTCGTACGGAGTACCGGACAGGGTCTTGTCAGGGGCCGGCAGGAGCTTGCCGGTTCCGGGCAGGAACGTGTCAGGACCGGCCAAGGCGCCGTCGCGAGCGAGAGGGGCCGCCATGACCACTCCCGCCGACCGGGCGCTGACCGGCCGCGCGGCACGCCACCACGCGTCCCGCTCCTCGCACGGCCTGTGGATCCCGCCCGCCCACCGGACCGATCCGCTCGCGGTGCTGGCGAGCCGGAACAGCGGACGGATCCCCGAACTGCTGCCCCTGCACTACGCGCGCATGGCCGCCTCCCCGTTCGCCTTTCTGCGCGGGGCCGCCGCCGTGATGGCCGCCGATCTGGCGCACAGTCCCCGCACGGGTCTGACCGTTCAACTGTGCGGGGACGCCCACCTGTTGAATTTCGGCTTTTCCGCCTCTCCCGAACGCACGCTCCTTTTCGACCTCAACAACTTCGACGAGACGCTGCCGGGGCCGTTCGAATGGGACGTGAAACGTCTCGCCGCGAGCATCGCGGTCGCGGCCCGCGACAACGGACAGCCGGACGACCGGGCGCGCGGGGCCGCCCTGGCCGCCGTGGAGGCGTACCGGACGTGGATGCGGCGGCTGGCGGACCTCGGCGAACTCGACGTCTGGTACCGGCATCTGGACACGACGGACCTGCTGGCGCTCGTACGGGCCGGGCAGCGCGGCCCCGCGGAGGAGGACACCGAGGGACCTGTGGACCTCGCCGACCCCGCGGACCCCGCCCGCTCCCCGGATCCCTCCGCCGCCTCGGACCCGTCCGCCACCCGGCACCGGACGAGCCTGCGCGCCCTGGAGAAGCTGACCGACACGCCGGGCGGCCGGCGCCGCATCACGCCCGACCCGCCGGTGCTGGAGCCGGTGGGCCGCATCGACGCGGCGGCGCTGCGCCGGATCTTCATCGGCTACCGCAGCACCCTGCCCGAGGACCGCAGGGTGCTCCTGGACCGGTTCCGTTTTGTGGACGCGGCCCGCCAGGTCGTGGGGGTCGGCGGCGTCGGCGTCCGCTGCCACCTCGTCCTGCTGGAGGGCCGCGACTCGGCGGATCCGCTGTTCCTCCAGATCAAGGAGGCCGGGCGCTCCGCTCTCGACCCGCCGCTGCCGCGCGGCGCGTACGAACACCAGGGGCATCGGGTGGTCGCGGGGCAACGGCTGCTCCAGGCGGCTGCCGACCCCTTCCTCGGCTGGGTGACAGGACCGGAGGGCCGTCACTTCTACTGGCGTCAGCTCCGCGACGTGAAGGGCGCGAGCCGTGTCGGCGACCTGACACCGGCCCTCCTGCTGGACCACGCACGGCTCTGCGGTACGGCCCTGGCCCGCGCGCACGCCAGGTCGGGCGACCGGATCGCCATCGCGGCCTACCTCGGCCGCGCCGACACCTTCGACCGGGCCGTCGCCGACTTCGCGCTGCGGTACGCCGACCGCACCGCCCTCGACCACGCGGGCCTGCGGGCGGTCCTGGCGTCGGGACGGATACCGGCGACGGGCTGAGGGCCCGACCGCTCGCTACCAGTCGTGGACCGTACCGTCGCCCAACCGGTTGACGGGCAGGTACGCCGGTTCGTACGGGAAGCGGGCGGCGATCTCGTCGTCGAACTCCACCCCGAGGCCGGGGGCGTCGGACGGGTGCAGCAGACCGCCCGTGAACCGGTAGGACGGCCGGAAGACCTCCAGGGTCCGCGCGGAGTGCGGCGCGTACTCCTGGATGCCGAAGTTGTGCACGGCCAGGTCCAGATGGATCGCCGCCGCCATCCCGACGGGCGAGATGTCGGCGGGACCGTGGATGCCGGACTTGACGCCGTACACCGCGGCGAGGTCGAGCAGCTTGCGCATCGCGGTGACACCCCCGACGTGCGTGACCGCCGACCGTACGTAGTCGATCAGCCGCTCACCGAGCAACGGGCCGTAGTCGTGCAGGGAGTTGAAGACCTCGCCGAGGGCCAGTGGGGTGGTGGTGTGCTGCCTGACGAGCCGCAGGGCGGTGGGGTCCTCGGCCGGTGTCACGTCCTCCAGCCAGAACAGGTCGTACGGCTCCAGGTCCTTGCCCAGCCGGGCGGCCTGGATCGGTGTCATCCGGTGGTGCCCGTCGTGGAGGAGCGGCAGCGCGGGGCCGAACTCCGCCCGGACCGCCTCGAAGACGCCGGGCATGTGCCGCAGGTAGGCGGGGGTGTCCCAGACCTCCTCGAAGGGCCTCGGGTGGCCGCCGACCGCGGCCGGCGCGTCGGCCGCCGCCCCGTCCACGCCGTACACCGAGTCGAGTCCCGGGATCCCGGACTGGATCCGGACGGCGCGGTAGCCCCGCTCCAGGTGGGCGCGTACGGAGTCGAGGATCTCCGGTACGTCCCGGCCCGAGGCGTGTCCGTAGGCGAGGGCGCCCGACCGGGAGGCGCCGCCGAGGAGTTGGTAGAGCGGCATGCCCGCCGTCTTGGCCTTGATGTCCCAGAGCGCGGTGTCCACGGCCGCGACGGCGGCCATCGTGACGGGGCCCCTGCGCCAGTAGGCGCCCCGGTACAGGTACTGCCAGATGTCCTCGATCCGCCCGGCGTCCCGGCCGATCAGCAGGGGTGCGACATGGGCGCGCAGGTAGCTCTCGACCGCCAGCTCCCGACCGTTCAGGGTGCCGTCACCCAGCCCCGTGACGCCGTCCTCGGTGGTGAGGCGCAGGGTGACGAAGTTGCGGCCGGGGCTGGTGACGAGGACGTCGGCGGCGATGATCTTCATGGAGGGCGCGGCTCCTGTCGGTGGTGGAAGCGGGGCCAGCCCACCGTACTCAGGGGGGAAGCGGGGCACCCCACCGCACTCAGCGGTCCGCCGCCGCCGTCAGCAGAGCCGCCGCCTCCCGCGCCTGGAGGGCGGGCTCCGGCGTCCCGGAGATGCCGGCGGTCACCATGGCGCCCTCGGCGAGGAGCAGCAGCTGGCCGGCCGTGCTCGCGGGCAGTCCCGCGTCGGCCGCCAGCCCCTCCAGGTAGCGGAGGAAGGCCGTTTGGTGCGTACGGGCCTGGGCGGCCACGCGCGGGGAGGTGGCGCCGAGTTCCCCGTACGCGTTGATCCAGGCGCAGCCCCGGAAATCGGGCTCGCCGAACCACGCGTGGAGATGGTCGAAGACGGCCAGGACACGCGCGCGGGGATCGCTCTCCTGGTCCACGCGGTCGGCGAGCCGCCGCCGCCACACGAGGTCCCGCCGCTCCAGGTAGGCCTCGACCAACTGCTCCTTGGCCGGGAAGAGTTGGTAGAGCCGCTTGAGCGACACACCCGAAGCACCGCGGATGTCGTCCATGCCGACGGTCTGGATGCCCCGGCCGTAGAACAGCTGCTCAGCGGCGTCCAGCGCCCGCGACCTGGCCGCCGCCCCGTCCTTCACCTGATCATTCACTCCTTGACCCGAGAACCAACGTTCTCTACGGTATCAGGAGGAGAGAGAACGTTGGTTCTCCCCAGGTTGCGCTCATCCGCCTCCGGCCGCCCGTCACACTCCCCCGAGGACGTCACCATGACCGCCCGACCGCCGCTTCCCCCCTTCACCCCCGACACCGCCAGGCAGAAGGTCCAGGCCGCCGAGGACGCGTGGAACACCCGCGATCCCGAGCGCGTCTCGCTGGCCTATACGGAGGATTCGCGGTGGCGCAACCGCGGCACGTTCGTCACCGGACGGCCCGCCATCGTGGAGTTCCTGACGGCGAAGTGGGCGCACGAGCTGGACTACGCGCTGCGCAAGGAGCTGTGGGCGTTCGACGGCGACCACATCGCCGTGCGTTTCCAGTACGAGAGCCATGACGCGGCGGGTCAGTGGTGGCGCAGCTACGGCAACGAGCTGTGGGAGTTCGACGAGAACGGCCTCATGGCACGCCGGGAGGCCAGCATCAACGACGTGGCCATCGAGGAGAGCGAGCGCCGGATCTTCGGTCCCCGCCCCGAGGCCGAGCGGGGTGTGCCGTTCCCACTGCGGTGAGTGAGGCGGGAGACACGCCAGTGACGCGTCAGGAAAAGGCCGCCACCTCGCGGACCCGTACCGGACGGCTGTTCAATGGAGGGGTACCCCGGCGCACGCGGCGCCGGCGAGGAGTGTGAGTCCCATGCACCCATCGGGCAGGCCCCCGTCGAACGACCGGCGTGTGGTGGTGGGGGTGAACGGGTCGCTGGGCAGTCTCGCGGCCCTGCACCGGGCCGCCGCCGAGGCCCGCCGGACGGGCGGGCAGCTGTGGGCCGTACTCGCCTGGGACCCGCCACCCGCCGAATTCACCCAGCACGGCTATCTCCCGTCCGTCCCCCTGCTGGAGGCCTGCCGCCGCGCGGCGGGCCTGGAACTGGCCACGGCCCTGCGGAACGCCTTCGGGAACGCCGGTCCCGGCGTGCCGGTGGACGGACTCGTCAGCCGTGGCACTCCCGGCCGGGCGCTCGTCCAGATCGCCTCGCGCGAGGACGACCTGCTGGTCGTCGGTACGGGCCACCGGGGCCTGCTGCACCGGGCGCTGTTCCCCTCGGTGGCGCGGTACTGCGTCGCCCACGCGGCGTGCCCCGTACTGACGGTGCCGCCCCCGCCGTTGCAGCAGGAGCTGGAGACGGCGAGCAGGCGGAACGCCCTGCGGCTGCCACTCGACGCGCGGGAACTGGACGGCGGCCGGATCTCCGAGGTGTGACGGCGCCCCCGTACGGTCGCCCCCGCACCCGCGTGGTCATCAGTGCTGCCGGCTGCGGGAGTAGTGGCGTCTCGCGCGGTCCCGGTTGCCGCAGTCCTGCGAGCTGCACCAGCGCCGGGTCCCGCTCCGGGAGCGGTCGAGGAAGAACCACCCGCATCCCGGTCCCTCACAACGCCGGACCCGGTCCACGCCGTCCCCGCTCAGCAGGTCCTCCGCCCGCAGCGCCAGCGCGTGGCGGAGGCCGTCGAGACGGTCCGTACCGGACTGCCACCGCAGAGGGAAGGCGGGGAGCAGGGCGGCGTCCTCGCGGGCCAGCACCAGCACCCCGCGCAGTGCCTCCCACTCCCCGGCAGGAGGCTCCTCGTTGTCGACGAGGGCGTCCAACACCGGCCAGAGCGTGGCGCGCAGGTCCCTGAGCGCCGCGATCGCGGCCTCTCCGGGCACGGAGTCCACCCTGTCGGTACGGAGCAGCGCCTCCGCGCGGTCGGCGGTGAGCAGTCCGGCGGCGACGGCCCAGCGCGCCCACGCCTCCGCGCCCTGGACACGGTCGGCGATGCGGGCGGGGTCCAGGCGCCAGGCAACGGTGTTGGCGAAGTCGAGGACCGGGTGGCCGCCCACGAATGACGCGCCGGAGTCGTGAGGGCTTCCCGAGGCGGTGGGAGCGCTGAGAACAGGTTGCTTGCTCATGATCCCTCACCCTACTCCCCTTCTAACAACCATAGGCGTTTTTGACTGTTAGTCTTGTGCCATGGACAGTCTCCGATCAGCGAAGGCCGCCGTCTCACCGCGTGCGAGCTTCCTCTCCGGGCTCAGGACCGGGTCCGGGCTGGCGACCGCTTCCTTCCTCCTCGCCGTCAGCTTCGGCGCGATCAGCGCCTCACAGGGCTGGGGACCTCTCGCACCGGTGATCTGCTCGATGATCGTGTTCTCGGGGTCCGCCCAGTTCGCCCTGCTGGCGACCCTGGGCTCGGGCGGCGGCCTCGCCGGCGCCGTGACGTCCGCGGCACTGATCAACAGCCGTTTCATCCCCATGGGCATCGCCGTCGCCGGCGATCTGCGCGGCGGCCGGTTCCGCCGCGCGCTCGAAGGCCAGGCGGTGGTCGACGGGTCATGGGCCGCCGCCCATCTCGGCGGCGGACGGTTCGACCGGCACCTGCTCTTCGGCGCCACCGCGGTCCAGTGGCCCGCCTGGGTCGCGGGCACCGCCCTGGGCGTAGTGGTGTCCCCCGACCCCGATCTCCTGCACCGGCTCGGGCTGGGCGTCCTCACCCCGGCGCTCTTCGTCGGGCTCCTCTTCGACGAAGTCCGCCGGGAACGGATCAACCGGCTTCCGGCCCTGCTCGGCGCCGTACTCGCCGCCGGCCTCGTCGTCTTCCTGCCCGCCGGACCCGCCCTGGTGGGCGCGGCGCTCGCGGCACTCGTCGCTCTCTTCAGGGCACCAGCCCCACGACTCGCCCGACCCGAAGAGGCCGAGGACACCGAAGACAGGAACCGGACGGAAGCGGCAGGAGCAACCGGGCAGACCGATGAGGCAGCGCGACCTGTCCACTCCGACGAAGAGGTCGCGCCATGACCCTCTGGTTCACCATCGGCGCCGTCGCCGTCCTCAGCTTCACCTGCAAAGCCTTCGGCCCCGCGCTCTTCGGCGGGCGCGTACTGCCCCCACGGGCACGGTCGGTGATCGCCCTCACCGCCCCGGCCCTGCTCGCCGGCTTCATCGTCGTGGACGTACTGGGCCCCCGCTGGAACGCCCTGGACCTCACCGTGATCGCCGGACTCGCGGTCGTCCCCCTGCTCCTCTGGCGCAGGGCCCCGCTGCCGGTGGCCCTGGTGGCCGCGGTCGCCGTAACGGCGCTCCTGCGCCTCTAGGTTCGGCGCGGATGCCTGCGGCGCCTGTTCAGCGCACGCGGTCGTACGTGTGGTCCGGGGGCTGCGGAGGCCAGGCGAGGCCGTCCCCCTTCTGCCAGATCTGGTTGCACGAGCCGGTGTTCGCGCATGTGGTGGCCCGGTCGCGCCAGCCGGCCATGTTCATCAGCCCGGCCTTGTCACCCGGGGTCCACACGTCGTTCCAGCTGGAGACGTCGTCCGCGACCCGTACGGAGGACATCAGGGTGTTGTAGTCGCGGAAGGGGGTGTTGTAGTGGGCCAGGCCGAGGGTGTGGCCGATCTCGTGCATCACCGGAATCGCCATCGCGTAGCGGGACCACCGGTCGCCGTCCTCGCTGCCGTCGACCAGACGGGTCCAGGTGTCCGAGGCGGTGAGGCGGATCAGACCGCCGTTGTAGATCGCTCCCCGGTTGTCCAGAGCGGTCGACGGACTGGCGATCCCGGTCGCGGGAATGGTGTCGAAGACGAGGGCGATCTCGTCCGAGGGGCGGGAACCGGGCCACGTATCGCCGTCGTTGGGCTCGTAGCGCAGCCGCCCGCCCACCCATTTGTTGGTCTCCAGGACCATGGTCGACATGACGTCGTCCAGACCCTCCACCCAGTGCCTCTCCTTCGCCTTGGTCGCTGAGTCGGTCGAGCCCCGGTAGTTGAAGTAGAGCTTCACGGTGTAGCTGTCGCGCAGTTCGTAGTAGGCGGGATTGTCGAGACCGCCGACCCTCACCAGGTTGAAGCCGTACGAGTTGGCGGTGTTTCCCCCCGCCCCGGGATTCACGAGCATGGGGCCGGGCTGGTACGGAGTGCGGCCGATGCTCGGGTCGTAGGGCGGAGCGGCCGAAGCCGGCCCCGCCGCCAACAGGATGAGAGGCAGAGCGACCGCGGCCGTGACACTCACGCGCAGTCGCCGCCAGGTCGTTAAAAGGGCGCCCATCATTCTCCGTCCCTGAGGACACACGATGCCGACGGACCGCGTGCCGGACCAGAAGAGCACTGCTCGATCGCTTCACAGTAGGAGAGACCTGACAGCTCCCGCTGAGAAACCGCTGGTTCCGCGGCGCCGCGTCGTCTCAGGCGGCCTGGGCGTGCGGGGTCCGTCCGAACAGCGGGGCGTAGCTGGCGGGGAGCTGGACCAGGAGGCGCGGGAGGAGGACAGGGCCGGTGAGGGCGGCGAGGTTGGTGAGAACGGTCTCGGTGTCCCAGCAGGCGACGGCGTAGGCGGAGCCGGTCCGGTGGGCGACGTCTTCGACGAAGTCCCGGTCGGTGAGCGGCTCCATGGCGGGCGCGGACGCCTCGGCGGCGAGCAGTTCGGAGGCCTCGACCGGAAGGCAGCCGGCGAGAACGGCGCGGCCCTCATCCGTCAGCTGCCGGCCGAGAACGGGGAGCACGGCTCGCAGGGCTTCCTCGGCGCGCCGGCGGGTGGGGTAGACACCGTCGTACCGGACCTTCTCCAGCAGCTGTCCGTACGTCGTCATGGGGGCGCGCTGAGTCGACTCGCGGCGGGTCATGGCTTTCCGTTCGCCTTTCTGACGTTGACCGGTACGGCCCTTGAGGGCGCGGATCAAGGAATCGGACGCCCGCTTCCGGGCACCCGGCCACTCGTCTGCCCGCAACTTGATCCGCCACACCCCCGTAGTCAGAACATGGCGACATCTCGCCGGGGCTTCATCGGGGCATCCGGAAGTAGGCGGCCGGCGGGAGGGTCAGCGCGAACACCGTCCCGTATTGACAGCGGATATCGTCCGTGCCGGTCGCCCTGGGGGGTTCGCACACGAACCGGTAGGCATCCGCGGACTGTCCGGGCCAGGGAACCGGAAAACCTGGCTGATCCCAGGTCAGGGTGTGCCCGGCACGGGACAACTCGCCCGGTCGGTCCTGCCGGACGGTGCCGCGGGTGAAGGGGATGCCGGACAGTGCCCGCTCCCCCGCGCCGAGGATGCCGGCGAGAGTTTCGGCCACCGGCAGTGGTGAACTGAAGTAGGCCGTCACACGCAGCGCGCAGGACACTCTGTCGGCGGCCCTCACCGGACGAAACAGATCCCAGCCGGCCACTCCGGGTGCACAGCGGTCCTCGACCACCAGGAGACGCAACACCAGCGGCGTGCTCTCCACGTAGGCCCCGACGATGCCGCGCAGCCGCGCCTCGGCAGTCCGCCCAGCCTGCCGAGCGGCGTCACTGCCGGCTTCCCGGGGGCCATGCGCCTGGCGCTGCCGACAACCCGCAGCTCTCTTCCTCTTACCTGCTCGGCGCACGCCCGGCCCGTCGCCCCCAGCTCAAAACGCTGGACGTCTGGTGTCGCACCGGTCAGTTCAGCGGCGACATGCCGCCCGGGGGAATTTCCCTGCGCGGCTGAGGGTGATGGGCAAAATGGCGCCTTGCTCGGGCGGCTCCGCCTCCCCCAGCCTTGGGGGGTGCATGATCCGAGACGACGGCCGGTCGCGGTGGGAGCCGCGTGTCCGGTCCACGACGACAGCCGGGAGCAGGCCATGGGACGTGATCTTCCGCAGGGCGACTTCACCGATGAAGACGCTGTGCGGTTCGCGGCGCGGTTGCGCGCCTCGCTCGGTCTCCTCGACGGGCTCCTCTCCTCGCCCGGCTTCGGGGACGAGGAAAGGACGATCGGCGCCGAGCTGGAGATGTTCCTGGTGACGCCGGACGGTGTCCCCGTCCCCCGGAACGAGGAGGTGCGTGCTGCGGCCACCGACCCCCGCCTCGTCCTGGAGGTCAACCGCTACAACCTGGAGGCCAACCTCACCCCTGTTCCCCTCCGCTCCCGTCCGTTCTCCGCACTCCACGACGAGGCCGCGGCCCTGCTGGACGTGGTGCGCGAGGCGGGTGCCGGGTACGGAGCCGAGCCGTACTGCGCAGGCATCCTGCCGACGTTACGCCCCCGCGACCTGACGCGGCGCAACGTGTCCGCCAGGCGCCGGTACGCGCTGCTCGACGACGCGCTGGGGAGAGAACGGCGCGGACTGCGCGTCACCGGGGAGCAGCGGTACCGGATGCGCTCCGACACGATCTGCGCGCAGGGCGCCGCCAGTTCCTGGCAGGTCCATCTCACCGTACGGCCCGAGGAGTTCACCCGGGTCCACAACGCCGCCCAGCTCATGACGGCGCCCGTCCTCGCCGTCGCCGCCAACTCGCCGCTGCTGATGGGCAGACGGGTGTGGGACGAGACCCGGATCCCCTGGTACGAGCAGGCCTTCGGCCAGCACCGGCGCCGGGTCGTTCCGGCGGACCGGCGTTCCGGCTTCGGCCAGGACTGGCTGGGCGGGGACGTACGGGAACTGATCGAGGCGTCGGTGAGCCGGTACGCGCCGCTGATGCCGTTCAACTCGGAGGGGCCCTGGGGCCGGCCCGACCGGCCCGGCGGTCTGCCGGCGCTGGAGGAGCTGCGGCTGCATCTGGGCACCCTGTGGTGGTGGAACCGCCTGGTCTACGACCCGGCCGGGGCCGGGCACCTGCGGATCGAACTGCGCGCGCTGCCGTCGGGCCCGACGCCCGCCGACATGGTGGCCAACACCGCGCTGCTGACCGGGCTGGTCCTCGACCGCGCCGCACGCGAACCCCGCTCCGAACTCCCCTTCGCGCTCGCGCGGGAGAACTTCTACACCGCGGCCCGCGACGGCATGGCGGCCCGCCTGTGGTGGCCGTCCGGCTCGGCGGCGCCTGTCCGGGTGACCGCCCGTGACCTGGTGGGGGCGCTGCTGCCGCGGGCCGCCGCGGGGCTGGCGGGCGCCGGGGTCGCGGACGACGAGGTGCAGCGGTGGCTGGGGGTGGTGGACGCTCGTGTACGGGCGGGGCGTTCGGGGGCCCATTGGCAACGCCGGGCCCATCGTGTGCTCGGCTCGGACACCGCGACGGCCCGCCACTACCTGAAGCTGAGCGCGACCGGCGCCCCGGTCCACAGCTGGCCTGCGCCTCAGCCCGCCGTGGGTGCGAAGGCGAAGGTGGGGACCGCGAAGCCGCCCGGCGATTGAGGCGAGGGGCTTTGCCAGCCGGTCGACCACTTGTTCTTCCTGGTCAGGTAGCTTTCACGGCATCCACTGATTCTGATGTACGGGCCCGTTCGGCACGACCGACCGGGTCCGTGGGGAAGGGTGCGTCGTGAGCACGGTCGATCTCGCGGAGACGGCAGCCGGTCTGCCACAGGCCTGGAGCTCTCGCCTGCTGGGCAGGGTGGGGGCGGCCTGCGTGAAGGTGCTGCGCATGGACGGGTCGCCGGTCGAGGAAGAGAGCCATGCGGCCGACGAGGCTCTGCTGGTCCTCGACGGCCGGCTGGAACTGGAGGTGGCCGGCACGGAGGTGTCGGTGCGGGCGGGCGAGTTGTTCATGGTGGCGGCGGGAACCGCGCACACGGTCCGCCCCGGCAGCCGGGGCACGTTGGTGATCGTGGAACTGCCCGAGATGTAAGGGCACTTCACCTGGTTTCGTTGCCGAGTGCGCGGCCGCACGGGACCTTTCCGTCCGCGCCCGGAGCCGACCCGGCCGCGCGAGGGCGTCCTCACGACACGGCGGTCGCCGGGAGGTCAGGGAGCGCGGGACTGTGGTTCGCCGCCGGGCGCAGGGTGAGGACCATCGTCATGCCGCCGCCGGGGGTGTCCTCGGCGGTGAGGGTGCCGCCCATCGACTCCGTGAAGCCGCGGGCGACCGCCAGGCCGAGGCCGACCCCGGCGCCGCGCGGGGCGTCGCCATGGCGCTGGAAGGGTTCGAAGATGCGGTCCTTGGCGTCGTCGGGGACTCCCGGACCCCGGTCCACCACCCGCAGCTCCACCCGGCCGGCGATGGTCCCCGCCGTGACCAGCACCCGTACACCCTCGGGGCTGTACTTCACGGCGTTCTCCACGATGTTGGCGACCGCGCGCTCCAGGAGGCCAGGATCGACGGCCACCATCGGCAGGTCCTCCGGGACGTCCAGGACGACGCTGCCGTCGGGGACACCGCCCAGCGCCATCGGGACGACCTCGTCGAGGTCTATCTCGCGGATCAGGGGGGTGACGGTTCCCGTCTGGAGCCGCGACATGTCCAGCAGGTTCCCCACCAGGTTGTCGAGGCGGTCGGCGCCGTCCTCGATGCCTTCCAGCAGTTCCGCCCGGTCTTCCTCCGACCACTCCACGTCGTCGGAGCGCAGGGAGGTGACCGACGCCTTGATCCCGGCCAGCGGGGTCCGCAGGTCGTGGCTGACCGCCGCGAGCAACGCCGTACGGATCCGGTTGCCCTCCGCCAAGGCACGCGCGTGCTCCGCCTCCCCCACCAGCCGCTGCCGGTCCAGCACCACCGCCGCCTGCGCCGCGAAGGCCGCCAGGACCCGGCGGTCCTCCGCCGGCAGCACCCGCCCCGACAGCGCCAGCGCCATGTGATCCCCCACCGGCATGTCCACGTCCGCGTCCTCCGGGCGGTCCACGGGAGCCGGACCCACACTGCCCGCGCGGGTCCAGGGCTCGACGTCCCCGCCGCGCTCCAGGAGGGCGACCGACTCCATGGCGAAGGTCTCCCGTACCCGCTCCAGCAACGCGTCCAGCGTCGTCTCCCCCCGCAGCACACTGCCCGCCAGGAACGACAGGATCTCCGACTCCGCCCGCAAACGCGCGGCCTGATGCGTACGGCGGGCCGCCAGGTCCACCACCGACGCCACCGACACCGCGACCGCCACGAAGATCACGATGGCGACGATGTTCTTCGGGTTGGCGACGGTCAGCTGGTGCAGCGGTGGCGTGAAGTAGTAGTTGAGCAGCAGCGAGCCGAAGGCGGCCGACGCCAGGGCCGGGACCAGCCCGCCGAGCAGGGCCGCGGCCACCGTCAGGGCCAGGAACAGCAGCATGTCGTTGGCGAGGCCCACCTCCGGCGCCACCTGGTTGAGCAGCAGGGTGAGCAGGGCGGGGCCCGCCACCCCCGCGAGCCAGCCCCAGATGATCCTGGAGCGGCCCAGGCGCGCCCCCCTGGCGGCCGGCAGACCGCGCCCCTTCGCGACCTCACCGTGCGTGACGATGTGGACGTCGAGGTCGGGGCCCGACTCCCGGGCGACGGTCGTGCCGACGCCGGGACCGAACACGTATTGCCAGGTCTTGCGGCGGCTGGAGCCCAGCACGATCTGCGTGGCGTTGACCCCGCGCGCGAAGTCGAGCAGCGCGTGCGGCACGTCGTCCCCGACGACGTGGTGGAACGTGCCGCCGAGATCCTCGGCCAGCGTGCGCTGGACGGTCAGCTCCTTCGGGGAGGCGGAGGTCAGCCCGTCGCTGCGCGCGATGTACACCGCGAGCACCTCGCCGCCCGCACCCTTCTCGGCGAGGCGGGCCGCGCGCCGGATGAGCGTACGGCCCTCGGGCCCGCCCGTGATCCCCACGACGATCCGCTCACGCGCCTGCCAGGTCGAGCGGATGTTGTGCTCGCCCCGGTACACCTGGAGGTATTCGTCCACCCGGTCCGCCACCCAGAGCAGCGCCAGCTCACGCAGCGCGGTCAGATTCCCGGGCCGGAAGTAGTTCGACAGGGCCGCGTCGAGTTTGTCCGGCTGGTAGATGTTGCCGTGGGCCATGCGGCGCCGCAGCGCCTGCGGGGACATGTCGACCAGCTCGATCTGGTCCGCCCGCCGCACCACCTCGTCCGGCACGGTCTCCCGCTGCCGTACCCCCGTTATCGACTCGACCACGTCCCCCAGCGACTCCAGATGCTGGATGTTGACGGTGGACACCACGTCGATCCCCGCGTCGAGCAGTTGCTCGATGTCCTGCCAGCGCTTGGCGTTGCGGGAGCCGGGGACGTTGGAGTGGGCCATCTCGTCGACCAGCGCGACGGCCGGATCGCGCTCCAGGACGGCGTCGACGTCCATCTCGGTGAACAGCGTGCCCCGGTACTCCAGCTCCCGGCGCCGGATCTCCTCCAGGCCGTGCAGCATGACTTCCGTACGCGGCCGGCCGTGGTGCTCGACCAGGGCCACCACACAGTCCGTACCGCGCTCGACCCTGCGGTGGGCCTCGGAGAGCATCGCGTACGTCTTGCCGACCCCGGGCGCCGCACCGAGATAGATCCGCAGCCTGCCGCGTCTGCCATGTCCCATGGATCCACAGACAACCCCGGTTCCGGAGGGCGCGGCGCGCCGTTGACGGGTCCCTTACGGCCGTCGCGACAGCTTTGACAGATTCCTTACGCGCGGCCGTGGAGAAGGCGCCCCGGAACCGCGCCTCCCCCGGTCAGCGGTCGGCGGTCACCGATCGGTCACCGGTCTGCCACGGGCCTCGCGGTGTCCAGCGCGGCCCCCGCGTGGTCGGCGAGCGTCACGGCGACCAGCCGTACCTGCCGGGACGGTACGGTCCCGGGCGCGGGCAGGATCATGAAACGGCCGCAGTAGTGGCCGTTGGCCGCCGCCCGCAGTTCGATCTCGCCCTCCGGCCAGCCACGCCGCTCCAGGTCCCACGGCTGCCGGTCCACCATCACCTCGCCGTCCTGCGTCAGCCGCGCGGGATGGCCCATGAGGTTGCCGTACTCGAAACGCCAGCCCCGCAGCGCCAGCGTGTCGGCCAGCTGGCGGCCGACCTGGTCGACCACGGCGTCGGGAGCGCCGGCGGCCTGCGACAGCTCGGCGGTGTCGTGGAGGCGTCGCAGATACCCCGCGTCGGCTGCCGCGATGATACGCAACCTCCGTACGTAGAGGGCCAGTTGGGACACGATCAGCCCGGCGCCCAGCCCCAGTGCGACGCGGTTGCGCAGGGGGAAAGCCATGATGCACCTCTTCGGTTCTCGCGGGGCCGGGAACCGGCCTCCCTTCCAGGGTGCTCCTCCGTGGCCCGTCCGGCTCGCGCGGTGCGGGCCCTGACAGGACCCTGGCGGTCTCCCGCCGTACGTTGACGCCCTGTTGACGCCCGGAGGCGCCGGTGACACACCGCGCCGTCCCGTGATAGTCCTCCCTGTCATGGACGATCTTGTGACAGAGCGGCTGGTACTGCATCCGTTGAGTGTCATGGAGGCCGAGCGGGTGGCCGCGGGGGAGCCGGACGACGGGGACCGGTGGGCGCCGGGCTATCCCGCCGACGGGGACATGGTCGGGGCCAGGCGTTTCCTGACGACCTGCGCGATCACCGGGGATCCGCAGCCGTTCGGTGCGTACGAGATCCGCCGCCGCGAGGACGGCCGGGCGGTGGGCGGGCTCGGCTTCCACGGAGCCCCCGACGAGGACCGTACGGTCACCGTCGGCTACGGCCTGATCCCCTCGGCGCAGGGCCTGGGGTACGCCTCCGAGGCGCTGCGCGAGCTGCTCCGTTTCGCGCGGTCGCGGGGCATCACGCGGGTGGACGGCGACGCGGACCAGGACAACGTCGCGTCCCATCACGTCATGAGCGCGGCGGGGATGGGCCTGGTGTCGGAGGACGAGGAACTCAAGTACTACCGGATCACGTGGCCGGAGGCGTCCGGGGTCTCCTGACCGGACACGGCCCGGGGCCCGGGACATCCTGCCCCGGGCCCCGGGACGGCGGATCATGCCGCAGGATCACGCCGCCGGTTCATTCGGACGGATCATTCGGACGGATGGTCGCCCGGTCCTTCTATGCGGTCGGCGAGCGGGGTGGGCGAGAGGTCCGTGCTCTCCTCCCCCGGCTCCAGCAGGGTGTCCGCCGGGCCCACGATCAGCGGATCCGGCTCCCCGACCACCTTCTCGTCCTTGTTCGCGTAGTCGAAACGCCGGAGCAGACTGCGCATCGCCTCCAGCCGGCCGCGCTTCTTGTCGTTGCTCTTCACTACCGTCCAGGGCGCCGCCGCCGTGTCGGTCGCCCGGAACATGTCGATCTTCGCGGCCGTGTACTCGTCCCAGAGGTCCAGCGAGGCGAGATCGGTCGGCGACAGCTTCCACTGCCGTACGGGATCGATCTGGCGGATCGCGAACCGGGTGCGCTGCTCCGCACGGGAGACCGAGAACCAGAACTTCACCAGCAGGACGCCGTCCTCGGTGAGCATCCGCTCGAACAGCGGGGCCTGCTGGAGGAATTGCCGGTACTCGTCGGGCGTGCAGAAGCCCATCACGCGCTCCACGCCCGCCCGGTTGTACCAGGAGCGGTCGAAGAAGACGATCTCCCCGGCGGACGGGAGGTGGGCGACGTACCGCTGGAAGTACCACTGGCCGGCTTCGCGTTCGGTCGGCTTCTCCAGGGCGACCACCCGGGCCCCACGGGGGTTGAGCCGCTCGGTGAACCGCTGGATCGTGCCGCCCTTGCCGGCCGCGTCCCGTCCCTCGCACACCACGACTATGCGCTGGCCGGTGTCCTTGACCCACCGCTGGAGCTTGAGCAGCTCGATCTGGAGGACACGCTTGGACCGGTCGTACTCCGCCCGCCCCACCTTGCGGTCGTACGGGTAGTTCTCGCGCCACGTCCGGACGGCCCGCCCCTGGCCGTCGAGCAGCACCGGCTGCTCGGGGCGCCGGTCGTCCACGGTGAGGCCGTCGAGCAGAGGACGGTCGCCGTCCTTCGGAAGTTCCGATTCCATACCCGGTCGCTTACCCGATTCCGTACCCGTCATGAGGCGGCTCCTACGAGCGGCGCGGGGCGGAGGTGCGGCGGCGTACCGGAACAGGGGGTCTGACGAAGAAGCTCTCGCTCTCGCCGTCCATCTCGTCCTCCGGGAGAGGCGGCAGTTCGACGGTGTAGCGGGGCTCAAGAAAGATGTCGTGGTGCTGCGGGCGCGCGTTCAGCGCGCCCTCGGCGGCCGGTTCCTGCGACGGATCCTGGCGCGACGGTGAAGAAGGCATGCACAACCGTTCGGATAGTCGAGCGGACGCGCGGCCTGAATGCCGGTCGACCCGCTGGCAAGCTGTCTCCCTCATCATTCCCCGTCAGGCACGGCCACACGTCGCCTGTGCTCGGCGTGGCCGGTCAATGATCACTCACTGATCGCCCACCGGTCGGTGGGCGTCCCCGTACGGAGCTGGGTGAGGGTGCGCGAGAGCAGCCTTGAGCGGCATGCGTCTGCGAGAGGACCAGTGTCTCACCGATCTCCGACTGGGTCATCTCCCGGTCGGCCGCAATTCGGCGCGTCCTGGGTCCCGTCCCTGATCGCGGCCCTGAACCGGCCTCCGAACCCGCGCTGATCCCGGCTCCGGACCCCCCTCCGACCCGGTCCTGGTCCCGGCTCCGGACCCGCCCCCGCTCAACTCGCGAGATACCCGGGAAAGGTGAGCGCCCCGAGCAGCGCCATGCCCACCAGCAGCCAGGCGACATAGTCCCCGATGTGCCCGGAGTGGAGGCGGCGCAGCGGCGCGGTCCAGTCGCGCGCCGTGGCGCCCGGGGGACGGAGGACCGCGTACGTGCCGATGACCGCGGCGAGGGCGGCCGAGAGGAGCCCCAGGAGCACGCCCGTGGTCGTCCATTCCGGCGCGACCGACGCCGTACCGGGCAGCGCCTCGTCCACGGCGCGCCCGACCTGGGTCGCGATGGCCGGGACGACACCCACGACCAGACCGCCGAGCAGCAGGACGGCCGGCACCGCCACCATGGTGTCGGGGACGCGTCCGAAGGTCCCGCTGGTCTCCGGTTTCTCCCGCTCACCATGGGTCTCGTACGTCTCGTCGCCGACGGGCCGGGGTCCCCAGCCGCCGAAGACCCCGGCCGCCACGCGCAGCACCGCTCCCCCGGTGAGCGCCGACACGCCGACGAAGAGAACGGTCAGCGGGGTGCCCGCGGCCTCCTCGGTGAGCGCCTTGCCCAGGGCCGTACCGAACGGGGGCAGTCCGGCGAGGGCCAGGCCGCCCGCCGTGAACAGTCCCGCCACCAGCGGGAGCCTGCGCGCCCTGCCGTGCAGTTCGTGCGCGTCGACGCTGCCGTACCGGTCCAGCAGGATGCCCACGCAGGCGAACAGGGCCGCCTTCACACCCGCGTGGGCGAGTACGTAGAGGGCGATGCCGGTCGTCGAGTCGGGGCCGAGCAGGCCGAGGCCGACCAGGAACAGGCCGGTGTGGGCGACGGTCGAGTACGCCAGCAGCCGTTTGAGGTGGCGCTGTTGCCAGCACATGACGGCTCCGACCAGGGCGGACGCGGTGCCCAGCGTGACCAGGGCGCGTTCCGCGTCGGAGGACGCCACGCCGCCGGGCCCGGCGAAGACGGTCCAGTACACGCGCCCCACGCCGTACACCCCCAGCTCGACCATCACCCCGGACAGGAGCATGCAGACCGGGGTGGGGGCGACGGCGTGGGCGTCGGGGAGCCAGAAGTGGAAGGGGACGGCGGCGGCTTTGACGAGCAGTCCGGTCAGGACGAGCGCGAAGGCCACGAGGACCAGCGCGTCGGGCCCGCCCCTCGCGTCGAGCTGCGCGCCGATCTGCCGCATGCCCAGCTCGCCGGTGCGCGCGTACAGCAGCACGAGGCCGGTCAGCGTGACGTACGCGCCCAGCGAGTTGACGACGCCGAAGGTGAGCGCGCCCTGGACTGCCTTGGCCTCCTCGACGCGGTAGCCGGTCAGGGCGTAGGCGACGACGCTCATCAGCTCGAAGAAGACGAAGGCGTTGAACAGGTCGCCGGTGAGGACAAATCCGCACATGCCGGCCTGGAAGAGCAGCACCAGCGCCGGGAAGGTCCCGGTCTGCTGCTGCGGCGGCTCCTCGAAGTACCGCCAGGAGTAGGCCAGTACGGCGACGACCAGCAGGGAGATCAGGGTGGCGAGCCCGAGGGCGATCCTGTCCCCGACGAGCACGATTCCCACGCTGTGCCCGTGCCGCGGTGTCCACCCGCCGGCCCATTCGATCAGGGGACGCGAGGAGGACCCCACGAGGAGGTACACGGCGAGACCCGCGGTGCCCGCGGCGACGGCGCACCCCACGGTCTCGGCGACGATCCGGCGGAGCCCTCGGCCGGTCGCGACGAGGAGGGCCGCTCCCAGCAGCGGCGATGCCACGATCAGCGGCAGGAGCTGGTTCATCCGCGCAGCTCGGACAGTTCGTCGGGATCCACCGTGCCGTGCCGCTTGGAGACCTGGATGACCAGGGCGAGCAGCAGCGCGGTGAGGGTGGCGCCGACCACGACATCAGTGAGGGCGAGGGCCTGGACGACGGGGTCGACGACCGGCCGGGAGCCCGGTGCCAGGTCGGAGAAGACGGGGGCGGTGCCGCCGTCGCGGTAGCCGACCGCGAGCAGCAGCACGTACGTGGACGACTGGCACACGGCCAGACAGCCGACCGCGTGGAGGAGATTGCGGCTGGTGGCGAGCCCGTAGCAGCCCACGAGGAAGATCCACGCGGCTACCAGGTACGGCAGTACGGACATCGGTCCCCCCTCACCCGGCCTTCTCGATCTCGACCGCCTGGTCCAGGAAGCGGGCGAGCAGGACGACCACCGCGCAGGCGACCTCCACGCCGATGGCCGCGTTCAGGAGCGGGACGGTCCCTCCGGAGGAGAGGGTGTTGAAGGTGCCGAGCGGCACGAAGTTGGCGAGGAACGCCGTCCCCCAGACGAGTCCGGCGATGCCCAGCAGGGCGTACGCGCTCTCGCCGACCGCGTCGCCGAGGGCGAACAGCCAGATGGGTCTCACCCGTTCCAGGGCGCGGTAGTCGACGGCGATGTAGAGCAGGTGCAGCGAGGTCGCGACCACCACCCCGCCCTGGAAGCCGCCGCCGGGGCTGAGCTGGCCGTGGGCGACGATGTACAGGCCGACCAGGAGCGTGACGGGCAGCGCGTAGAGCGCGTACCGGCGTACGAAAGCGGCCACCTGGGCGGGGGCGGGCTCGACCTGGCGTTCGTCGCGGGTCTGGCGCAGCAGCACGACGGTGCCGAGGACGGCGGCGAAGAGGATGCTCTCCTCCCCCAGCGTGTCGAAGCCGCGCTGGTCGAAGTTGACGGAGGAGATGACGTTCGCGGTGCGGTGGGCCAGTGAGGCGCTCACCGCGCGGTCGCCGTAGGGGTGGGAGTCGCCGCCGAAGCCGGGGAGTTCCAGGTACGCGGTGACGAGCAGGACGGCGACCCCGGCGGTGCCGAGCGCCAGCACCCACATCCGCAGCCTGCGGCTCATGCCGTCCCCCTCCGGCCGCGCTCCCCGGACGGTGACGGCGACCCCGACGGTGACGGCTGCCCGGACGGTGACGGCTCCGCGGGGCGCGGGAGGCCGCGCCGCCGGATCTTCCGTACGGAGAGAAGCAGCAGGAGCGGTGTCAGCGCCGAGCCGACTGCGAGCTGGGACAGCGCCACGTCGGGGGCCTGGAGAACGGTGAACAGCAGGGCGAGGGTGAGGCCGAGCAGGGACAGGACGAGCGCCTGGCGCGCGGGGTCGCGGACCACGACGGCCGCGGTGGCGGCCGAGGCGACGAGCAGGAGGGTGACGACGATCAGTACGTCATCCATGGCCGGCGGCCCCTTCGGTGTCCGGGGGCAGGGGCGGAGGGCTGTGCCGCAGGGCCCGGGAGGAGATCAGGTTGCCCGCCACCAGCAGCGTCCCGATCACGAGGAGTTTCACCGTGGCCCTGCCGGGGTCGGTGACCACACACAGCGGTACGACGACCGCGGCCGACGCGGCGACGGAGAGGACGTCGGAGGCGCGGCCGCGCGGCGGGTCGGCGACCAGTTCCTCCACGAAGAGCCGTGCGTAGATCAGCGTGCCGGCGGGGCCGAGCACGGCGAGGACCAGCGCGGAATCCAGATAGGCGGAGCGCCGGTACCCCTGCGCCAGCAGGAGCAGGACGAGGCAGCCGGTGAGGGTGGCGAGGTTCTGGGCGAGGACCCGGCGCCTGACGGGTCCCGTGGCCACGCCCAGGATCGCCGGAGCCGTACCGCCCAGGAGCAGGACGATCGCGGCGAGGAGCCAGCCGTTCACCGGTCGGTCACCGCCCGGCGGGCGCCGAGGGCCGCTACGGCGCCGAGCAGCGCGGCGGAGCCGCCGACCGCCCACTCCAGGGGCTCGACGGGACCGATCAGCATCAGCCAGAGCACGAGCAGGCCGCCCCACCAGAGGGCCAACTCCGTGACGAGCACGATCCCGCGCGCCATGGAGCTCACCTCCGTACCCTGCTGCTCCGGTCCGCACCCTGCTGCTCCGGCATCCGGCCATGAAAGCACCGGAGGGGGTCAGGGCCGGGAAGGCGCTGGGCCGGTGCCCGGAATTCGTTCCTCCGGGTGAAGAATGCGCGGCCTCCGGCCGAGCGCCCGTCTGACGTCACCGACATGGGGTACGCGGATGACCATGAACCCACCGAACACGCACCACGCGAGCCCCGTCCACGCCGGTGATTTTGTCGATCTGGCGGCCAGCGGGGTCGGGACGAAGGTCATCGCGTTTGTGGTGGGCCTGATCGTCGTGATCATTCTTCTCGGCGGTTTCTGGTACGGGGCGCGGCTGCGCTCCCGGATGGGACCGCCGCCGAAGCCCTCGGAGCAGCCGGTGAAGCCGGACCACCAGGCCCACATCGAGGAGAACACGGACTCCTCCGACCGGTTCCCCGGCCATGGTGAACGGCTCTACCCGCATCAGCTGGGCGGTCACGGCGAGGAGGCCTACCAACCGCCGGCCGAGGACGAGCCGGAGTCCGGCGACGGCAGTCGGCGCGGCGGCGGCGAGGAGCCTCCGCGCCGCTGAGGCGCGCGGGGGAGGAGTCACTCACTCCGAGACGGCGGCCCGCGCCTTCTCCGCCTGCTCCCGCGCCTTCGCGGCGCGCTGGGGACCCACCGTGTAGGCCGGGTCCTCGGCCGAGGCGACCCCGGCCGCGAAGATGCCGAAGCGGGTGCAGGCGGAGCCGGCCAGCAAAAGGGCGCCGCTGAGTGCGGCGGGCGCCCGGCCCCGGCCGCCGCACACGGCCGCGCCCGCCGCGCCGGCGACGGTCAGGATCCGGGCCGTACGGAGCAGCACGCCGCCACGGCCTTCCCGGTAGGTCTCGGCGACCGGTCCGAGCCGCCGTTCCGCGGCCCACATCGCGGAGACCTCGCCGGCCGCGCCGAGCACGGCGGCCACCCGCGCCGGGGCGCTCTCGCGCGGCGGGGCCACCACCAGCGCCATCCCGGCGGCGGCCGCCGTCGCCGACGCGGTGAAGACGTACGGCAGTTCACGGTGGGCCCCGTGCCACGCGGGGACGGCGGTGTCGGCGGCCAGGACGGCGGTGTACGACGCGATCGCCGGACCGAACAGCGCGGCGGTGCCCGTGGCGAGCGCGCCGATCCTGGGCAGCCGGCCCGTGACCGCGCAGAGGGCCGCCACCCCCGCGGCGGGACCGTACGCGGAGAGCAGCCAGGAGCCGACACTCATCGGTGACGTCGGTTTGAAGACCCGCAGCATGTTCACGAACCGCTCGGGCCTGCCGAGGTCGTTGACGAGGGCGGCGGCGGAGAGGGTGACCGCGCCGAGCGAGGAGACCTTCATGGCCCTGGCCAGGGTGGGGCGCCCGGTCAGCTGCGCGCCGGCGGCGAGCACCGAGCCCGCTCCCGCCAGACCGCCGAGGAAGAAGTACCCGGCGATGTCACGGGCCGACCAGGACGGCGGTTTGATGACGGGCCTGCCGTAGTACGAGTCGAACTCGGCGCGCGGCACCATCAGTTCCTCGCCGCGCCGCTTGCGCCGCCGCCCGCGACCGGCGTTCCGGGTGACCTGGGAGCCGGTCATGGCCGTCCCTTCCTTCCGTTGAGCTTTCCGGTGAGTGTGCCGAGGGTGCCGGTGGAGGTGGCTAGGGCGGGGATCGCGTACGAGACGGCGAAGCCGCCCACCAGGCAGAGCGCGGCGGTGGCCGCGTGTTTCCACATCCGGGGCAGGTCCCGGGTGGTGACGACCGGGTGCGGCGGCAGGCCGTACACCTCCGGTTCGTCGAGGAGGAGGAAAAACGCGCCGTCACCCCCGACGCCGTCGTCCGGCTCGTGCCCGTACAGCCGCGCCTCGGCGACGCCGGCCTCGTGCAGCTGGCCGACGCGCAGGGCGGCGCGTTCGCGCAGTTCGTCCAGCGGGCCGAACTGGATGGACTCCGTGGGGCACGCCTTGGCGCAGGCGGGTTCCTGTCCGGCGCCGAGGCGGTCGTAGCACAGGGTGCATTTGAAGACCCGGCCGTCCGACGGACGTTGCTCGATCACGCCGTACGGGCAGGCGGGCACGCAGTAGCCGCAGCCGTTGCAGATGTCCTGCTGAACGACGACCGTGCCGAATTCCGTACGGAAGAGGGCGCCGGTGGGGCACACGTCCAGGCACGCGGCGTGCGTGCAGTGCTTGCAGACGTCGGAGGACATCAGCCAGCGCATGTCACCGCTGCCCGGGTCGGTGACAGGCGTCGAGCCGGTGCCGGTGCCCGCCAGGGGGAGTTCCGTCCTGCCGTCGGGCGCCGGTACGGAGGGGGTCACCGGCGCGGGAGACGCGGCGGACGCGGGCTGTTCGACGAACGCCACGTGCCGCCAGCTGGAGGCCCCGAGGCTCCGCGTGTTGTCGTACGACATGCCGGACAGCGACAGACCGTCCTCCGGGATGGCGTTCCACTCCTTGCACGCCACCTCGCAGGCCTTGCAGCCGATGCAGACGGAGGTGTCGGTGAAGAAGCCGACCCGCGGCGGCGCGTCCTCGTGGCCCGCGTCCCGCGCGGGGTCCGGTTCGGGACCGGCGAGCAGGTTCTTGCCGAACAGGTCCTCGATCACGTGCCGACCTCCGTACCGGTCTCTCCGCTGATGCCCGCGCGCCTGCGGTACTCCGCGACCAGGTCGGGCAGGGCCGGACCGCGCGGGCGGCGGCCCGCGACGATGTCCGCCGTCAGCGCCTTGTCCTCCTGGATGTGGGCGTTGGGGTCGAGCGCCATGGCGACCAGCTCGTTGGCCGCGTCGCCGGTGGACAGCCCGTTGGGCCCCCAGTGGAACGGCAGCCCGATCTGGTGGACCGTACGGCCGTGCACCGTCAGCGGGGTGAGCCGGGAGGTGACCATCACCCGCGCCTCGACGGCGCCCCGCGCGGTCACGATCGTCGCCCATCCGCCGTGCTCCAGGCCGCGTTCGGCGGCGAGCTGCGGGGAGAGTTCGCAGAAGAACTCCGGTTGCAGCTCGGAGAGATACGGCGACCAGCGGCTCATCCCGCCGGCGGTGAAGTGCTCGGTGAGCCGGTGGGTGGTGACGATGTACGGGTAGACGCCCGCGCCCGGCTCGTCGCCGCTGGGGTGGTAGCGGTTGCCCTCGCGCGCCACCAACTCCCGTACGGGCGAGCGGGACCGGTGCGGGTACAGGGTGCTGGTGAAGGGCGAGTCCTGCGGCTCGTAGTGGGTGGGCAGCGGCCCGTCCTCCAGCCCGGCGGGCGCGAACAGCCAGCCCTTGCCGTCCGCCTGCATGATGAACGGGTCGTCGCCGCGCAGCGCGTCGGGTCCCTTCGCGCCGTCCTGCGGTACGTGGTCGGGCGCCCGGTCGGGGATGACGTCGGGGACGTCGTGCCCGGTCCACCTCCGGCTCTCCTCGTCCCACCACAGGTACGCCTTGCGGGCACTCCACGGGGTGCCGTCGGGCGCGGCGGAGGCGCGGTTGTAGAGGATGCGGCGGTTGGCGGGCCAGGCCCACGCCCACTCGGCGGCCACCCAGTCCTGTTCCCTGCCCGGCTTGCGGCTCGCGGCGTGGTTGACGCCGCCGGCGTAGACGCCGCAGTAGATCCAGCAGCCGCAGCGGGTGGATCCGTCGTCCTTGAGTTCGGTGTAGGCGCTGAGCGGTGAGCCGTCGGCGGCGTACCCGTTGATCTCGGCGAGCACGGCCTCGGCGGACGGTTCCTCCGTGGGGCCGTGTACCGGATAGTCCCAGGTGAGGTCCTGTACGGGGCGGTCCATGGGGTCCGCCGAGCCGGCCAGCCTCTCCTTGATCCGGCGGCCCAGGTGGTACATGAACCACAGGTCGCTGCGGGCGTCGCCCTCGGGCTCGACGGCCGCGGGGTGCCACTGGAGCCAGCGGTTGGTGTTGGTGAAGGAGCCGGACTTCTCGGTGTGCGCGGCGGCCGGGAAGAAGAAGACCTCCGTGCCGATGTCCTCGGTGCGCAGCTCGCCGGTCTCGGTCTCCGGGCCGTCCTGCCACCAGGTCGCGGACTCGATGAGGGAGAAGTCGCGGACGACCAGCCATTCCAGCTTGGCCATGCCGAGCCGCTGGAGGCGGGTGTTCGCGGAGCCGACGGCGGGGTTCTCGCCCATCAGGAAGTAGCCCTTGCAGACGCCTTCGAGCTGGGCGACGACGGTCTCGTACGTGGAGTGGGAGCCGGTCAGGCGCGGCAGGTGGTCGAAGCAGAAGTCGTTCTCGGCGGTGGCGGCGTCGCCGTAGTAGGCCTTGAGGAGACTGACGAAGTACGCCCGCATGTTGCCCCAGAAGCCCTTGTCCGTGCGGCCCGCGTCGATGAACGCGTCGAGGGTCTCGTGGGCGTGCGCGTGCGGCATCGGGAGGTAGCCGGGCAGCAGGTTGAAGAGGGTGGGGATGTCGCTGGAGCCCTGGATGGAGGCGTGCCCGCGCAGGGCCTGGATGCCGCCGCCGGGGCGTCCGATGTTGCCGAGCAGCAGTTGGAGGACGCTCGCGGCGCGGATGTACTGGGAGCCGACGGTGTGCTGGGTCCAGCCGACGGCGTAGCAGAAGGCGCTGGTGCGCTCCCGGCCCGAGTTGGCGGTCAGGGCGTCGCACACCTGGAGGAAGGTCGCGCGGGGGATGCCGCAGACCTCCTCGACCAGTTCGGGCGTGTAGCGCGCGTAGTGGCGTCTGAGGATCTGGTAGACGCAGCGCGGGTGCTGGAGGGTCTCGTCGCGCGGGGCGCGGGCGTCCGCCTGCGCCCCGCCGGACCCGTGGCTCTCCGAGCCGCCTGCCTCGGAGAGCCGCGCCCGTACGTCGGGGTCGGTGGCGGGGTGCCCGTGTCCCGGGTCGGCGCCTTCGCGTTCCTCGTACTGCTCGTCGACCTCGCCCGAGGGGGCCTGGACGCGGGCCCCTTCGTACTGCCAGCTCGCCGGGTCGTAGTGGTGGCGCTCCTCGTCCAGTCCGGAGAAGACCCCGCCGAGATCCTCGGTGTCCCGGAAGTCCTCGCCGACGAGCGTGGCCGCGTTGGTGTAGGCGAGGACGTACTCCCTGAAGTCCTTCTCCTCGGTCAGCACGTGGTTGATGACCGCGCCGAGGAAGGCGATGTCACTGCCCGCGCGGATCGGTACGTGCAGATCGGCCAGGGCACTCGTACGGGTGAACCGGGGGTCCACATGGATGATCCGCGCGCCGCGCGCCTTCGCCTCCATCACCCACTGGAATCCGACGGGGTGCGCCTCGGCGTAGTTGGAGCCCTGGATGACGATGCAGTCCGCGTGCTGGAGGTCCTGCATGAACGTGGTGGCGCCGCCGCGTCCGAACGAGGTACCGAGCCCGGCCACGGTGGAGCTGTGGCAGACGCGCGCCTGGTTCTCGACCTGGACCACGCCGAGCCCGGTCAGCAGCTTCTTGATGAGGTAGTTCTCCTCGTTGTCGAGGGTGGCCCCGCCCAGGCTGGCGATGCCCAGCGTGCGGGCGGTGCGCAGGCCCTCGTGCTCCCACTCCCAGGTGCGCCGGCGGGTCTCGACGACCCGGTCGGCGACCATGTCCATGGCCGTCTCCAGGTCGAGCGGCTGCCAGTCCTTCGCGTACGGCGGCCGGTAGAGCACCTGGTGCCTGCGGGCGGACCCGGTGGTGAGCTGGAGCGTCGCCGAGCCCTTGGGGCAGAGCCTGCCCCGGCTGACCGGGGAGTCGGGGTCGCCCTCGATCTGGACGACCCGCTCGTCCTTGACGTACACCTGCTGGCCGCAGCCGACCGCGCAGTAGGGGCACACGGACTGCACGACACGGTCGGCGGTGGCCGTACGGGGCGTCAGCCCTTCGGTACGGGACGACATCGCCGCGCGGCCCCGCCCCAGTGGATCCGACCCGGTGAGCTGCCGGTAGGCCGGCCAGTCACGGATCAATCTGCGGACACCCATCGCTTCCTCCAGCGCGTGTGCGGTCCCTGGCCCGGGAGAAGACCTGTCCCAGCGTCACCCGGCGGGCCCCGGCGTGCGACCCGGGGAGCGGCCCCGCGGCACGGAGCGGACAGACAGCGGGCGGACCCACGGCGAGCGGACCCACGGCAATAGGACGATCAAGGGCACTGTTCCGGTCTGGGTCGCTCCCGGGCGGGAAGGGACTCTGCGTGCCTGATGTCCGAAACACCGTGAGGGCGCCGGTCGCGGAGCTGGTGAAGCGGCGGCGCGAGCCGGCCGTCGCCCAGACCCTTCGCTCGACCGTCGCCGCCACGATCGCCTACGTCGTCGCCCTGCGCCTGAGCAACGAGCCGGCGCCGCTCACCGCGCCGCTGACCGCCCTGCTCGTCGTACAGGTCACCCTGTTCTCCACCCTCACCACCGGGGTCCGCAGAGTGAACTCCGTGGTGGCCGGGGTGCTGGTCGCCATCGGTTTCAGCGCGCTGGTCGGGCTGACGTGGTGGAGTCTCGGCCTGATCATCCTGGCCTCGCTGGTGGTGGGACGTATCGTCCGGGCGGGCGAGTTCGTGCCGGAGGTGGCGATCAGCGCCATGCTGGTGCTCGGGGTCACCCAGGTGGCGGACACCGCCTGGGACCGGGTGCTGGACACGCTGATCGGGGCGGTGGTGGGGCTGCTGTTCAACGTCCTGTTCGTACCGCCGGTGTGGGTGGCCAGCGCGGGAGAGTCCCTCGAAGGCCTGGCCCGCCGGCTGCGCCAACTGCTGCTGGGCATCGGGGAAGGGCTGACGTCGCCGACGCCGGTCGCGCGGGCCGCGGCCCGGCTGCACGAGGCGCGCCGTCTCGACCACGACATCAGCGAGGTGGACGCGGCGCTGCGCCAGGCGGAGGACAGTCTCCGGCTCAATCCCCGCGTCAAGGAGGGGCTGCTCAACCGGGTGGTGCTCCGTACCGGACTCGACACGCTGGAGATCTGCACGGTCGTCCTGCGGGTGCTGGCCAGGACCATGACCGACCTGGCCAAGAACCGCACGGAGGAGCCTCTGTTCACCCCCGACGTGGGGTTCGCGCTCCAGGAGCTGCTCGGCCATGTCGCGGACGCCGTCGTGAGCTTCGCCGTCCTGGTGACCACCCAGGTGAGCGAGAGCGCGGAGATGGCGGAGAACCGGCTGGCCGAGGATCTCGCGGCGGCGGCCACGAGCCGGGAGCACCTGGCGCAGCTCCTGCTGACAGGCGTTCAGCGGCATCCCCGCCAGTGGCAGCTCCACGGCGCCCTCCTGACGGAGATCGATCGGATCCTGGACGAACTGGACATACAGAACCGGTCCCAGCGGTTGATGGAGGAGCTGGACCGCGCGTCGCGGGAGCAGCGGGAGCGGCATCCGCGACTCGCCGCGGCGCGTCAGTGGGTCAGGGACAACACGCCGCGCCGGTGGCGCACAAATCGGTCCTAATCCGAGCAACGGGAAACCGGCGCGCCTTTGTTGACGAAATCTTTACTTAAACTCCCAAGGATCACCGTTATTTGAGGGAAGGGAAGCACCTCAGCCGGTCGGCGAACCCTTGTGGTCATGGGCTTCATCAGGGGTAACGACACGAATATGCCAGCCGGGCGCGACGGCGGGACGTTTCATCCCTTCGCTCGGCGTGAAGTGACCGCCGACAGCCCTTATGGGGCCCATACACCCTTCTCCCTCCCGCACGAGGCGCGCGGAGGCCGAGAGTTGGGTGGGGCGGTTGAGAACCTCCGGGTTGATGGCGGTACTGTGCGCGCGCGCCGTCAATATGGACGGCGCGGTTATCGCGGAGGATTCTGTGACTGTATTCAACAGATCGTTGAGGCGCCCCGGCGCACTCATAGCGGTCGCGGCAGCGGGTGTGCTGGGAGTCGGTCTCTCGGCCGGCACGGCCGCCGCGCACACGCCGAACTGGACCGTTTCCTGCTCGTCGGTCACCGTGGACCTGAAGTCCTACGGCCACGGTGACGACCTCGTCAACGAGGTGTCCCTCACCGCGGACGGCGCGTCGCTGATCAGCGAGAAGTTCGGCGACAAGTTCAACAAGACGCTGGCCATCGCCAAGCACTCCAAGCCGGTCGAGCTCCACCTCGTGGTGAAGGCCGCCGACGGCGGTCAGTACAACGTCGACGAGAAGAAGACCTCCGAGGTCTGCCCCGGCGACGAGGAGCCCACCCCGACGCCGACGCCGACGAAGACGCCGGAGACCACGCCGCCGGTCACGGAGACCCCTTCGGGGACCCCGACGACCGGCACGCCGACCCCGACCGAGGAGCCCACCAGCTCTTCGCCGGCGGCCGTTCCGTCGTCGCAGCCGAGCCCGGCCGGTGACAACCTCGCCGAGACCGGTTCCTCCAGCTCCACGCCCATCATCGCGGGCGCGGCCGCTGTTGTCCTGGTCGCCGGTGCGGGCATCATGTGGGCCGCTCGCAAGCGTCGTACCGCTCAGGGCTGATCCACCGCTCCACCGCACCACCATGCGGCCACCACCGGATCAGCCATGACCCGGCCCGCTCTGCCCCTGTCGCCATGCCGGACGCCGTTCAGAACTTCCACCGCCACCATCCGGCGGCCTGGACGGTGACCATCCCGGCCATGAGGCATGGAGCCCACGGCAGCGCCCCCTCCGGGCGCGTCGGCCGGGCTCCGTACGGCAGGGGCCGCGCGTGTCGTCCCACCGTTCGGCGGTGACGACGAGGTCCGGTCAGGGCCGCAGTGTGAGACCCCGCAGCGTCCTCCGCTCGCGGGGTCTCATCATGTCCGGACCCGGCCGGTCCTCCCCGGACCGGTCAGGCGTCCCGCTCCGACCCGTGCCGGTGGCTCGCCCAGAGCGGCAGGACGAACCAGCACAGCAGGTACCAGGCGACGATCCCCGAGACGATCCACGGGACGAAGTGGTTGTGGGTCGCGACCCGCAGGATCAGCAGCAGCGCGGACACCAGCGTGGCGAGCAGCAGGCACAGGCCGGTGACGGTCAGTCTGGACGCCCACGTCACCGCCCGGGGCTTCATACGGCGGCCGGAGACGACCCGGTGGAAGGCGACCGGACCTATCAGCGCGCCGGTCGCGGCCGCGCCGAGAACGACGGTGATCAGGTAGATGTTCTTGTCCGCTCCGGCGAGCGTGGCGAAGCGCGGGGTGAAGACCACGGTCAGCAGGAACCCGAACATGATCTGTACGCCGGTCTGCGCCACCCGTACTTCCTGGATCAGTTCGGACCACTGACGGTCCGCCCGCTCGTTCGCCGTCTCCTCGCGCCCGTCCTCGTACACGTCCACATCGGCTTCCGTCGCCGCTTTTTCTTCCGCTGTCGAAGTCATGACGCTCTCCCCTGTTCCGCATGTCCTGTGGTGCGTGTTCGGCTACCCCGTGCCCGCGCGGACAGACCCGTGCGAGATGCACGTCGTGGGGTCCGCACGGAGAATGGGCGGCAGGCGAACCGACCCAGTGGGGGCGCGCATGGATCCGGTGGAGGCTCTCGACAGGATCGCCTTTCTCCTGGAGCGGTCGCGGGCGGAGACGTACCGCGTCAAGGCGTTCCGTACGGCGTCCGCCGCCGTGGCGGCCCTGCCACCCGACGAGGTCGCCCGGCGTGCCGCCGGCGGCACGCTGTCCCGGGTGCCGGGCATCGGGCCGAAGACGGCCCAGGTCGTCGAGGCGGCGGTGGCCGGAGCCGTACCCGACTATCTGCGCGGTCTGGAGGAGACGGCGGGCGGGCCGCTCGCCGAGCGCGGCCAGGAGTTGCGTGCCGCGCTGCGCGGCGACTGCCACCTGCACTCGGACTGGTCGGACGGCGGCAGCCCCATCGAGCTGATGGGCCGTACGGCCGCCGCGCTCGGGCACGAGTGGGCCGTCCTCACCGACCACTCGCCCCGGCTGACCGTCGCGCGGGGCCTGTCACCGGAACGGCTGCGGGAACAGCTCGACGTGATCGACCGGCTGAACGCGGGCTGGGCGCCGTTCCGGCTGCTCACCGGCATCGAGTGCGACATCCTGCCCGACGGCTCCCTGGACCAGGAACCGGAGCTGCTCGAACGGCTGGACCTGGTCGTGGCGTCCGTCCATTCGAAGCTGCGGATGGAATCGGCGCCGATGACCCGGCGTATGGTCGCCGCCGTCCGCAATCCGCTGACCGACATCCTCGGGCACTGCACCGGACGGCTGTTGACGGGCCGTGAGCGCCGCGGGAGCAGGGGCGGCGGTACGGGCGGGAGCCGGCCGGAGTCGGAGTTCGACGCGGCGGCCGTGTTCGCCGCCTGCGCCGGGTCGGGCACGGCGGTGGAGATCAACAGCAGGCCGGAGCGGCTCGATCCGCCCCGCCGGCTGCTGCGCGAGGCGGTCGCGGCCGGGGTCTTCTTCGCCGTCGACACCGACGCCCACGCGCCCGGACAGCTCGATTGGCAACTCCTCGGCTGTGCGCGGGCGGAGGAGTGCGGCGTACCGGCCGGCCGGGTGGTCAACACCTGGACGGCCGAGCAGCTGCGGGAGTGGACCCGCACGCGCGAGGCGCCGTCCCCCGGCGGCTGAGACCGGGCTCGTACGGCACCGTCCTCCGGCCGGCCCCGTCCGACCCGGGCCGTCAGCGGGCTTCGAGGTCCGCGAAGAGTCCGGTGTCGAGGTTGGCCAGCACGTCGAGCGGGTTGACGAAGGCCGCCTCGGCGCCGCCCGCTTGGAGCGCGGCGCGCGGAACTCCGCCTGTCAGTACGGCGAGCGGGCGCACGCCCGCCTTCGTCGCCGCCTCCATGTCCCAGACGGTGTCCCCCAAGAACAGCGCGCGGTCCGCGGGCACCCCGGCCAGGTCCAGCGCCCTGAGCACCGGTTCCGGCCCGGGTTTCCCGGCGGCCACGTCGTCCGCGCCCGCCACCCCCGCGATGACGTCGTCGGCCCCGATCGCGCGCCGCAGGGCCGCCAGCTCCGCCCCGCCCGCGGAAGTCGCGAGCACGACGACCCAGCCCCGGTCGGCCAGTGACCTGAGCAGGTCCTGTGCCCCGTCGAGCACGGGCAGCCGGTCGTGGAACGTGGCGTACAGCGCCGCGTGCGCGGCCTTGATCTCCGCGTCCTGGTCCACGTCCCGCTCGTCACCGAGCAGATGGGCGATCAGATCGCCGGAACCGAGGCCGATCGCACGGTGGATCGCGGCCATCCGCACCGGCTGCCCGGCCTGGTGGAACGCTTCCCACCAGGTGGTCACGTGGAGGTAATTGGTATCGACGAGGGTCCCGTCGACATCGAATAGTGCCGCACGCGTCGCCATAGGTGTCCCGCTCCTGTCCAGGTCGGCCCTTGCGGTTTCGAGCCATGTCCTGATCATGCCCTCGATACCGGGCTCAGGCGGGCGGCGCCCCGCCCCGTTCGGGTGAGCGGCACCCGGTCAGGCCTGTCCTGGCGGTTCCGGCGCCGGCGGCAGGCGGAGGTGGGCCAGGTCGTCGGGCACCGGGCTGTCGGGGCGGAACAGCGGCGGGGCCTGCCCGTCCACCGCCGAGGCGGGCGCGTCGGTGAGCCGGAAACGGTCCCGCAGACGGCTGTAGAAGTCGGTGGGACCCAGCCGGACCAGGCGCAGGCGGTACTCGGCCCCGTACACGCCGACCCAGTCCCCCGGCTCCAGCACCCCCTGGAGCTGACCGTCGATGCTGAGGGCCGCCTCCCCGGAGTGCGGCAGGACGCGCAGGGCGACCGGCTCGTCGGGCGCGGCCACGACCGTACGGCCGAACGTCATGTGGGGGGCCACCGGAGTGAAGACGACGGCGTCCATGTGCGGCGAGAGGACCGGGCCGCCGGCCGCGAAGCTGTACGCGGTCGAGCCGGTCGGCGTCGCCACGATGACGGCGTCCGCCGAGTACGACGCGAGGAGCCGGCCCGCGATGTAGACGCCCAGGCTGACCTGGCGGTCCCTGGCGAGCTTCTCCAGCACGACGTCGTTGATCGCGACGACGTCCAGCGCCATGCCCCAGCCCTCCTCCTCGGTGGTGTCGAGCCGGACGTCGGGCGGCGGCAGGGTGGGGCGGCGCCCGTAGCGCAGCAGCGCCTCCATGGCGGAGGGGATCTCCAGGGCGCGCGAGGCGCGCATGGTGAGCGTCATCCGCTCCTCGTAGGTGGCGCGCCCGTCCTGCACCGCGTCGAGGGCCTGTGCGATCTGGTCGGCGGGGACTTCCGTGAGGAAGCCGACGCGCCCCAGGTCGACACCGAGCACCGCCGCGTCGCTCTTGGCGGCGATGCGGGCGCCGCGAAGGAACGTACCGTCGCCGCCGAGCGTCACCACCAGATCGGGGTGGCCGGCGGCGGAGGCCTCCTCCTGCCCGCCGTGGCGCGGTTCGTCCGCCTTCCAGACGTCGATCTCCTTGCAGGGGACGTCGTGGGCGTCGCACCAGGCGTGCACGGTGTCCGCCGCTTCGACGGCCGTTTCACGGCCTTGGTGGACCACGAGACCGACACGATTCACCGTCATGCTCGTGCTCTCCGTACGTTCGTTTCCGGGATCCGGTCGCTCGACGACCGCTCGGCTGCCCAGCTGGTCGCTCAGCAGTCCAGCATCTCCGAATTGCGCGGATCCGGCACGCCGGACCAGCCATTCACCCGAATGGCGGATAGGTCTTTCACCTGCGCCTTATGCGGTGAACACCGGGCGGGCGGCCTCCCACGGCGGTCCCCGGCCTCTCCCCCGTCCGCCACCGGTTGCCTCCGGTGGCGGACGGGGGCGCGATGGAGAGGTACGCGCGACTGCCCCGGAGGGGCCCGGCCCCACGGACGCGCAATTCCCCGAGCGAGGAGTGATCGCTGATGTCAGCCGACGGCGTGTTCAACAGCCCCAGTGAGCTGAGCGGCCTGACCGTGTACGGCAAAGAGGGCGACAAGATCGGCAATGTGGGCCAGGTCTATGTCGACGACGTCACGGGCCGGCCCGAATGGGTGACGGTGAAGACCGGCATGTTCGGGATGAAGGAGAGTCTCGTCCCGCTGTCCGGCGGCCGCCGGATGGGCGAGGACCTCCATGTCCCGCACACCAAGGAGACGGTCAAGGATGCCCCGCGCCTGGACGCGGACGAGCATCTGGATCCCGCGCAGGAGCGGGCGCTGTACGAGCACTACGGACTCTCCGGCGCCGGTATGGGGGCGGAGACCGGCGCGGGCACGGGGGAGGCGTCGGAGTCGGGGGCCAGGGCCGACACGGGGACGGCGGACGCGACGAGCACGACGGACACGACAGCCGCCGCCACGGGCACCGGAACGGCCGCCGCCATGGGGACGAACGCGGGAGCCGCCGCGGCGGCCGACACCACCGGCGGCCACCAGGCGTACGACCCCGACAAGGCGCCCGCCGCGTCCGCCGACCTCCACAACCCGGAGATGATCCGGTCGGAGGAAGAACTGCACGTCGCCACCGTGGAACGCGAGGTGGGCACGGCGCGGCTGCGCAAGGTCGTGGTGACCGAGAACGTCACCACCTCCGTACCGATCAGCCACGAAGAGGTACGGGTCATCCACGAGCCGATCGACCCCGCCTCCGACGCGGCCTCACGGCCCAACATCGGTGAGGCGGAGACCCGGGTGACGCTGCACGCCGAGCAGCCGGTCGTACGGAAGGAGACCGTCGCGGTCGAGCGGGTGCGCCTGGAGACCGAGAAGGTCACCGAGGAGCGGGAAGTGACCTCCGACGTCCGCAAGGAGCAGATCGAGTACGACTCCGGGCGGGACGACAAGGGGGCGGACGGCCGGCGGGACCGCAAGGGCATGGGCGACGACCCGATGCGCTGACCCGGCAGGACAGACTTCTCTCTCCGCCTTCTCTCTCCGCCTCTCTCCACCGGCCGCAGCCCTGTGACCGGCGGAGAGAGGCGTCTCGGCGTCCGTACCCCCGGGGTAAGGCGAAGTCGTCGGGAGTGGGCGGCCCGAGGCGGGATAGATAATGAATATGACCACTTACGTAGTGACGATCCCCGGGACGCTCCACACGGAGCTGACCGACGACGCCAAGACCGTCCTGCTCCAGGCCCTGCGGCCGGCGGATCCGCAGGGGACGGATTTCGGGGCGGCCGAGGATCTGGACCTGCTCTCCGTGGACACCGAGGAGTCGCGCTTCACGCTCCGCCTGGAGGTCACGGCCGACGATTCGAACGGCGCGGAGCAGGAGGCCCGGCGCCTCGCGACCGGCGCGCTGGAGAAGGCGGGCTTCACCCTCGCGACCGCGCCCATCGGGCAGCCCTTCATCACCGGCATCGACCGGGAGTGAGGGGCGGGATGTGACCCGGCCCGCCTCACGGACTGCCTCCCCGTCCCCCGCGCGGGAGCGTCGGAGGGGGTGAGGTATCGTAGACGACTGCGAAGGGGAGTAGCCCCGAAAACCTGTCGTCGACACACTGGAACCTCCGGGTTCCCGGTGGCAGGGCCCCTGGATTCACACGAGTGGATTCACACGGGCGGGCGAGACCTTCGGTCAGGCATTGACGTATCCACGGACCTCGTGGGTGCACCGTCGTGCCGGGCCGAATGGTCCTCCGGTTGCCTCAGGCACGTCGCGAAGATCCGGGTCCGGCCCCCAGAGAAAGCCACCCGGCATGCATCTCGACCCCCTGGCGATCCTCACCGCCTTCGGGCTGATCTTCCTCGCGGAGCTCCCCGACAAAACCATGTTCGCGTCCCTGGCGATGGGCACGCGCATGCGTCCGCTCTACGTCTGGTTCGGTACGTCGAGCGCCTTCGTCGTGCATGTCGCCATCGCCGTCGGGGCGGGCAGCCTCATCGGGATGCTGCCCGACTGGATCGTCAAGCTGGTGTCGGCCGTGCTCTTCGGGGTCGGCGCGTTCATGCTGTTGCGGAGCGGGAGCGGTGACGACGAGGACGAGGCGGACTCGAAGACCGTGACCGGCTTCTGGCCCGTCTACACCACCGCGTTCATGGCCGTGTTCATCAGTGAGTTCGGCGACCTCACCCAGATCACCACCGCCAACCTCGCCGCCACCAACGGCACGTGGTCCACCGCCATCGGCTCCGCCGTCGCGCTGATGTCCGTCTCCGCCCTCGCCCTGCTCGCCGGCCGTTTCATCGCGAAGCGTGTCCCGCTCAGGACGGTGCAGCGGATCGGCGGTCTGTGCATGCTGGGGCTGGCGCTCTGGTCGGTGATCGAGATCTTCGTGGGCTGACGCGCGCGAGGCCGACCGAGGGGAGGGGGATCAACTCCCCCTCCCCTCACCCGTGTCAGGTGCGACGCGGCCCGAGAACGCAAAACTCGTTACCCTCCGGGTCCGCCAGTACGACCCAGGGCTCCTCCCCCGTCTGACCCACGTCGGCGTGGCGCGCGCCGAGGGCCAGCAGGCGGGCGACCTCGGCGTCCCGGTCGGCCGGGCGGAAGTCCAGATGCAGCCGGTTCTTGGCGGTCTTCGCCTCCGTGACCGGCGTGAACAGCAGGCCGGGCAGCCGGTCGGGGGCGGCGCGGATCTCGTACTCCTCGGGCGTGTCGTCCACCACGACCCAGCCGAGCGCCTCGGCCCACCAGCGGCCCAGCGCCACCGGATCCGCCGCGTCCACCACCAGCTGTTCCCACTCCAGATCCATGCGCGGGAGCCTACCCGTCCGCCCTCGCCCCACGCGGGGACCCGGCGTGGCCGTGCGCGGTGCGAGCGGTGAGGCGTGGTTGCCCGGTGGGGCCCCTGCGTCAACAATGCTCATGACAACCGCATACTTCGGTCACAGAGGGGACCCCCCACCATGAGAAAGCCTCTCCTCGGCGCGCTCCTCGCCGTCCTGCTCCTCGGAGCGGGAGCGGCACCCGCGACGGCCACCGGCCTGGACGCGGTCGCTCCGGCGAAGACTTCCCCGATTGCCCCGATTGCCCCGTCCGGCGCCCGGGTCGGCACCACGGCCCCCGACGGGACGGGTGTGGCCGTCAAGGCCGTGAGCTACGCCGGAACGGTCGCGCTGAGCAACTGCTCGGGATCCGTGGTCCGTACGCCGGGATCGCAGCCCAACGACTTCGCCCTGGTCCTGTCCAACGGCCACTGCATCGAGAGCGGTTTCCCGGCCGCGGGCCAGGTCATCGTCAACCAGCCGTCGACCCGCTCCTTCACCCTCCTGAACGCCGCCGGCACCGGCGTGGCGACCCTGCGGGCCAGCAAGATCGCGTACGCGACGATGACCGACACGGACGTGTCGCTGTACCAACTCACCAGCACGTACGCGCAGATACAGAGCCGGTACGCGATCACCGCGCTGGACCTGAACACGACGCGCCCGGTGCAGGGCACCGCCATCAAGGTCGTCTCCGGGTACTGGAAGCGCATCTACACCTGCAACGTGGACGGCTTCGCGTATCAGCTCAAGGAGGGGCAGTGGACCTGGAAGGACTCGGTCCGCTACACCTCGGCCTGCAACACGATCGGTGGCACGTCGGGCTCCCCCGTCATCGACAACACCACGGGCAAGGTCGTGGCCGTCAACAACACCGGTAACGAGAGCGGGGGGCGCTGCACGGACAACAACCCGTGCGAGGTCGACCAGAACGGCACCGTCACCGTGCGCCAGGGCATCAACTACGCGCAGGAGACCTACCAGATCGTGCCGTGTGTCGGCACGGGCACCACGATCAATCTGAGCCTCCCGGGCTGCACCCTGCCCAAGCCGTAAGCCGTAAGCCGGCCGCTGTCCTTCGTCAGGACGGGTTGGCCTCGGTAGCCACCCGCGCGTGAGCGTCGACCGGGCGGCGGCGCCCCGGGAACGCGTACCGGCGCGCCGCCGCGACGGTGGCCAGCGCGGCGGCGAACAGCGGCAGCGCGGTCCAGGGCAGGGCGCCCGCGCCGCCCCCGGCGGTCTCCAGGACGAGGCCGCCGGCCAGGGACCCGGCGGCGATGCCCGCGTTGTAGACCGTGGTCTGCAAGGAGGTGGCGACATCCGCGTCGCCGGGTCCCGAGATCCGGATCAGCGCGGTCTGGAGCAGGGTGGGCGCGCCTCCGAAGGCAACTCCCCACACGGCGACGGCCGCCAGCAGGACCGGGGGCGTACCGCCGTACAGTCCGAGGGCCGGCATCGAGGCCGTGAGGAGCGCGAGGGCGCCCAGCAGGGTGGCGCGCGGACGGCGGTCGATCAGCGCGCCCACGCCCCAGACGCCGGCGACGGTGGCGGCGCCGAAGACGAACAGGACCACGCCGGTACGGCCGAAGCCCGCGCGCTCCGAGAACGGGGCCAGGTAGGTGTACATCACCTGGTGTCCCAGCAGCACGAGCAGGGTGATCGTCAGGACGGTCCGGATGCCGGGCAGCGCCGCGATCCGGTGCGGCGGGACGCGCGCCCCGGCCGGTTCCCCGGGGAAGTCGGGGACGTACCCGCTCACCCAGACCACCAGGAGCAGGGCCAGCCCGGCCACCGCCGCGAAGGTCGCGCGCCACCCGAGGAGCGCGGCCGACGCGGTGGCCGCCGGGATGCCGAAGGAGAGCGCCACCGTGATCCCCGCGAGGACGACGGCGAGGGCGCGGCCCCGGCGCTCCGCGGGCACCATCCGGGCGGCGTGCCCCGCGAGCATGGCCCACATCAGGCCGCCCATGACACCGGCCAGCAGCCGGGCGCAGAAAGTGAGAGCGTATGAGGTGGAGAGCGCGGTCACGGCGTTGCAGAGCGCGAAGCCGGCGATCGCGCCGACGAGCACCGGGCGCCGGCGCAGACCGCGCAGGGCCGCCGTGAGCGGGATCGCGGCGAGGAAGGACGCCGCCGCGTAGCCGGTCACCAGGAAGCCGACGCGGCCCTCCGACACCCGCAGGCCACGGCTCATCTCCGGCAGCAGGCCGGCAGGCAGCAACTCGGTCAGCACGGCGGTGAACGCGGCCGTGAACAGGGCGAACAGTCCCCCGTAGGGGAGTTTGGCGGTCATGCGACCATGGTGAATCCTTCACATCAGTGTGAAGGCAAGCACACCATTCGCCCCGCCTTCGCCCTGGGGGAGGAAACGCCATGAGGATCGGCGAACTGTCCGCGCGCACCGGCATTCCCACCCGGATGCTGCGCTACTACGAGGAGCAGGACCTGCTGCGCCCCGAGCGGGCCGGCAGCGGCTACCGCGCGTACGAGGAGTCGGCGGTGGGGCGGGTCCAGCAGATCCGCGGGCTGTTCGACTCGGGGCTGACCACGGAGATCATCCGCGGGATCCTGCCGTTCCTGGACGAGCCGGACCAGATCCACCTCCGCCCCGAGTCCCTGACCCCGGAGACGTCGGCACAACTGCGCGCCGAGGCCGGCCGTATCCAGCGGCGCATCGACTGCCTGGCCCGCAACCGCGACGCCATCGAGGGGTACCTCGGCGCGATACGGACGCGGGACACCGCCGGGCCGCGCGGCGGACAGGGGACGATCGAGGCGGACGGGCTGCGGCTGCGCCCCTTCACCCGGGCCGACATCGAGTGGGTGTACGAGGTGTCGCTCGACTCCGCTCTCCAGCGGTTCGTCCGGCTGCCGTCCCCGTACCACCGACGCGACGCGGCGTTTTTCGTGGACCAGGTCGCGCTGGCGGGCTGGGACGGCGGCCGGCGCGCGGAGTTCGTGGCCGAGGACCCGGCAACGGAGCGTCCCCTGGCCCGAGTCGGCCTCGGACTCCACCCGAACGGCGCGGCGGAGATCGGCTTCTGGACCGACCCGGCCGCCCGTGGCCACGGGGTGGCCACCACGGCGGTCGGCGCGGTGTGCGGCTGGGCGTTCCGCACGCTGGGCCTGGGCGTCGTGGAGTGGCGGTCCGAGGTCGGCAACGAGGCCGCGCGCCGGGTGGCGGAGAAGGCCGGTTTCCAGGTGGAGGCAACGCTGCGACGCCGCCTGGTCCGCCGGGGTGAACGGGTGGACGTCTGGGTGGGCTCGCTCTTGCCCGAGGACGTGGCGTAGGTGTGACCGAGCCCCTGAGCCGTGGATCGGTGGCCGGGAGCGACTAGCGCCGGGCCACCAGGTCCGACATCACGGCGAGCGGCAGTGAGGGGTTGGCCGCCGCCGCTTCCGCCACCCGTGGGTCGGTGTCCGTCAGCAGCTCCGCGATGACCGGCTGCGGCAGCGCCGGGTGGCAGGCGGCCAGTGGCCCCGCCTGTCTGTCGGCGAGGCACGCGAGCAGAGCCGGCGCCGTCGCCCGGGGATGCCGTGCGACGGCGCGGAGCGCTTTCCGTACGGGCGGTTCGTGCCGGGTCAGGTCCGCCAGCAGCGATGGTGTCGCGTCCGGATTGGCCGCCACCGCGGCGACGACCCGGACCCCGTGCCGGTCGACCATCGCCCGCAGCGTCGCGTCGGAGAGACCGGGGTGCGGGGCGACGGACTTGACGACTTTCGCGTCGGGGTCGGCGGCCAGCGCGTCACGGATCTCCGGCGGCAGGTCACGGCGCTGGGCCACGAGCATCCGTACCTCCGGATCGGGCGACTGCGCCAGCTCCTCGACCTCGTCCGGAGAGGCGGCGGCGACCCGGGGCAGGAGAGTCGAGCCGATCCTGGTCGTGCCGGCCAGGTGGGCGAGTACGTCGAGCGGCACGTGCGGGTTGCGTGCCAGCCCGCGCCGTACGTCGTTGTCGGGGTCGCCCGCCATGGCCCGGATCAGCGTGGCGCCGATCGCGGGATTCCCGGCGAGGTCGGCCCGGACACCAGGAGAGGGATCCACTGCGAGCCGCCCCGACACCTCCGGCGGGAGGTCGGGGCGGCCCGCGAGGTCCCACCGGAGCAGTGACGAAGGGTGGTCGGCGAAGCCGACGACGGCATGGGTCGGCGTGGCCGGGTTCCGCAGCGCCTGCTGGCGCATCCGGTGCACGGTGGAGTCATGGGAGCCGTCGCAGGACTCGCCCGGCCGCAGATCGCAGTCGCGCCGCGGGCACTCCGAAGGGTGCACGAACGGCGTCTCTTCCCAGTCGCACACCAGGCACCACCGCGCCGGAGGCAGCCCCTCGCCGCTCATCAGCGCCGCCAACACGTCAGGAGGCGCCGCCTCGTTGGCCGCCACCGCCCGGCGTACCTCGGCATGCGGGTGTCGCGCGAGGACGGCCGCCCTGTCCGGTGTCGTCCACATGGCCAGCTCCGCGACGACCCGTACGTCCGGGTCCGCGGCGAGGGTCTCCACGGCGTCGGACGGGAGGCCGGTACAGGCGGCCAGTCTCTCCCGGTTCCGGACGAGTGGATCCTTCAGGAGGACACGCGCCCATTCCGGGTTGCCCGCCCGCCGGTCGAGCAGGGTGAGAGCGGCATCCGGGTGTGTCGCGGGATCGACGTCGGCGGCGGTCAACAGGCCCTCGTAGGCGAGCTGTTGATCGGTGTCCGCGTCCCTGGCGACCAGTGCGACCGCCTGCTCGTGGGTGAGGTCCTGGCGACCGGCGAGTACCCCGGCGGTCTCCGCGTCCGCGACCGCGATCAGCCGGTCCACCAGCGCCGACGGCAGGGCCACGTTGGCGGCGAGTCCGTACAGGAGGTGATGCACAGAGGGCATCCTGCCCGGACCGCGGGCGAACGGCTCCTGGTTTCGGCCCGGGTGCCGTGCCACACGATGTACACGCGGCCGCAACACTGGGCGGGAACAGGGGGAAATCGCCTCCGGTTGGACTGGGGGCGGGGGCGGTGCGCCGACCCCGGCAGGACGCCTGATCACGAAGCCCGGCCGCCTTTCCCTCTTCTGTTCGTGTCTCCCTGGAAGCGGTGTACCTCCATGCCCGAGTCCGCCCCTCTTCATCTCGCGATAGCCCTCGACGGAGCCGGCTGGCACCCGGCCGCCTGGCGCGCGCCGGACGCCCGCGCCGCTGACCTGCTCACCCCGGCCTACTGGCTCGACCTGGTCCAGGAGGCCGAGCGCGGCCTGGTGGACTTCGTCACCATCGAGGACTCCGTCGGGGTCCAGCCCGCGCGGTACGACGCGTCCGACCCGGGGGAATCACCCGGCCGGGTCCGCGGCCGGCTCGACGCGGTGCTCACGGCGGCCCGGGTCGCCCCCCTGACCCGTCACATCGGGCTGGTGCCCACGGTCACGGTCACCCACAGCGAGCCCTTCCACGCGTCGAAGGCGATCGCCACCCTCGACTACGTCAGCGCGGGCCGCGCGGGCCTGCGGGTCCAGCTCTCGGCGCGGCCCTACGAGGCCGCGCTCTTCGGCCGCCGTACGTTCACGCTCCGGTTCGAGGACCGCGAGGAACCGGCGGCGGTCGCGCTGGTCGCGGATCTGTTGGACGAGGCCGCCGACTACGTGGAAGTGGTCCGCAGGCTGTGGGACAGCTGGGAGGACGACGCGGTGATCCGCGACGCCGCGACCGGCCGGTTCGTCGACCGCGACCGGCTGCACTACATCGACTTCTCCGGCAAGTGGTTCAGCGTCAAGGGTCCTTCCATCACCCCGCGTCCGCCGCAAGGGCAGCCGCTCGTCACCGCCCTCGCGCACGCCACCCTGCCGTACCGCTTCGCCGCGCGCTCCGCCGACGTCGTCTACGTGACGCCGTCCGACGCCGAGCAGGCGCGGACCGTCGTGAGTGAGGTCCGCGCCGAGCAGGACGCCGCGGGACGGGCCGGCGAGCCGCTGCACGTCTTCGGCGACCTGGTGGTGTTCCTGGACGAGACGGAGGCCGCGGCCGTCGCGCGCAAGGAGCGGCTGGACGAACTGGCCGGTGAGGCCTTCGTGTCGGACGCGCCGGTGTTCACCGGTACCCCGGCCGGGCTCGCGGACCAGCTGCTGGAGTGGCGGGCCGCCGGGCTCTCCGGCTTCCGGCTGCGGCCCGCCGCCGTACCGCACGATCTGCTCGCCCTCACCCGCGGGCTCGTTCCCGCGTTGCAGGCGCGGGGGGCGTTCCGGCGGGAGTACGAGGCCGATACGCTGCGCGGCCTGCTCGGGCTGGGCAGGCCCGCCAACCGGTACGCGACCACGACCGCGACCGCCACCAGCGCCACCTCCCCCGCCACCGCCTGACCCGGCGCCGACCCCCGAGCATCGAGGACGTGAGATGAGCAAGCCCGACAAGCCCCTCAAGCAGATCCACCTCGCCGCGCATTTCCCCGGCGTCAACAACACCACGGTCTGGGCCGACCCGGACGCGGGCAGCCAGATCGACTTCAGCTCCTTCGTGCACCTGGCGAGGACCGCGGAGCGCGCCAAGTTCGACTTCCTCTTCCTCGCGGAGGGGCTCAGGCTGCGTGAACAGAACGGTCTCATCTACGACTTGGACGTCGTCGGCCGCCCCGACACCTTCACCGTGCTGAGCGCGCTGGCCGCCGTCACCGACAGGCTCGGACTGGCCGGCACGATCAACTCGACGTTCAACGAGCCCTACGAGGTGGCCCGGCAGTTCGCCAGCCTCGACCACCTGTCGGGCGGGCGCGCCGCCTGGAACGTGGTCACGTCGTGGGACGCGTTCACCGGTGAGAACTTCCGGCGCGGGGGTTTCCTGCCGCAGGACGCCCGGTACGCACGCGCCGAGGAGTTCCTGGCGGCGGCGAAGGTGCTGTTCGGCTCCTGGCGTGGCGACGAGATCGTGGCGGACAAGGAGTCTGGTGTCTATGTCGGCGACCCGCTGGCCGGGCAGTTCGACCACCACAGCGAGCAGTTCGACATCACCGGACGGTTCAACGTGCCGCGCAGCCCGCAGGGGCGCCCGGTGATCTTCCAGGCCGGGGACTCGGAGGCGGGGCGGGAGTTCGCCGCGTCCGGCGCCGACGCCATCTTCACCCGGCACGGGACGCTGGAGGCGGGCAAGGAGTTCTACGCGGACGTCAAGGGCAGGCTGGCGCGCCACGGCCGCTCCCGTGACGAGCTGAAGATCCTCCCGGGGGTCACGTTCGTCCTCGGCGACACCCCGGAGGACGCCGAGGAGAAGGCGGCGCTGGTCCGTCGTCAGCAGGTCAGCGGACAGACCGCGATCAAGCTGCTGGAGCAGGTGTGGAACCGCGACCTGAGCGCGTACGACCCCGACGGGCCGCTGCCCGACATCGATCCGGACCCGGGTGAGCACACCGTCGCCAAGGGCCGGGCCAGCGTACGGCAGCACGGCGACCCGCTCGCCGTCGCGCGCCGGTACCGGGAGATCGCCGAGGCGAAGAAGCTGTCGATCCGGGATCTGATCATCGAGGTCTCCAGCCGGCAGTCCTTCATCGGCACTCCGGAGACCGTCGCCACCGAGATCAACGAATTCGTGCAGTCCGACGGGAGCGACGGGTTCATCCTCGTGCCGCACCTGACACCGGGCGGGCTCGACACCTTCGCCGACCAGGTCGTACCGCTGCTCCAGGAGTGGGGGGTGCACCGGACGGAGTACGAAGGGACCACGCTGCGCGAGCACTTGGGGCTGTCACCCGACCACTTCTAGCGGGCACGCGGCACTCCGGGAAAGCAGCGGGAGTCAGCCGGCGAGATCAGCCGCTCACCGCGCGCAGCGCGCCGGGGCGGCGCCCGGTGAGCCGGTCGAGCGCGGCGGCCGTGGCCTCGTCGGCGGGCAGGTGGACGACGAGGCGCTGGTCGTCGTCGGCGGCGAGTTCGAGGATCTCGTACGCCAGCCGCAGTTCACCGGCCTCGGGGTGGACGAGCCGGGTGACGCCGTTGCTCCTCGGCAGGCCGGGGACGGTGTCCACCCGACCGCCGAAGGCCGCGCCCGCCGTGACCGTCAACTCGTCGGCGAGAGCGGCCACATGGGGATCGGCGCGGAACGGGCCCTGTTTGAGCGCGGCGACCTGTTCGTCGGCGACCAGGGCCCAGTCCGGGTAGACGGTACGGGCCCGCTCGTCGGCGAAGACGAAGCGGGCGAGGTTGGCGGGGTCGCCGTCGAGCAGTCCGGCGGGGCCCGCCAGCCGTTCGTACGCCGCCGTGCGGGCCACGATGTCGCTCAGCCGGTTGAGGAGCACGGCGGGGGCGGGTTCGAGGGTGCCGAGCAGGGCGCGCACGGTGGGCCGTACGGTACGGACGGGCGAGGCGCCGCCCATGCAGGTGAAGCCGCCCTCCGCGCCCTTGCTGAGGCGGTGCAGGTGGACGCGCTCGCTCGTGGACAGGTGCAAAACGGCGGCGAGCGCCGCGAGGACCTGCGCGGACGGCCTGCGGTCGCGTCCCTGTTCCAGGCGGGTCACGTACTCGACGCTGACCCCGGCGAGCGTGGCCAGTTCGGCCCTGCGCAGGCCCGGTGTGCGCCGGCGGGTGCCGGCCGGGAGCCCCGCCTCGCCGGGTGTGATCCCTTCACGGCGGCTGCGGAGGAACAGGCCCAGCTCGTTGTCGCTCACCCTTCGAACGTAACAGCACGGGCCGTCCGGAGCGTGGCCCTCTCCCTACCACTCTCCGCCCGGCCTTCCTCGCTCCCGCCGGGGCCCGCAGGGTGAAGGGGAGGAACGGAGCCCGTTCTTCAGTCCCTTCGAGCCTTTCGACGAGGAGCACAGCCATGCCCCAGGAGAATCTCCGTCTCGCCGTGATCACCGGCAGTGTCAGGGAGGGCCGGTTCGGTCCCGTGGTGACGGACTGGTTCCTCGAACAGGCGGCGCTGCACGGGCGGTTCACCGTACGGCCGGTCGATCTGGCGGACGTCCCGCTGACGCTCGAACTGCCGCCCGTCTCGCCCGCGCGCGAGCCGGAGCCGGTCCGTCCCGCCGGTATGGAGGAGCTGACCCGGGAGCTGGGCGAGGCGGACGCCGTCGTGGTCGTCACGCCGGACTACAACCGCAGTTTCCCCGCCTCGCTGAAAGCGGCGATCGACTGGCACTACACGCAGTGGCAGGCGAAGCCGATCGGTTTTGTCGGCTACAGCGGGGCGAGCGGCGGACTGCTGGCGATCGAGCAACTGCGCCAGGTCTTCAACGAGTTGCACGCCCACACCGTCCGCGACTACGTGTCCTTCCCGCGCTACTTCGAGCTCTTCGGCCCCGACGGCAGGCTCAAGGAGCCCGAAGGCCCCGCCCTGGCCGCCACGATCCTCCTCGACCAGCTCCACTGGTGGGGCTCGGTCCTGCACGAGGCGCGCCGCGACCGTCCGTTCACCACCGGGCGGGCCTGAGCGGAACGCCGTACGGGCCCGACGGGAATGACGGGACGGGCGCCCTTCAAGGCATCGGCGCCACGCCCGCCGACGCGACCGCGTGGCACGCGCCACGGCCCTCGGCGCGGGCGACGATCCGGCTCGCCTCGACGCGGACGGCGGCCTCCGTCGCGTCACTGACGGACGAGATGCCCGCCGCCGAGGCGACCGCGCCGGACGTGTCGACCACCACCTGGAGCCGGGGCCAGGCGGACGCCGGGAAGGCGTGGCGCAGCGGGCCGCACAGGTCGGCCACGGCGAGCCGGGCCAGGGGGGCCAGCTCGTCGGGGTCGCCGGTGACCAGGACGGCGGTGACCTCGGCGCCGGCGGGAGCGGCCCGTACCGCTTCCTCGACGGCTTCGAGCCGGTGCAGTCCGAGGATGGCCAGCACACCGTCGCCCGCGAGGCGGGCGGGCTCGCGGCGTACGGCGTCCAGGGTGCGCGGCGGGGCCCACGGCTGGTCGGCCGGGAGCGCCGGGGTGAGGACGTGCGAGGGCGGCCACCAGCCGCCCAGGTCGAGCCCGGCGAGCTGCTCGCAGGCGCTGACGACGTTGAACGGTTCGATGAACCCCGGCGCCGCGGCGGCCAGTTGGCTCGCGCCGTGCAGGGCGGTGAGGACGGCCTCGGCGACGCGCACCCGGCTGCCGGGCGGCGCGCCGGGCGGTCCCAGCCGCTCCAGGGCGAGCCCGAGGAGTATCGCGTCCAACTTCATGAGCTGGGCGAACGGCCGCCGGATCCACTCCTCGGCGAGCACCTCGGGCAGGACGTCCATGCCGAGCCGGGCCGCGCCGTGCTTCTCGTCCGTGTCCGCGAGCGGCAGCCGGGCGAGCCAGGCGCGGGCGAAGGCGCCCAGCGCCTCACGGGCGGTCGGCGGGGACGTACCCGTACCGCCGCCCGCTCCGGCTCCCCTGTCCGGGGCGGGCGGGTCAGGGGCGTGCTCGGCGAGGTCCGCCAGCACCTCGAAGTAAAGGGCCCGTTTACCGGGGAAGTTGGAGTAGACGGCGCCCCGGGTGAGGCCGGCGCGCTCCGCGATCCCGTCCACCTTGGCGTCACGGAAGCCGCGTTCGGCGAATTCGTCCCCGGCCGCGGCGAGTACCCTGGCGCGATTGCGCTCCCGCAGCTCCACCCTGCTGAGCCGACTCATCGCCCTCTCTCATCCCGGCCGTACCGGCGCGATTGGCACGGCGTTGCCGTCCGTTCGGCATCAAGATACCGTGGCCATTCAGATGGTGACGTCATGTGATCTCACCATGTGAATGTCCGGTTTCGCGCGTCCGGTTCCGTAGGTCCGGTGAGGAGACGTTTCGCAGTGGCACCCATCGGGGACAGCGGCGACCTGCTGAAATGCACGTTCTGCGGGAAGAACCAGAAGCAGGTCAGAAAGCTGATCGCGGGTCCGAGCCCGCTGTGCATCTGCGACGAGTGTGTGGGGCTCTGCAACGAGCTGATCGAGGAGGAGCGCGACCAGGTCGCCTCCACCGGTCCGTGGGAGTCGCCGAAGCCGCGCGAGATCCACGCCTTCCTGGAGGAGTACGTCATCGGGCAGGAGGGCGCCAAGAAGGCGCTCGCCGTCGCGGTCTACAACCATTACAAGCGCATCCGGCCGAGGGCCGGCGCGGAGGCCCGGGACACGGCCGGGGACGAGCCCGTCGAACTCGGCAAGTCCAACATCCTGCTGATCGGCCCCACGGGCTGCGGCAAGACGTACCTGGTCCAGACCCTCGCGCGCATGCTCGACGTCCCGTTCGTGATCGCCGACGCGACGGCCCTCACGGAGGCCGGCTATGTCGGGGAGGACGTCGAGACGATCCTGCTCAAGCTCCTCCAGGCCGCCGACTTCGACGTGGAGAAGGCCGAGACGGGCATCGTCTACATCGACGAGATCGACAAGATCACCCGCAAGAGCGAGAACCCGTCGATCACCCGTGACGTGTCGGGCGAAGGCGTCCAGCAGGCCCTGCTGAAGATCCTGGAGGGCACGACCGCCAGCGTGCCGCCGCAGGGCGGACGCAAGCACCCGCACCAGGAGTTCATCCAGATCGACACGGGGAGTGTGCTGTTCATCGTGGGCGGCGCGTTCTCCGGCCTGGAGCGGATCATCGAGCAGCGCGCCGCCCACCGGGGCATCGGGTTCGGCGGCTCGGTCCGCACCCGGGAGGAGCGCGAGGGGGAGGACGCCTTCGCGGACGTGATGCCCGAGGATCTGCTGAAGTTCGGCCTGATCCCCGAGTTCGTGGGGCGGTTGCCGGTGGTGACGACCGTACAGCCGCTGGACCAGCCCGCGTTGACCCGGATCCTGACCGAGCCGCGCAACGCGCTCATCCGGCAGTACCAGAAGCTCTTCGCCCTGGACGGGGTGGAGTTGGAGTTCACCGAGGGGGCCGTCGCCGCGATCGCCGAGCAGGCGCTCCTGCGCCGTACCGGCGCCAGGGCCGCCCGCGCGATCCTCGAAGAGGTCCTGCTCAACGTGATGTACGAGGTGCCCAGCCGGGACGACGTGGCCCGGGTGGTGGTCAGCCGGGAGACCGTCCTCGGCAACGTCAATCCGACGCTGGTACCGCGCGAGAGGCCGGACGGCGACCGCGGACACCACGAGAAGTCGGCCTGACCGGCCGGGTCACGGGCCGGCGCCCGCGCCCCGGCCGGGTCCCCGCTCCCGCCCGCCTCAGGCGGAGAGCCGTACGTCCGTCTCGGCCGGGTCCAGGGCCGCGGCCAGCTGCTCCTCCGCGACTCTGAGCGCGTCCTCGATCGTCCGCGTCCCGGTGGAGACGCACAGGGTGTAGGTGACGTCCTCCAGCCGCCGCCGGTTCTCCAGGGAGTCCTTCGCTGTGCCGGCGACCTGGAGTTCCTCGTACCGCTCCACCAGGTTCCGGAGTATCGCGGGGTGAGCCATCAGCACGGTAACTCTCCACTTCGTCGGGCCTCGGCGGCGGTAGGGGTCCACCCAGGGGCTGGGGGGCGCATGCCCGCGGCACGCCGTGCCATGCGTGCGCGGGTCCGGATGCCTCTGTGAAACGAATCACTTATTGCGCCCATACCGGTCGGTCTGACGGATCGACAGGCCTCCTCCGTCACGTGCGCCGCCCCGTCAGGCACGCCCCTTCGTCAGGTGCGCCCTCCGTCAGGCCCTGCTCGCTCCCCCGCGGCGCCTGAACCACCATGTGCCGCCGACCAGCGCCACCACGACCACCACGAAGCCGATGATCAGCGCCGGGTTCGCGCCGCCGCTCGTCTCCTCGGACGCCCCGGCGCGCGACGACGCCCCCGGTATCTCCCCGGGTACGGCATCGGCGGACGCGGTCGCCCCGGCGGCCGGCTTCGCGCCGGGCGCGGCGGGCGCCAGCACCAGGACCGGTGCGGGCTTGCCGTGTTTGGCGTCGTGCGCGCCCGAGGGCTTGGCCGGCTCGACCCACCGGTCCACGCGGCCGTCGCCGTACGTCTGGAGCGTCTTGAAGGCCAGGGACTTGAGGTACGGCAGCTGCCGTACGGTCACCGCGTAGGCGGCGGGCTGGCCCACCGCCATCTCGGGGCCGGAGACGGTGTAACCGCCGGCCGTGGGGGTGAGTTTCCAGCCCTCGGGACCTCCGGCGTAGGTGATGTCGGCCGGGACGATCCCGTCGGGCAGGATCACCTCCAGCGCGGTGATCCCCGCCGTGTCGGACTCGGTCGCCGCGGTGAAGCGCAGGGAGACGTTCTTGTCGAGGGCGCGAGCACCCGCCGCTTCGACCTGTACATGGGCCGACGCGGGAGTGGAGAGGGCGATCGAGGCCGCGAGGGTGACGGCGGCGACCACGGTGGCCGCGTACGAACGGCGGCCGGTGCGTGGCCGGTTGATGCGGGACACGGGCAACTCCCCTGGTGGTGTGGGCCGGTGGGGCGGGCGGAGCCCAACGTACCGGGGGACGAGCCGGAGTCGTAGACCTTGGTCAACGATCTGTCGGCACAGATCGGGAAGCTCAGCGGCGCTTCCGCAGCCAGGCCGAGAAGGCGTCCAGCGCCGGTCCGGGGTCGGCTCGGCCGACGCCGACGCGGAACCGGTCGGCCGGGGTGGCGGTGAGTTCGGAGCGGTAGATGCTCGCGGGCAGCAGCAGGACCCCGGCCTCCTGGACGAGGCGGGTGCAGAACTCCTCGACCCCGTCCGCTCCCCGGTAGCGGGGGTAGGCCACACAGCCGCCGTCGGGGGCCCGCCACTCGAACAGGTCCGGGAACTCGCCGAAGAACGCCTCGAACAACGGCAGATTGGCGTCGATGACGGCGCGGTTGCGGGCCAGGATGGGGGCCCTCGCCTTGATCGCGATCCGGGCGAGGATCTCGGCGGGGGCGGAGTTGCAGATGGTGGTGTAGTGCTTGGCCCGCTCCAGGCGGGAGCGCAACTCCCGGTCGCGGCAGACGATCCAGCCGATCCGCAGTCCGGGCAGGCCGAGGGACTTCGAGGTGACGTTGAGGGACAGGGCGCGCTCCGAGAGGTCCGCCGCCTGCGGCAGCCTGCGGGACTCGTCGCGCTCCAGGCCCCGGTAGACCTCGTCGCTGAACAGGTGGATCCCCCGTTCGTCGCAGAGCGCCGCGAGCCGGGCGAAGCCGGCCGGGTCGACGACCTTCCCGGTGGGGTTGTTCGGGAAGTTGACGGAGACGACCCGGGTGTGGGGCCGGATCGCCGCCGCCACCCGGTCCAGGTCCAGGGCCCAGTCCCGCGCGGGGTCCAGGGCCACCCCGGTGACCTCGCAGAGCGACAGCGGTACGGTCTCGGCGGCCTGGTAGTTCGGCGTGACGACCACGGCGTGGTCGCCGGGGCCCAGCAGCGCGTGCATGGCGAGGTAAAGGCCCTCCTCCGCACCGGCGAAGCAGATCACGTCGTCGGCGTCCGCGTGGGTGTACGTCGCCGCGATCGCCCGGCGCAGGCCCGGATCGCCGAAGGTCTCCGTGTAGCCGAGGGACAGTGTGTCCCAGGCGTGCCGGTCCTCGTCGTCGGCCAGGCCGAGCAGTTCGCCCATCGGCATGGTCTGCGCGTCGGAGGCGGTCAGGTGGTGACGGGCGGTGAACTCCCAGCGGGAGAAGTACGTTTCGAGCCGGAAGTCGGGCAGCCGGGTCATGGGCGGGTCCTCTGCGCTCGGTGCTCGGCGAGCAGGGAGTAGACGGTGGAACGTGAGGTCCTGAGGGTGTCCGCGACGGCGGGGACGGCACGGCGTACCGCGAAGATCCCGTCCCCGTCGAGTGCGCCGACCAGGGCGAGGCGGTCCTCGCGGCTGAGCCGGTCGACGGGACGGCCACGGGTGCGGACGAACGTACCGACGGTGTGCCGGAGGCGTTCGGTCCAGTCCTGTTCGAAGAGGGGCTCGGGGCGCGGCGTCACGGGGGAGGCGAATCCGGCGAGGAGGGCGGCGGCCTGCTCCAGGGGGGTGCGGTCGAGGTTGACGCAGAGCACGGCCGACGGCTCGCCGTCCGTATCCCGCAGGACCGCGCTGACCGAGGACAGGCGCCGCCCGTCGGCCAGCAGTTTCTCGTACGGTCCGAACACGTCGCGGGCGGACGGGTCGAGCCGGTCCAGCTCCCCGAGCAGCGAGGGGCTTCCGGGGCCCCGGTCCGTCATCGGGTTCCAGACGCCCAGGACCGTGTCCTCCCGGACGTCGTGCAGCACCACCTCGGCGTAGGGGCCGAGGAGCAGGGCCACCGCGTGGCACACCGGTGACCATATGCGTACCCGGGGGTCGTTCTCGCCCACCACCACATCCATGGACTGGACTGTAATTCCAGCTCGGACAGAATGTCCAGGCGCGAGGTCCGGCGTACGGGATCCGGCGCTGCGGCCGGCCGGTTCAGAGCGGGATCTCGGCCCAGATCGTCTTGCCCGCCCGCGTGTAGCGCGTGCCCCAGCGCTCCGTCAGCTGGGCGATGATGAACAGGCCCCGGCCGTTCTCCTCGTCGCCGCGGGCCCGGCGCAGGTGCGGGGAGATGCTGCTGCGGTCGGACACCTCGCAGATCAGCGTGTCCTCCCGGATCAGCCGGAGCTGGATGGGCCCGTTCCCGTACCGGATGGCGTTGGTGACCAGTTCGCTGACGACAAGTTCGAGCGTGAAGATCGCGTCCGTCAGCCCCCAGGCCTCCAGGCGGCCGACGGCGAACTCCCGGGCACTGCCGACGGCCCGGGGATCGGCCGACACCTCCCAGGTGGCGACCTGGGCGGCGTCCAGGGCGTGGGTACGGGCCAGGAGGAGCGCGATGTCGTCCGCGGGGCCCCCGTCCAGCATCGCCTTGAGTACGGCTTCGCAGGTGGCGTCGAGCGAGGCGTGCGGGTGCGCGAGGGCGGACCTGAGGGCGTCCTGCGGGTTGCGGCCGTCGTCCTTCCGGGGCGCCGACAGGAGGCCGTTGGTGTAGAGCGCGAGCAGGCTGTTCTCAGGAATCCGCAGCTCGGTCGCCTCGAACGGGAGCCCTCCCGTACCCAGCGGTGGCCCCTCGGGGATGTCGACGAAGTCGGCGCTGCCGTCGGGGAGCACCAGCACGGGAGCCGGGTGTCCGGCGCGGGCGAGGGTGCAGGTGAGGGAGACCGGGTCGTAGATCGCGTACAGGCAGGTCGCGCCGGTCGCACCGGCCGTGTCGCCCTCGTCGGACTCGGCCCGCAGCGGCCCGAGGACATCGTCCAGATGGGTGAGGAGCTCGTCGGGGGCCAGGTCCATGTCGGCGAGGGTCCGTACCGCTGACCGCAGGCGGCCCATGGTGGCGGAGGCCTGGAGGCCGTGTCCCAGGACGTCTCCCACCACGAGCCCGACGCGGGAGCCGGAGAGCCGGATGACGTCGAACCAGTCGCCGCCCATCTCCGACACCGAGCCGGCGGGCAGATAGCGGGTCGCGGTCTCCACGGCGGCCAGCTCGGGCAGCCGCTTCGGCAGCAGGCTCTGCTGGAGCTTGAGCGAGGTCCGGTGCTCGCGGCTGTAGCGGCGGGCGTTGTCCACACACACCGCCGCCCGCGCGCCGATCTCCTCGGCCAGGATCAGGTCGTCGTCGTCGAACGGATCCGGGCGCGCGTCCCGTACGAACACCGCCACGCCCAGGGTGACCCCCCGCGCCCGCAGGGGTACGGCGATGCCGGAGGGAGGGCGGTGGCCCAGGGCCCGCGCCCCCGGCCGCGGCCCGCTCGTCGTACCGAGCCAGCCGGCCGCGTCGCTCCTGCTGTCGATCCCGGCCCGGGTCGGCCGGCCGAGCGCGAGGGAGCGTCCCGGCACCGAGTCGGGCGGGTACGCGTTCAGCTCGCCGGGCTCCCACGCCGTCTCCGGGTCCGGGTCGCCCACCGAGCTGCGGGCCACCCGGCGGAGCGTGATCGGTCCGGACTCGGGCAAGGGGGGCGGTTCGTCGCCGTGCAGCACCGTGTCGAAGAGGTCGACCACGGCGAGATCGGCGAACCGGGGGACGGCCACGTCGGCCAGTTCCTGGGCCGTACGGGCGGTGTCGAGCGTCGAGCCGACCCGTACACCCGCGTCGGTGAGCAGCGTCAGCCGGTCCCGGGCGAACATGAGCCGCCTGATGCGCTCCTCCCGGTCCAGCCGGATGCGGGACACGAGAATGCTGACCGAGGTCGCCGCGGCCACCAGGGTGATGGTCACGACCCGCTGGACGGTGGGCAGATGGTCGACCACACCTCCGTAGACGACGGAGATTCCCGCCAAGGTCACGCCGCAGATGATGAGCGTCTGCCGGAACGAGAGCAGCGCGCTCGCCACGAGCGGGGCCAGGACGGAGAATCCGCCCAGCCTGATCACGCCGTGGTGCGAGGTCGGGACCTGCGCGAGCGTCAGCAGGACCACAAAGATGAGCAGTACGACAAAAACGCCGATCTTGCCGCCGTGGCGAACGGAAGACACCCAGACCCACCTCCCGGGGCGGGACACGTGGTGCCGTCATGCCCTTGATCAACGGTAACGCGAACGGACAAACGCGGCGATGCCGACGCAAGCCGGAACCCTCCTCCGGCGTTGTCACTCCCACGGCCCCCGCGCCGCTTTCCGCCCCCGGCAGGATGCGCGGCGGTACGGTCCTGTGGGTCACCCTCGCGGTGGTTGCCCAGGAGTCGGTGTGGAACTTCTCCGACGCCCAGGTCCCCACCCAGCTGCGCCACTACCTGACCTCCGCCGGTCTGGTGGGCCTGTTCATGGGCCTGGACAACGTCCTGGGCGTCTTCGTCCAGCCGTGGACGGGCCACCTCTCCGACCGTCACGCGCGAGGACGGCGCGGCCGGTGGCCGATCATCCTCGTGGGCGCGTCGCTCGCCAGCGTACCGTTCGCGCTCATCCCCCGGGCGGGCAGCCTGCCGGTCCTCCGCGATCCCCCCGCTCCTGATGCTGGTCATGCTCGGCCTGTCCTGGACGTTCCCCGGCCGCCACCACGCCACGGCCGTCCTGCCCGACCCGGCCGGAATCCCGCCTCTCCCCGCCCGGCCGGCCACGACGGGCGGGGAGATTCCCTCCCCGTGGGCCGTCGTCAAGGACCTGGTCCGCGCCCCCACCGGCGCCAGGGCGCTCCTGATGACCGGCATCTTCTGCTTCGCCGGGATGTGGTCGGCCCCGCGTTCCCTGCTCACCCCGTACGGCACCGAGGTCCTGGGGCTGTCGCGCGGCGAGGCAGGGGCGCTGGCGCTGCCCGGCGCGGTCGCCTTTCTCTGCGCCGTCGTCCCGCTCGCGTACGTCTCCGGCCGGCTGGGCCAGATCCGGGCGATCCGGTACGGCGTCGGCCTGTTCGTCGTCGGACTGCTGGCCGGGGTCCCCTTCCCCACACCGGGCGTCACGGTGGTCGCGATGGCCGTGGCTTCGATCGGCTACGCCGTGTTCGCGGTCAACGCGCTGGTCGCGCTCTGGAGCCTGGCCCCCGACAGCCGGGTCCTGGGCACCTACACCGGCCTCTGCACGGTGGCCTCCGCCTCCGGGATGGCGTTCGGCCCCGCGCTAGGGAGCCGTGACCGAGCGGAGGGCGGGGCGCGTTCCCGGCTGGAGGACGAGGTGGGTGCCGTAGGCCGTGAGCCGCGGGGATCTGCCGTCCGAGGCCTCCGCGTACACCCGCGAGCGGCGTGGTGCGCCGACGCCGGTGGCGTACGGGCCCGTGCGCGGGTCGACGGAGACCAGCCGTCCCCCGGAGATCCACACGGCCCGGGATCCGGCGAGGACGACGTCGTCGTTCGTTCCGCCGTCCTCGGGGCCGGTGGTCGTCCACAGGGTCTTGCCGGTCCTGAGGTCCAGGGCGGTCCAGCCACCGCTCGACGCGTCCTCGGCGTTGACCGTACGCAGCACCAGGACGCCGTCCGGGGAGATCACCCCGCCGTACGGTTTGTCCCCCGGCCGCCAGAGCGTCCTGACGAACCTGAGCGTCGCGGGGTCGACCCGTACGACGGGCGGGAAGGTGTCGCCGGCCGCGGAGCCGCTCTCCGTACAGACCAGATAGCCCGGCGCGGCGATCAGGGACGGGCAGGGGTGGGCGGGATCGGACGTGGCGACCACCTCGCCGGTCCGCCCGTCCCGTGCGACGGCGCGGGCGCCGGACTCGACGGTGAGGACCCGCCCGCCCCGCGCGAACGGCGCGGTTTCGGTGGTGTCCCGCTGCCAGAGGGGGGTTCCGTCGGAGGCGCGGTACGCGAACAGCGTCTGGGGCTCGGCGGCGGTCGCGCCGTACGTGGCCGCGTAGACGACGCCGTCGGCCGTGGCCGGCGGGCCGAAGGTACGTCCTGCGGGGAGCACCTTGGTCCACGCGACGCGGCCGGCGGTCAGATCGACGGCCCGGAGAGTACGTCCGCCGGCGGAGACGGCACGATCCCCGTCCGCGGCGGCCCCGGCGTTCCTGCCCTTCGCCCTGTCCGCACCCACACTCCACACGGCCTCACCGGTGGAGGCGGAGTGGGCCACGAAGCCGGCCGGTGCCACGGGACACAGCAACAACCGCTCGGTGGGCAGGCACGTGCCCGAAGGCGCCGGACCGGTGAACCCGGCGGCCCAGGTCCGCCATCCGGCCCGCGCCCCTGGCTCGGGGGCCCCTGACGCCCCGCCACAACCGGCGGCGAACACGAGCAGCACCACCCCCGCCAGTCGGCAGGCGACTTGCCGCACCCTCGTTCCGCCCATACCCCGTACCCCCGCCCCGCTCGCCTGCCCGGCACAGTACCGCCGCCGCCCGACCGGGCGGGTTCCAGGCCGGGTCCGGGCTACGCCACCGGTGTCCTGGCGCTGTCGGCCCCGGGCGCCGCGTCGCGTGTTCGGGTGTGCTTGCGGCTCGGGAGGAGGGCCAGGACGATCATCGTGCCCGCTGCCATGATGATGCCGCCGACCAGGCTGGTGGTGGCGATGGCGTCGGAGAACGCGGTGTGGGCCGCCGAGACGAGGCCCTGGGCCTGGGCCGGGGTCGGGGTCGCCTGGGGGTTGCGGGCCAGTTCCCCGGCCACGGCGAGGGCTCCGCCGATGGAGTCGCGCGCGACGTCGAGCGGCTCCGGGGGAAGTGCCTTGCCCACGGCCTCCGTCAGGTTGTCGCGGTACGAAGTCGCCAGCAGGGAGCCGAGGATGGCGATGCCCAGCGAACCGCCCAGTTCGAGGGCGGTGTCGTTGACGCCTCCGCCCACGCCCAGTTGGTCCTCGGGGAACGAGCCCATGATGGTGTCGGTGCAGGGCGCGACGCTCAGTCCGACGGCGAAGCCGAGCAGGATGAACGGGACGAGGAAGTCGCTGTACGTGGAGCCCGCGTCGATACGGGTCAGCAGCAGGACGGCGACCGTGCCGAGGGCCATGCCCGTGACCACCGTCGTCCGCATGCCGAGCAGCGGCGTCAGGCGCCCGGTCACCGCTGCGGCGACACACACGCCCGCGGCGAGCGGGAGCATGCGGACGCCGGTTTCGAGGGGGCTGTAGCCCAGGACGAACTGGAGGTGCTGGGTCATGTAGTAGAGCGCGCCGAACGTGCCCAGGAAGAACATCAGGACGGCGATCGTCGATCCGCTGAACGCGCGGTCCCGGAACTTGCGTACGTCGAGCACCGGGTGCGGATGGCGCAGTTCCCGGACGACGAAGCCGATGATCGCGAGAACGGCGACGACGGCCGCGGCGACCGGACCCGTACCCCATCCGAAGTGCGGACCCTCGATGATGGCGTACACCAGCGCTCCGACGGCGACGACGGACAACAGGCCGCCGACCACGTCGATCCGGCCCATGGCGCGGGCGCGGGACGGCGGGACCAGCACGAACGCACCCACGATCGCCGCCAGCGCGATCGGCACGTTGATGAGGAACGTCGAGCCCCACGCGTGGTCCTCCAGCAGCCACCCGGCGATGAGCGGCCCGAGGGCGACGCCGAGACCGGAGGTGGCGGTCCAGGCGGTGATCGCCCGGGCCCGTTCCTCACGCGGGAAGGTCGCCACCAGCAGCGAGAGGGTCGCCGGCATGATCACGGCGGCTCCGACACCCATGACGGCCCGGGCCGTGATGACGGCCCCCGTGGAGTCCACCAGACTCCCCGTCACGGCCCCCGCCGCGAAGACGCCGAGGCCGGCCACCAGTGCGCCCCGGCGGCTGTACTTGTCGCCTATCGCACCCAGGAGCAGCATCAGCGCCGCGTAGGGAACGGTGTACGCGTCGATGACCCACTGCAACCCGCTGCTGTCCAGACCGAGGTCCCGGGTCATGTCGGGCGCGGCCACGATGAGCGCGGTGTTGGCCATCACGATGATCAGCAGACTCAGGCACAGCACCAGGAGCGCCCACCACCTCTTGGAGTAAGGGGAGCGCATTTGATCGACCGGGGTCGAGGCGAGAAGAGGCATGGCGGCTTCCTTCAGGGAGCGACGGCTCTTATTTGCTCAGCGATGTGCACGTTAGCTTCTTGCCCATAGGTGTGCAAATATCAGACCGCCGCGACCCCCCTCCGCGTCCCGGCCCCGCCCGGAGATTGCGACTCTGCCCACGCATGTGCAGACTGGATCTCCCATGACAAAGACCGCCCCCGAGCCCCAGCGCCGCAACGCCCGTGCCAACCGGGCACGCATCCTGGCTGTCGCCCAGGTCGAACTGAGCCGCAATCCGGACGCGACGCTGGAAGAGGTCGCGCGGGCCACCGGGGTCGTACGCCGGACCGTCTTCGGGCACTTCCCGGGGCGGCCCGCGCTGCTGGAGGCCGTGGCCCAGGAGGTGTCGCGGGTCCTGGGTGAGGCGGTGGAGGCGGCCGTGTCGGCGGACGACCCGCCCGAGCGGGCGCTGGCCAGGTTCGTGCTCGGCATCTGGCCGGTGGGTGACCGCTACCGGATGCTGATCGGGCTGGCCCGGCGCGATCTGGGCGTCGAGCGGGTCTCGGAAGTGCTTTCCCCCGCACGCGAGAGGGTCACGAGCATCCTGGAGCGGGGACAGTCCGTCGGCGCGCTCCCCGCGCATGTGCCACCGCGCGTTCTCAGTACGGCCCTGGAGGCCATGGCGCTGTCGCTGATAGAGAGCGTCGGCGCCGAGGCCTGGCAGGACGACGGTACGGCGACGGCGACGGCCACGCTGATCGCGGCCGGCGTCCCCGCGCGGCGCGCGGAGGCCGAGGTGCACGACCTGTCAGCGCTGTTGGCCCGTACGGCGAAGTAGCGTCGTAGAGGGCGCGGCGGTTCCCCGGTCCTGGGCGGAACGGTCCTCCGGACGGGCAGCTCGTGGCGTCGCAATGATGGCGCTCGCGCGGGACAGCGGCAAAACTGGGTGGTACCCGGCACGACGACGCCCCGGGTCGTACGGACGACGGACCACGACAACAGCGAGGTCCCCGTACCGGCGGCGCCGCCGGACTGGCCCCCATGTACGCCGCGAGTGGATGATGGGACGTAGGTGATACTGCGGAATGTCCGGTGATGGTGGCACCGAGGTCGAAGTCCCGAGGCTGTGGGCGGACCCGGCAGGCGGGGCCGACAGCGGTCTGCCGCCGGGCACGGACGAGCAGGAGGCCGTCGCGGGGCAGATGCTGGCGTTCGCCGGCGCCGCGCTCGTCGCCGTCTACGTCCTGGACGCGGGCGGAAGGGCGCTGCGGCTGGCCCAGTCGTCCGGGCGGCTGCGCGACCGGATCCCGCTGCCGGACGGGTACGCCCTGTCGAGCAGGTCGCCGGTCACCGACGCGTACTGCACCGGACACCCCGTCTGGCTCGGCCCCGGCGAACTCGCCTCGTACGGCGAGACAGGACAGCGGACCCTCCCGGTCGACATCTCGCTGGGCGCGCTGCCCTGGCGGCTGGGCTGCCTGCTCGTGGTGGACGACGACGAAGGGGGCTTTGACGTCGAGCGGCGCGATTTCCTGGAGGTGTACGCCGACCAGGTCGCCGCGCGGCTCGAAGCGCACGGTGAGCCGGGCAGTGTCCTGACCGCCGGCCGCCCGCCGCCGTCGGTCCTGCCCGCCGCCCCTCCCGACGCGCTGCGGGTCGGGAAGTTCAGCCTCGTCCTCAGCACCGGGCGGATCAAGGCGGACGCCCGGGTCCTCGAACTGGTCGACATGGCGCCGGACGACTTCGACGGCCGCGTGGAGACCCTCCTGGCGCACTCCGTCCCCGACGACCTGCCCGCACTGATGTCCCTGATGGAACCGGGCAAGGTGACCTCGGGCAGCCGGGAACTGGAGTTCCGCGTCCGCCGGATCACGGGCGAGCTGCGCTGGCTCCAACTGCGCTGCCGTGTGGTGGCCGACAGCTCCGGCCGGCCGGACCGGGTGGTGGGCGTGGTCGCCGACGCCCACGCGCTGCGGCCCAGCGCCGACGAGGTGTCCCGCGTGCAGCGGCTCGCCGCGGCGCTGGCGGGCGCGAAGAGCGTCCGGGACGTGGGCCGGGTGCTGGTCTCCGCGCTCCGCGGCCCGCTGGGGGCCGACCGGGTGGCGTTCGCCGAGATCGAGTCGGACCGGCTGGTCGTCCTCGCGCTCGATCCGCCGGAGCCCTCCGCGTGGCCGGACGTCTGGCAGTCGGAGTGGCGTTCGGAGTGGCCCGACCTGCCGATCCGGTCCCTCCCCACGCTGGCGGACACGCTGCGCGAGGGCCGGGTCAGCCTGTGGCCGGAAGGCCCCGCGAGCGAGGGCGGTCTCGCGGACGTGGGCCCCGGCGGGCTCGCCGTCCTGCCGCTCCCCGCCGAGGGGCGGGTGGTCGGCGCGTGCCTGGTGGGCTGGGACGAGCCGCACGAGTTCCGCCCCGAGGAGCGGTCCCTGCTCACCGCCACGGCGGGCCTGGTGGGGCAGGCCCTCAAGCGCGCCCGCGCCTTCGACGCCGAGCACGAACTCGCCACCACGCTCCAGCGCAGCCTGCTGCCCCGCAGGCTCCCGCCGCTGGCCGGCGGGGTGGCCGTCGCCCGCTACCTTCCCGCGATGGCGGGACTCGCCGTGGGCGGCGACTGGTACGACGTCATCCCGCTCTCCGAGGGGCGGGTCGCCCTGGTCATCGGCGACGTGCAGGGACACAGCGCCGCCGCCGCGACGATCATGGGCCAGATGCGTACGGCGATCAGGGCGTACGCGGTCGAGGGCCACCCGCCGGACGTGGTCGTCTCGCACGCCAACCGCCTGCTCGTCGGCATGGAGACCGACCTGTTCGCCACCTGCTGCTACGTCGAGCTGGACATGGAGGAGGGCGACGCCTGGTTCGTACGGGCGGGGCACCTCCCGCCGCTGCTGCGTCACCCGGACGGCTCCACGGAGGAGATGGCAACCGAGGGCGGCCCCCCGCTGGGTGTCGTCGCGGACGCGGAGTTCCCCATGACCACGCTCGGGCTGGCCCCCGGCACGGTCCTCGCCCTGCTGACCGACGGCCTGGTCGAGTCCCAGATCCTCCATCTGGAGGACGGCATGCGCCGGATGTGCGAGGTGCTCGGCTCCACCGACACCTCCGACCCCGGCCGGATGGCCGACACGATGCTCGGCGGCGGCGGGCGGCGGGACGACGACGTGGCGCTGCTGCTGATGCGCTACGACGGGATGAAGGTCCGGCCGGTCCGGGCCAGCTGGACGGTGTGGCGGCTGCCGGACGCGGTCATGCACGCGCGCCGGTTCACCGCGCGGACCCTGCGCACGTGGAGCCTGTCCGACGAGGCGGACGTGGTGCTCCTCATCGTCTCCGAGATGGTCACCAACGCCCTGGTGCACACCCAGGGATCGGTGCGCCTCGACCTCGCGCTGGCCGCGGACCGGCTGCGGATCGCCGTGACCGACGGGTCCCCCCGCGCGCCCGCCAAACCGGTGATCGTCGACTGGGAGTCCACCGGCGGGCGCGGCATCCTGCTGGTCGAGGCGATGTCGGCGGCCTGGGGTTCGGTGCCGGTGAGCGGCGGCAAACAGGTGTGGAGTGAAATCACGGTGCCGCCACGCGAGGCGCCGGGCCCGGACGCCGGGCCCGTGGCAGGGTAGGCCGCGTCCGACCTGCCCGTACCGCCTCCGGTGCCGGGTCAGGAGGGCGCCGTCGAACGGGCGAGGAGGAACTCCGAGTGTTCCGGACCGCACCACCTGCCGGGCTCCGTCCCACCGCCGTCACCCTCGCCGTGTCGGTGGTGGCCGCGGGCCTCGCCCTCTCCGCCTGCGGCGACGGCGGTGGGGGCGGCGGGGGAAACGGTTCGAGCGACAGCGGGGTGACGATCGGCCTGCTGCTCCCGGACAGCCGTGCCTCCCGCTGGGAGAAGTTCGACAGGCCGCTGATCGAGCGCAGGGTCAAGGAGCTGTGCGACAACTGCCGGGTCAGGTACGGCAACGCCCGGGGCGATGTGGCGGCCCAGCAGCAGCAGGTGGACTCCATGATCACCCAGGGGGTCGACGCGCTGATCCTCACCCCCGTCGACGCCAAGGCGCTGACCTCCTCGGTCAAGGAGGTGAAAGCGGCGAACATCCCGGTCATCTCGTACGACCGGCTGAGCGAGGGCCCGATCTCCGGGTACGTCTCCTTCGACGGGGAACAGGTCGGCAGACTCCAGGGCACGGCCCTGCTCAAGGCCCTCGGCCCGCACGCGGCCGACCGCCAGATCGTCATGATGAACGGCGACCCGTCCGCCGACCCCAACGCGAACCTGTTCAAGCGGGGCGCCCTCTCCGTCCTGCGCGGCAAGGTGCGTATCGGCAAGTCGTACGACACCGCGGGATGGAAACCGGAAGTCGCCAACAGCAACATGTCGGGCGCGATCGGGTCCCTCGGCGCCGACCACATCAACGGGGTGTACGCCGCCAACGACGGTCTCGCCGCCGGTGTCATCGCGTCCCTGAGGGCGAACGTCGTCAGCCCGCTGCCGCCCGTCACCGGCCAGGACGCCGAGCTGCCCGCCGTACAGCGCATCGTCGTCGGTAGTCAGTACATGACGGTGTACAAGCCCTTCGCGCCCGAGGCCGATGCCGCCGCCGAGATGGCCCTCACCCTGGGCCGGGGCCAGAAGCTCGGCAAGCAGGCGCCCGACCGGGTGAACAGCCCCACCACCGAGGACATCCCGGCCGTCCTGCTCAACGGGATCACGGTGACCGTCGGCACCATCAAGAGCACCGTCGTCAAGGACGGCATGTACACGATTGGCCAGATCTGCTCTCCGAGGTTCGCGTCGGCGTGCGAGAAGGCCGGACTCACCACGTAACGGGGCGAGGAGGGAGTTGGTGACCGTGACCGCCGCGCCCCTGCTGGCCGTGCGAGGCGTCTCCAAGCGCTACGGCGCCGTGCAGGCGCTCACGGACGTCGAGCTGGAGGTCCGGGCCGGTGAGGTCGTCGCCCTGATGGGCGACAACGGCGCCGGCAAGTCCACGCTCGTCAAGGTGATCGCGGGCGTCGACCCCGCCGACACCGGAGTCATCGAGTGGGAGGGACGGCCGGTACGGATCAAGCGCCCCCACGACGCCAAGGGCCTGGGCATCGCGACCGTCTACCAGGACCTCGCGCTCTGCGACAACCTCGACATCGTCGGCAACCTGTTCCTCGGCCGTGAGATCAGCAGGTGGGGCATCCTCGACGAGGTCGAGATGGAACGCCGTACCCGCGAACTGCTGGAGACGACGCTGCCCCTCCACGTCCCCCATGTGCGCGTCCGGGTCGCCTCGCTGTCCGGAGGGGAGCGGCGGACCGTCGCCCTCACCCGCTCGCTCCTCGGCGCGCCGAAGATGCTCCTCCTGGACGAGCCCACCGCAGCCCTCGGCATCCAGCAGACCGTCCGGGTCCTCGACCTGGTCGAGCGGCTGCGCGACCAGGGCCTCGGCGTGCTGATCATCAGTCACAACATGGGGGACATCAAGGCCGTCGCCGACCGGGTGGCGGTCCTGCACCTCGGCCGCAACAACGGCTCCTTCGACGTGGGCACCACCTCCCAGGAACAGATCCTCGCGTCCATGACCGGCGCGACGCGCAGCGCCGTGACCCGCCGCCCACCGGGCGTGGGGAGGGACGAGTCCTGAGCACGTTCGTCACGGCCCTCTCCCGCGTCGCCCGGGCGTTCGGCCGCAGACTCGGCAGCGGCGAACTCGGCTCGGTCCCGGCGGTAGTCGGGCTCGTCGTGATCTGGATCGTCTTCCAGAGTCTCAACTCCCGCTTCCTGTCGCCCCGCAACCTGTCCAACCTCAGCGTGGACATCGTCGGCACCGGACTGATCGCGGTCGGGATCGTCTTCGTCCTGCTGATCGGGGACATCGACCTGTCGGCCGGTTCGGTCAGCGGCCTCGCGGCGGCCGTGTTCGCGGTGCAGAACGTGCTCCACGGGGTGACCGAGTGGGTGGCGGTGGTGGTGGCCGTGCTCGTCGGGACGGCCGTCGGCGCCTTCCAGGGCTACATCGTGGCCAGGGTCGGCGTACCGGCGTTCGTGGTGACGCTCGCCGGGCTGCTGGGGTGGAGCGGCCTCATGCTCTACATCCTGGGCACCAGCGCCACGATCAACCTCGACGACCAGGGCTTCGTCGCCCAGCTGACCAGCTATTACTTCCACGACGACGGGGTCGCGTACGGTCTCGCGGCCTTCGGCACCGCCGCGTTCTTCCTGGTGTCCTGGCGGGACCGGCGGCGTCGCAAGGGCGCCGGGATGCCCACCAAGCGGCTCGCCGAGACCGGGGTGCGGACGGCGGTGGTGGCGGTCATCGCGTTCGCCGCCGCCGCCGTGCTCAACCGGTTCCAGGGGCTGCCGCTGGCCCTGCTCATCTTCCTCGTCCTGATCGCGGCGCTGGACATCCTCCTCCGCCGTACGCCGTACGGACGGAAGGTGTACGCCATCGGCGGCGGCATCGAGGCCACCCGGCGCACCGGGGTCCATGTGGTGCTCGTGCGTATCTCGGTCTTCATGGTGTCCGGGACGATGGCGGCGGTGGGCGGCCTGTTCCTGGCCTCCCGGATCACCGCGGCGAACCAGACGTCGGGCTCCGTCATGCTGCTGATGAACGCGATCGCCGCGGCGGTCGTCGGGGGCGCCAGCCTGTACGGCGGACGGGGGACGACCTGGTCGGCGCTGCTCGGCATCCTGGTCATCCAGTCGATCGCCTCGGGCATGGCGCTGCTGGGGATCCAGTCGGCCGTACAGCTCATGATCACCGGGGGTGTGCTGCTGGCGGCGGTGGTCATCGACTCGCTGTCGCGGCAGTCGCAACAGGCGCACGGCAGGGCCTGATCCGGGGAGGGGGCGGCCCGTGCCGTGGGCGTGTCGCGGTCCTGCTCGGGTCGCGGATCAGGCGCCCGGGACGGCGGGAAGCGGCGGCAGGTCGAGGTGTTCGCGCAGGGTGGTGCCCTCGTAAGCGGTCCGGTACACACCCCGTTCCTGGAGTTCCGGGACGAGCTTGTCGACGATGTCCGTGAGCGAGGCGGGGAGCAGGTGCGGCAGGAGGTTGAAGCCGTCGACGGCGCGGGTGCGGACATAGCGGGTCCACTCGTCGGCGACGGTCGAAGGGGTGCCGACGAAGGACGGGTGGCCCGGCGACACTTCGAGCACCAGCTCACGGATCGACAGGCCGCGTTCGGCCGCGAGGTCGCGCCACTTCTGGATCAGGGCCAGCTTGCCGCTGCGGTGCGAGATCGCGATCGTGCCCCGGGAGGGATCGAGTTCGTCCTCACCGGGCTCGATGTCGGGCAGCGGTCCGTCCGGGTCGTAGGCGGAGAGGTCGGTGCCCCAGTACTGCTCCAGGAAGGCGATCGCCCGGGGACCGTTGACCTGCTCCCGCCGTACCCAGCGGGCCTTCTCCTCCGCCTCGGCCGGTGTGTCGCCGAGGATGAGGCTCGCGCCCGGCAGGATCCGCAGCGAGTCCGGTGTGCGGCCGTGGCGGGCCAGCCGTTCGCGCAGGTCGGCGGCGTACGCGACGGCCTTGCCGTACTCCGCGTTGGCGGAGAACACCACGTCGGCGTGGCGGGCCGCCAGTTCCCGGCCGCCGTCCGAGTCCCCGGCCTGGAAGAGCACGGGACGGCCCTGGCGGCTGCCCGGCACGGTGGCCGTGGCGCGCAGCCGTACAAGATCGCTGTCCCGCCCGACCGGGGTGACGGAACCGGTACGGGCCCAGCTCGCGGCCCGCCCGCCGGGCGCGACGGCGTCCGGGGCCCAGGACGACCACAGCTCCTTGGCCGCTTCGACGAACTCCCCGGCCCGCTCGTAACGGCGCTCGTGCTCCAGCCAGCCGCCGTGGCGGAAGTTGGCGCCCGTCCAGGCGTTGTCGGTGGTGACGATGTTCCAGCCGGCCCGGCCCTCGGACAGCAGATCGAGGCTCGCCAGACGGCGGGCCAGATCGGCCGGATAGTTGTACGTGGTGTTCTGGGTCGCCACCAGGCCGATCCGCTCGGTGACGGCGGCGAGCGCGGAGAGCTGGGTGATCGCGTCGGGGCGGCCGGCGACGTCGAGGTCGAAGACCCGGCCGCGGTTCTCCCGTACGCGCAGTCCCTCACCGAGGAAGAACGCGTCGAACAGGCCGCGTTCGAGGGTCTGCGCGATCTGGACGAACGTGTCGACCGCCGTGTGGGAGAGCGCGTCCGGGTCGGTCCAGATCAACTGCGGCCCGACGCCCGTGAAGAAGACGCCGAGGTGGAGCTGGGGAGGGGTTTCCGGCATGGCACTCACCTCAGGCGTGGGTGGCCGCGGGGGCGGCGAAGCGGTTGGCGGGACGGGGAAGACCGAGTGTTTCGCGCAGGGTGCCGCCGGGGCGCGGCGCGTGCCACAGGCCCGTGGCGGACAGCTCCGGCAGGACGTGCTCGATCAGGACCGGCAGGTCGGCGGCGAGGACGGCGGGGTGCAGCCTGACCCCGTCGACCGACTCGGCCAGGTGGCGGAGCAGGTCGACCAGGGACTGCGGGGAGCCGACGTGGCGCAGCCGTCCGGACCCGGGCCAGTCGGCGGCCTCGTCCAGTGCGGCGAGCCGGTCGGCGGCCGGGGCGTCGGCGTCGAGGACCACCTCCACCTCGGCGAACACCAGGGGCGCGCCGGACTCCCTGGCCGTGGCCGCGCGGGCCGCGACGGCGGCGAGGTCGGGCCGCGCCACCAGGACCACGTCGGCGCGTGTGTCGGCCTCCAGGGCGTCCGGGGCCAGGACGACGACCTGGCCCTGCGGCGGGCGCGGGGTGATCAGGGGGCCCTTGACGGTGAAGGACGCGCCCTCGAAGTCGATGTGATGCACCCGGTCCGCGTCCAGGAAACGGCCGGTCGCGACGTCCTTGATGACCGCGTCGTCCTCCCACGAGTCCCACAGGGCGCGGGCGGTGTCGATGACGTCGGCCGTCTCTCGGCGCAGTTCGGCGGCGGAAAGCGGCGCTCGTCCGACGGTGGCGAGGGCGGCCTCGCCGGCCGCCGCGCCGACCACCCAGCCGGCCCGGCCGTGGGAGGCGTGGTCGAGACTCGCGAGCTGGGTGGCGAGGTGGAACGGTTCCGTGGGGGCGACGTGCAGGACGGGCGCGAGGCCGATCCGGTCGGTGAGGACGGAGACGTAGGCGGCGCGGGTTCCGGCCTCGATGCGTCCGGCCGGTCCGGCGGCGTCGGACGGGGTCTTGTACGGGGAGCCGTCCGGGTCCGCGCCGGGCGGCAGCGGTGAGTCGGCGAAGGTGACGAGGCCGAAGCCGGCGTTCTCGGCCGCGGCGACCACGTCCCGCAGCGCCCGGGGAGTCAGGACGGCGCCGGGCGGGCGCCCCGCGTGGCGCCAGGCGGCGGGGTGGGCGCCGTCGCCGTCCACCTCCAGGGCGAGGTGCAGGCGGGGAAGGCGCGGAAGACCGTCGTCGGGGTCGGTCATGGGGAGTACCTCCGGGTGAAGTGGTCCGGGAATCCGGCTAGTTGGCAGAGGCCGTGGGAGTGGGAGCGGGCGGCGGGGACGGTACGGGACCGTCGTCCGCCGCCGGGTCGTGGACGTACGGGCGAGGGGTGAGGGCCTGGTGCCGTACCAGCCAGAGAGCCACGGTGACGGCGGCCAGGACGGCCGCCCCGCCCCCCGACGCCAGCCCCCAGCGCACCCCCGCGTGCTCGGAGATCCAGCCGATCACGGGACCGCCGAGCGGAGCGCCCCCCATCGAGATCACCGTGTAGACGGCCATCACCCGGCCGCGCATGGCGTCGCTGACCTCCGACTGGACGAAGGCGCTGACCGCCGTGTTGAGCGTCATCAGCGTGAATCCGGCCGGCAGCAGCATGAGCAGGAAGGTGGGGTACGAGGGCATGAGCGCGGCCAGCGCCTCGCTGACACCGAACAGCACCGCGCCGATGACCACGGTCCGCACCCGGGGCGAGGCGCGGCGGGTGGCGACGAGCGTGCCGGCGATCGTACCGACGGACAGCGCGGTCGACATGAATCCGAGGCCGCTGGAGCCGACGTCGAAGACCCGGCCGGCGAACAGGGTCAGTGTGGTGGAGAAGTTGACCGCGAAGGTGGCGACCAGACCGAAGATCGTGAACACTCCGACCAGTTCGGGACGGGCGGCGACATAGCGCAGCCCGGCCGCGCCCGCACCCGCCCACGGTGGCCGCTCCCCCGGGCTCCGTACCGCCTTCGGACGGATCGTCAGCAGGCCGGCGGTCACCACCGTGAAGGACACCGCGTTCAGCGCGAAGACCCAGCCCGTACCGATCACGGCGATCAGTACGCCCGCGATCGCCGGTCCGATCAGTCGCGCGGCGTTCAGGGACAGGATGTTGAGGCCCGCCGCGTTGGCGATCAGGGAGGGGCCGACCAGTTCCGTGACGAAGGAGAGCCGCGCGGGGTTCTCCACCGTGAACACACAGCCCAGCGCGAAGGACAGCAGGTAGATCCACCAGAGCGGCGCGTGGCCCGACAGGACGGTGACGGTGAGGAGCAGCGCCTGGACCGCGTAGAGCGACTGGGCCCACAGCAGGAGGGTGCGCCGGTCGTACCGGTCGGCGAGGACGCCTCCCCACAGGCCGAACAGCAGGACGGGGGCGAACTGGAGGCCCGCCGCCCAGCCGACGGCGGTCCCGCTGTGCGTCAGGTCGAGCACGAACCAGTCCAGTGCGACGCCCTGCATGGCCGTGCCGACGTTCGACACCAGGCCCGTACTCCAGTAGACGCGGTAGTCACGGACCCGCAGGGCGGCGAACAGCCCTGATGAGGCGGGGCTCTTGGACACCGTGAACCTCTCGGTCGGGTGGGGTAGGGGCGGGGGCGCGGGGCGGGACACGGCGGCCTCGGGAGCCTCAGGAGAGGGGAAGCGCGCGCCGGTACGCGGACGTGTGGGTACGCCACTGCTTCGGGTGCGCCGGTACGAGCGGGCGGGGCGCGATCAGATCGCTGTCGCGGCGCCGATCGGCACAGGCGGCGAGGGCACGCTCAGCGGCCCGGAGACGTCCTCGTACACAGTGCGCTGCTCACGCGCAGCAGGTCGACATGGCGCCGGGCGACGCCGAGTTCGAAGGACCCGCCGTGGTCCGGCATGCGACGGTCGCGTCCGCCGGGACGTCGCGCCCGCATACCGTTCACCTCGCCTCGCCGTTGTCGGGTCGATCGCCGGGCCGTGGCCGTACCGGGTCCGAGGCCTGCCGCCGAAGCGGGTGATCGGATTTCACGTTAACCGTTCGTCCCGCTGTGAACAATGCCGCACGGAACCGCCCGTACCGCTCGGGCGGCCCTCCTGGCCCGCCGTGCCATGCCCTCGCCGTCCGGCCCGGCCGCCGATGTTCCAGCCGATGTTTCATACGAGTGAAACGATGGGATCCGACCCGCCCCGCTACCGTGGCCTGGTGATCACCCCGGGCCCGGTCCGTCTCCTCGTCCGCCCTGACCTGCCCGGGGTGTGCCCGTGGACACCCCGGAACCGGTGACAGAGCCGCACACAAGGAGCACCGCATTGGACGTCCACGCTTCGTTGACCGACGCGGTCGGCAACACCCCGCTGGTGCGCCTCAACCGCGTCACCGACGGAGCCGTCGCGCCGGTCTGCGTGAAATTGGAGTACGTCAACCCCGGCGGCAGCGTCAAGGACCGCATCGCGCTGGCGATGGTCGAAGCGGCCGAGGAGTCCGGGGAACTGCTGCCCGGCGGCACCATCGTCGAGGGCACCTCGGGCAACACGGGCGTCGGCCTGGCCATGGTCGCCGCGCAGCGCGGCTACCGGTGTGTCTTCGCGATCCCGGAGAAGAGCAGCGCGGAGAAGGTCGCCGTCCTGCGTGCGTACGGCGCGGAGGTCGTCGTCTGCCCCAGCGACGTACCGCGCGAGCATCCCGATCATGTGCACTCGGTGGCCACCCGGGTCGCCGCCGAGACGCCCGGGGGCTGGCTGGCCAACCAGTACGACAACCCGGCCAATCCGCTGGCGCACTACCGCACCACCGGGCCGGAGATCTGGCGGCAGACCGACGGACGGATCACCCATCTGGTGTCCGGCGTGGGCACCGGCGGCACCATCACCGGGACCGGCGAGTTCCTCAAGGAGGTGAGCGGCGGCCGGGTGACCGTGGTCGGCGCCGACCCGGAGTCCTCGGTCTACTCGGGCGGCGACGGAAGCCCGTACTACGTCGAGAGCATCGGCCACTTCCGGCACCCGGAGACGGTGGACGACACCTGGCCGCAGTCCTACCACCCGGAGGTCGTGGACCGGTTCGAGCGGATCAGCGACCGTGACTCCCTGCGGACGGCGCGGCGGCTGGCCCGGGAGGAGGGCCTGCTGGTCGGCGGCTCCGCCGGGACCGCCGTGGCCGCCGCGCTGCGGGTGGCGGCGGAACTGACTCCGGAGGACCTGGTGGTCGCGCTGCTGCCGGATTCCGGCCGCAACTATCTCTCCAAGGTGTTCGACGACAACTGGCTGCGCGAGCTGGGCCTGCTGGACGAACCCGGGGCGTGACGGGGGACGTTCGATCGGCGTCCCGTCTTCCGCCCTGTCTTTCGTCCCGTCTTCCGTCCCGTCTTCCGTCCCGCGTTCCGTCTCGTGAGACTCGCTCTTGACAAGCCCGCCCACCTGCCACGTACGTTCGTCCTGCTCACACCAGGACCGATGGGGAGTCACCGTGAAGGCATCGCACGCCAGGTCCGCCCTTTCCGGGCAGGGCCGCGCCGCGATCGCGCCGCCGGTCCGGACCAGGCGCCGGCATGTGGACCTGTGCCGGACCCACACCGCGCTCTGTCGCTGACCCTTCGGCGTTCCCCCCGGCGTTCCCCTTCCGCGTCGTCGCGTCTTCCTCTCGTTGCCCTCGCCTGCCCGGACGCTGTCCTGATCCGGTCCGGCAGGCCCGTACACACCACGGACACCCGGCCGGCTCCGATCCGGCCTGTCCCGGTGTGGTTCGCCCCAGCATTTCGCCGCCCCCCGATATCGCCGGCACCGGTGAGAATGGACCAGTCGTGAGCGCGAAGCGGCCCAGAACGCTGAAAACCGTGACCGGAGCCGGCGGTACGTCGGAGACGTACGACCTGGCGGTCGATCCGACCCGGTCCACCCTGGACACCGCCGTACGCGTGGCGAAGCTCGCGGAGGCCGCCAGGATCGACGCGCTGTTCACCGCCGATCTGCTGAGCTTCGGCGCCCAGGGCGCGATCGGGTCCCAGGAGCCGCTGGTGTTCGTCTCGGCGCTGAGCCAGGTGACCTCGCGGATCGGCCTCATCGCCACCGTATCGACCACGTTCCACCATCCGTACAACCTGGCCCGGCTGTTCGGCACCCTCGATCACGTCAGCAACGGGCGGGCGGCCTGGAATCTGGTGACCTCATCGATCGGTGAGGAGAACTTCGGGCCCGGCGGCCTGCCCAGCCCGGAGGACCGCTACGCGCGCGCCGAGGAATCGCTGGAGGTGGTCAACGCGCTGTGGGACAGCTGGGAAACCGGCGCGCTGACCGCCGGTGCGGACGGAAAGGCGGTGCTGGACCGCGACCGGGTGCGCCCGATCGACCACTCCGGACGGTTCTTCACCGTGGCCGGCCCGCTGAACATCCCGCCGCTGCCGCAACGCCGCCCGGTCCAGATCCAGGCAGGGCAGTCCGCCGCCGGGACGGCGCTCGGCGCCCGCTACGCCGAGATCGTCTTCACCTCCCTCCCGACCCTCGGCATCGCGGTGGACTTCACCCGGAAGATCCGGAGCCAGGCCGAGCGGTGGGGGCGGCCCGGCGGGCTGCCGCTGATCTTCAGCTCGCTCCACGCCACGTACGGCGCCACCGAGGAGGAGGCGCGGCGGCTCGTACGGGAGAGGCGCGAGTCGGTCGACTTCGAGCGCGGCCGCGCCCAGGTGGCCGACATGCTCGGCGGCGGGGTCGACCTGTCGGAGATCCCGCTCGACGAGAAGCTGCCGGAGAGCCTGTTGCCCGACGTCAGCTCGGTGAACCGGCGTCGCGGCCGGGTGGAGATCTTCGCCGGGTACGCGCGCCAGGGCTACACCCTCAGGGAGCTGGTCGTCGCGGCCCAGGACACCGGTCACTGGGCGGTCGCCGGCACACCCGAGCAACTCGCCGACGCCGTCGAGGAGCGGTTCCGGGCGGGTGTGCTGGACGTCATCACGCTGAGCGGCCTCGCGGACCCGCTCCAGCACGACTTCGCCGTCAACGGCCTGCTGCACGAACTGCGCAAGCGGAAGATCGTCGCCGCCGACTACACCGGCACCACACTGCGGGAGAACCTCGGACTCGAACTGCCGGCCCGCGACCGACCGGTCGCCGCCACCGGTTCCTGACTGTCCGTCATATTCGTTCGTCATATTCGTTGCCCGGAAAGGATGTCGACCCCGTGGTTCATCACATCGTCGTCGGAGGAGGGGTCATGGGCTCCTCGGCGGCCTGGCACCTGGCCGCACGGGGCGAACAGGTCACGCTCTTCGAGCAGTTCGGGCCCGGGCACGACCGGGGCAGTTCGCACGGCAGCTCGCGGATCTTCCGCCTGGCCTACGCGGACCCGTTCTACGTCTCGCTGGCGGTACGGGCCCTGCCGCTGTGGCGGCGCCTCGAAGAGGAGACCGGACGCCAGGTGCTGGAGCTGACGGGCGCGGTCGACCACGGCCCGGCCGCCGCGACCTCCGCGCTCCACGACGTCCTCAGCGCGGCCGGCCGGCCGTCGGAGTTCCTCACCCCGGCGCAGGCCGCCGAGCGGTGGCCGGGGCTGCGGGCCGACACCACCGCGCTGTTCCATCCCGAGGCCGGCCGGGTGCACGCCGACCGCGCGGTCGCGGCGTTCCAGCAGGCAGCACGGCAGCACGGCGCCCGTATCCGGCACGGCGTGAAGGTGACCAAGCTGTCGGTACGCGGCGGGCGCGCCGAGATCGTGACGGACGACGAGGAGGCGTTCACCGCCGACTCGGTGGTGGTCGCGGTCGGCGGCTGGGCGCCGGGCCGGCTGTCCGGGCTCGTGTCCGGCCTGCCGGCGATGCGGGTCACCCAGGAGCAGCCCGCGCACTTCCCGGCACCGGACGCGCTCGGCTGGCCGAGCTTCATCCACCATCCAGGGGCCGGCCTCGCGGACGAGGGCGGGATCTACGGACTCGGCAGCGACGACGGGGTCAAGGTCGGTTTCCACGGGGTCGGGCCCGTCGTCGATCCGGACCACCGGGACCGTACCGTCGTCCCTCACTCACTCGCCGAGGTCCAGCGGTACGCCGAGCGCTGGCTGCCCGGCGTGGACGCCACGGCGCCGGTGGCGAGTACCTGCCTCTACACCACCACTCCCGACCACCACTTCGTCATCGACCGGGAGGGGCCCCTGACCGTGCTGGCCGGCTTCTCCGGACACGGTTTCAAGTTCGCCTCGGTCATCGGGGAACTGGCGGCCGACCTGGTCGGCGGGGCCCCGGCCGCCGACCGGTTCGCTCTCGGGCCGCGCGTCGGCTGAGCGCGGCGGGAGTACACCTCAGAACGCCCGGGCGGCAAGGCCCACAAGGAGATCAGCACCCTCGCGAGGAGATCAGCACCATCATGTCCACCAGCGTCCACCCGTCCCAGAGCCAGCCGCTGCCCGAGCCGCGGAACCATCAGGAGCCCGGGAGCGTCCCGGCCCCGCACATCCTCGACAACCCCGCCTGGGCCTCGCTCACCGGCCCGCACTCCCATTTCGCCGAGCGGGTGGGCCGCGCCGCGCGTTATCCCACGGACATCTCCCCCTTCACCGCACTGTCGGATTCGACCGATCCCCGCGCCTGGGACGACCTCGTCGCACTGGTCGGTCCTGACGCTCTCGCCCCGGTCAGCGGCGCGACGCACCTTCCCGACGGGTGGGAGGCCGTCCAGCGGGGACAGGGCGTCCAACTGGTCGACACGTCCTTGCGCGCCGAACCCGACGCCGAAGCGGTCCGCCTCACCCCGGCCGACGTACCGGAGATCCTCGACCTGATCGCCCGTACCGAGCCGGGCCCTTTCCTTCCCCGTACCGTCGAACTCGGCACCTACCTCGGCATCCGGCGCGAGGGCCGGCTCATCGCCATGGCCGGCGAACGGCTCCACCCGCCCGGGTGGCGGGAGATCAGCGCGGTCTGCACCGACCCCGCCCACCGGGGTCAGGGCCTCGCCACGCGGCTGGTCCGCGCGGTCGCGGCGGGTATCCGGGAGCGCGGCGAGACACCGTTCATGCACGCGTCCGCCGCCAACACCGACGCCATCCGCCTCTACGAGTCCATCGGCTTCACCCTGCGCCGCCGCTCCGCGTTCCTCCTGGTCCGCACCCCGTCGGGGCCGCCCCGCCCCGCCACCTCGCCCCTTGCCCGACGGGCGGAATGACCCGAGGCCGGGCTCCGCCCTTCGTACACTCCTGAAGCCGTCACGCGTGGCCGTTGTCCGAGGCGCTCTCCACGGAGAGGTTGGGCACGATACGGCTGAGGCGGGCGGGGAGCGCCCAGTTGACGGGACCGATCAGGTGCATGAGGGCGGGGACCAGCAGCCCTCGGATGACCAGGGCGTCCACGAGGACCGCGAAGCCGAGGCCGAACCCGAATTCCTTGAGAACGAAGCTGTCGCCGATGAGGAAGGACCCGAAGACCAGGATCATGATGCCGGCGGCCGCCGCGATGATCCGCCCGCTCTTGGCCTGACCGAGGGTCACCGCCTCGTGGTTGTGGCGCACGGCCCCCGCCGTGAGTTCCGCCGCGTCCCCGTGCGCGGTGCGGCGTTGGTGGTGCCACTCCTCCTGCATCCGGCTCACCAGATACACCTCGTAGTCCATCGAGAGCCCGAACAGCACCGAGAACAGCAGAACGGGGATGAAGGCGTCGATGGGTCCCGTCGTCGGCAGGCCGAGGGCCGAACTGCCCCATCCCCAGGTGAACAGAGCGGTCAGGGCGCCGAGCGCGGCCCCGACGGAGAGAAGGTTCATGAGGGCCGCCACCAGCGGGATCAGCAGACTGCGGAAGACCATCACCAGGAGCAGGAACGCCAGGATGACGACCACGGCGATGAACAGGGGCAGTTTGTCGCTCAGCACGCGCGAGAAGTCGATGTTGCTGGGAGTGGCGCCGCCGACATGCACGGCGGGGTGACCGGGGCCTTCGGCCTGGGGCGCCAGGTGCCGGATGGTGGAGACCAGGGTGACGGTCGCCTTGTCGCCCGGAGCGGTCGTCGGATAGAGGATCGCCAGGGCGGCCCCGCCGTTCGGGGAGGTCACCGGAGGTGTCACCCGGGCCACTCCGGGGGTGTGGGCGGCGTCGGCCAGGAAGCGTTCGAACGCCTTCTTGTCGTCCGGCGACGAGACCGCGCTGACGAGCTGGAACGGGCCGTTGAACCCGGGCCCGAACCCCCTCGCGAGAGCGTTGAACGCCTGGTGTGTGGTGGAGGAGGTCGGGTCGTCGGCGGCACCGGACGATCCGAGGCGAAGGCTGAACAGGGGCAGGGCGACCACCACCACAACAGCCAGCGAGACCGCCGCCACGACCGCCTTGTGGACCTCGATGAACCTCCCCCACCGGAGCCAGAAGCCCGTGGCGTCGGTGGAGAGGGGACCTTTCTCCTCCAGAGCGGCACGCTCCCGGCGGGAGAGGACCTTCTCACCGAGGAACCCGAGCATGGCGGGCAGGAACGTCAGCGAGGTCGCCATGGTCAGCGCGACCGTGATCGCCGAGGCGGCGGAGAGCCCGTAGAGGAAGTCGACCCCGAGCGCGAACTGACCCAGCAGCGCGATGCAGACGGTGATGCCCGCGAACAGCACCGTACGCCCGGAGGTGTTCACGGCCTGCTCGGTCGCCGCCCGGTAGCCGAGCCCCGATTTCACCGCGCTGCGGTGCCGGCTGATGATGAACAGGCCGTAGTCGATGCCCACACCGAGGCCGATGAGGATCGCGAGGTCGCTGGAGACGCTCGGTGTGTCCATCACGTGGGACAGCAGGCTGATGATCGCGTGGCCGATGAACAGGGCGACGATCGCGGTGATCAGCGGCATCAGGGAGGAGAAGAGCGCTCCCCCGAAGACGATCAGCAGGATGACCAGCGCGGCGATCACGCCGACGGCGATGGACAGACCGGGGCCCGACGCCTCCTCGTTGGAGATGGACTGGCCACCGAGCGAGATGTGGACGTCAGGACCGTCGGCGGTCTTCGCGGCGTCGATCAGATGCCTGGCGTCCGTCTTGGTGACGTCCGCGGCCACCTTGGACCAGGTCACCCGGGCGAACGCCACGGTGCCGTCCCGGCTGATCTGCCCCGCGCCCGCCTTGCTGTACGGGCTGATGACCGACTCCACACCGGGGACGCCGGCCACCTTGGCGAGCGCGGCGGTCACCGGGTCCTTGACCGAGGAGGAGCGTACGGTGGTGCCGTTCCGCGCCTCGATGACCACCTGGTCGTTCTCACCGGACGCCGACGGGAAGCTCTTCTTGAGGAGCGACACCGCCGCCTGGGAATCCGTACCCGGCAGGCTGACGCTCTCGTTGTACGAGCTGCCGATCGACTGACTGATCCCGAGCAGGACCACCAGGGCCAGCAGCCAGCCCCCGACCACTCTGCGGCGGTTCTCGAAGCACCAATTGGCCAATTGATTCACGGGAGCAAGGTCTACTCGTCCGGAGGACCCCGGCTCGGGAGGTCACCCCAATGAGGGCGCGTCGTAGGGCTGACGTGCGGCGTCCGCCGCCGCGACCGCGTGGCCCCGCTCGCGACGTCCGGACTCGGCCGGGGCCTCTCACCCGGCCAACGGATAGGTTGAGCCGCGACTTGGGAGCGTGGTGAGGGGGGTGAGGCCGGTGGCGGAACGCTCGCGGGAATGGGTACGGGTGCCGGTGGGGGACGAAGCGAGTCGATGGGCCACTCGGGGGCGGTGCCGGCGGGTGCTGCTGGTCGTGCACAACGTCACAGCCGCGACCCGCCTCCTCGATCTGCTCCCCCTCTTCCGCGACGATCTGCGGGTTCAGCTGCTCGCGACCTGCACGGGTTCGTCGCCCTTCCAGAGCGGTGTGACGGAACTGCTCGACTCGATCGGCGTGCCGGTGCTGCCTTGGGAACAAGCGGTGAGTACGCCGGTGGACCTTGCGCTC